>JAURMM010000089.1 GCA_030830685.1 Gammaproteobacteria bacterium | reverse complement strand
CTTGCGCGCCTCTGCATTGCCAGAATAACGGACTGCCAGCGCAGCAATCAGTGCCTGCTCACGCGGGCTGGTCTTGCTGGCCCGTGCCTGGGCCTTGCTGACCATTTCCAGCGCATGGGGCTCTTCATTGGGCGCCATCATCGCGTTGATGTTGGGCCCGAGCACCAGCGCTTGGCCCCAGTAGGCCATGGCGAGATCCGGGTCGAGGCGCGCGGCCTCGCGGAAGGCGCGCCTCGCCTCCCCGTGATTGAAGGCATAGGCCAGGTTGAGTCCTTGATTGACGAATTTCTGGGCTTCTGCATTTCCGGTCGTGACGGGAAAGACGTGCTTGCCGAGGTTCTGCAAACGGGGCGCGAGTTCACCCTTGGGGCCCGGCTGTTGCGCCTCTGGTGCATCCTCGTAATGCTTGTGGACAGCCGTGTGCTCGCTTTTTTCAGCGGCGATCAGGTTGGCACTTGCGGTAGCAAGCAATACGGCCAGCCCCGCGCCCAGGTTTTGCAGGGATTTCTTCATTCCGGGGGTCCTCTGTCGCGCACGAACGTCGTGTCCGTGCGGATATTTGTGTGGATACCCCCGAGAGTATAACCCTCGGGGTATCCGTTCAAGTCATCGGGCGAAGGGAGCAGTGTCGAAGTAATCCCGCCATTCACAGATTTTGCCGTCACGGATCTTCATGATGCCCATCAGCGGGATGGTAAGCAGGATCTTGCCTTCTGCATCCTTCAGGTAATCAATCCGTTCCGTCAGCACGGCGTCCCCCGCCACCGCGATGGACAAGAGATCCATCGTGATGGCGACGAACGGTACCTGCTGGGAGAAACCGGCAAAGAATGCGAGTGCCTCGTCCGGTCCCTTCGTGCTGGAAAGGCCCACGTTTTCGTAGGCGCAGTCCGCGGTCATGTACTGCCTGAACGAGTTTTCAAAGTTGCCGGGAATGGCCCAGCTCGCCATGAAAGCCTGTGCAGTTTCAAGTGCGTTCATCAAACCTCCCGCAGGTTGTGTGTGCCTCACGCAAAGTGAGGCATGATTTCCTTCGCGAATTGATCCACCACTTCGCGGGTCGGACGAATCGGCTGGACTGCCACCTGATGCACCCCGGCATCCCGCATGCCCTCGATCATGCCCAGCACCTCCTTGCGGGTACCCGTGAGGGTGGTAGCCTGGATGATCTTCTTGGACATGAGTGCTTCGTGCTCGTCACGCAGGCGCTGCAGATAGCCCTCATAGAGCTTGAGGTGACGGGTTTCGATGGGTGCATCCGGCTCACGGTATACATCCGTGAAACCCATCAGATCGTCGCGCAAGGAGCCCGGGATGGCAGAGGGATCCTTGATGCAGGACAGCGCGAAGATGTTGCTGGACGAGGCAACCATCGGGCCCACTGCCTCGCGCACGGCGCGCGTCTCGATCTCTTCCTCCGAATCGGTGAGATAAAACGCGGTCATCGAGAGGATGTAGATCTTGTCCGGATCCCGACCGGCCTGCTCTGCGCCCTTGCGAACATTGGCAATCATCCATTTCACGAGATCCGGATGGACTGCACCGAAGAGGATCACCCCGTCTGCAATCTTGCCTGCGAGCTGGGCGACCTTGGGACCACTGGCAGCCAGATAGATCGGAATTCTGTCGGTGATGTTGATGTAACCCATGTTCGGGTTGAGGAACTTGATCTTGCGATGGCGATCGCCTTCCGAGTAATCGGTGATCTTGCCGTCGAACAGATCGCGGCACACGCGGACGTGTTCTTCGAGGTCCGCCACCTTGGCCGCAGGCATTCCGAGTGTGCGGCGCGTGGTGTTGCCGGTCCCGATCCCCATGATCGCGCGACCCGGTGCGATCTCATTGATGGTGGCCATGCCGCACGCGGAAAGGGGCGCGATACGCGAGGCGGGGTTGGTGACGCCAGGACCTATCTTGATGCGGCTGGTGCGATCAGCGCACAAGGCCATGGCGGCGTAGACTTCACTGCCGAGCATCTGGCTGTCATACAACCAGGCGTGCGAGAAGCCGTGATCTTCTGCGTACTTCACATCCTTGTGGATGTGAATGTCTCCCATGAAAACAAAGCCGAAATCCATCGGAAGCCTCCCCCATGCTGCTGTTGTAATGATTTGGCGGCCGGGATACGGCGCCACGACCCGATATTAGAGAGGCTCTGCGGGAGCTGTAAACGACGCGAGACATGACTTTCGTGTCAGCCGGGATATTGCACTGCACGCAAGAATTCGTGATCGCACCAGCGGTTTACGCGATGGCTGGCGGGACATGGGCACGACGCGGTACAAACCCTGGATCTGCCGCTCGGGAACCGGTTTTGCCACTTCTGTCTGAAGACCGGACACGGGGAAAATGGCGCGCCCAGAAGGACTCGAACCTCCGACCACCTGGTTCGAAGCCAGGTACTCTATCCAACTGAGCTATGGGCGCGTGGTGTTATTCTGCGGGCGGCTCTGAGAACCGGCAACTGCCACCCCATTGGTATGCATGAGGAGACATTGCATGTCGCCCAGGGATCTCAAACTCGGTGTCCTGTTACCGCTGTGGAACGGCTCCTTGGCGGGGGAGACCGCCGGGCTCGCGCGCAATCTCTCTTTCGCACGCCATGCCGAGGCAGTTGGGCTCGACAGCGTGTGGCTGACGGACCACCTGTATTGGGAGGCCTATGTCGACTTTCGCGCCGTCGGCCTCGAGTTGCCGGAGGAACTCAAGGGCGTGAAGGGCGGCCAATGGGAGTGTTGGACGGCTGCGGCTGCAGTCGCGGCCACCACGCACCGCATCCACATCGGCACCCTCGTCTGCAACAGCACCTTCCGCAATCCGGCGCTTCTGGCGCGCATGGTCGACAACGTGACCGAGCTCAGCACAGGACGCCTCATCCTCGGGCTGGGGGCGGGGGATTTTGTCTCCGAGCACCAGGCCTATGGTTTTGATTTCACCCGCCACGTTGCGCGCTTCGAGGAGAGCCTGCAGATCATCAAGCCGCTGCTGCGTGGTGATACCGTAACCTTTCAGGGCGAGTTCCATCGCGTGGAAGATGCGGCGCTGCTGCCCAAATCTGCCTTCTCTGCACCGCCATTGATGATAGGCACCCTCAAGGGCAAGCCGCGCATGTCACGCCTGGTGGCCCAGCAGGCCGACATGTGGAACTGCATGATTGCCTTTGGTGACAGTGCACTGCAGTCCTATCGCGATGCCTGGGCCCCAATCGAGGCCGCCTGCGAGAAATGGGGTCGGGACCCGGCCTCGCTGTCGCAAGGCGCCACGGTGGCCGTCGACTTTACCTCGGGGCCTTTCAGGCCGATGCCAAGCGCCGTCCCGTTCCGGGGTTCCCTGCAGGAAATCGCGGACCGCTTTGCCGAGTATGCCGAGGCGGGTGCCGAGCATGTCTCGGTCATCCCTCATCCTTGGCATGAGGAGGGCCTCGACCGGCTGGGTGAGGTGGTGGACCTGCTCCGCCGCTGAGGCTGGGACCGCCCGGACACTGGCGGTTCCGGCCGCGACTTGCCACAATACTGCAGTACAACATCGCCCTCCCTCCATACGCTTCAGTATGGACCACGCCCGATGCACCGAATCAGGCGTGCCGGACCTGGATGAACCTGAATCTGGAATGGCCCCTGGGCGAGGGGCCTCGGCCACTGCGGACAATCCGGGCGTCGCTGCGCCCGGCGGGCTTTTTCTGAAAGGAGATTTCCATTGCGTATCGGGATTCCACAGGAGATCCATGCGGGCGAACGCCGCGTGGCAACCACGCCGGAGGTGGCGGGCAAGCTCATCAAGCTGGGCTTCACCGTCGCTCTGCAGAAGGGGGCGGGCCTCGCGGCAGATCTGTCTGACGAGGCTTACTCGGACGTCGGTGTCGAGATAGTCGACGATACGGCAAAGCTCTGGGCGGACTCGGATATCGTGCTGAAGGTGCGCGCACCTGAGCAGCACCCTTCGCTCGGCTGCCACGAGGTGGACCTGCTGCGCGAGGGCGCGACGCTCATCTCTTTCCTCTGGCCAGCCCAGAACCCTGATCTCATGGACAAGCTCGCGGCACGCAAGGCGACCGTGCTTGCCATGGACAGCGTGCCACGCATCTCCCGCGCGCAGAAGCTGGATGCGCTCAGCTCCATGGCCAACATCGCGGGCTACCGCGCGGTCATCGAGGCGGCACAGAATTTCGGTCGTTTCTTCACCGGCCAGGTCACGGCGGCCGGCAAGGTCCCGCCCGCCAAGGTCTTCGTGATCGGCGCCGGGGTGGCCGGTCTTGCGGCCATCGGCGCTGCCAATGGCCTCGGCGCCATCGTGCGCGCCATGGACACCCGTCCGGAGGTCAAGGATCAGGTGAAGAGTCTTGGCGCCGACTTCGTGAGCGTCGACTACCAGGAAGAGGGTGAAGGCACCGGCGGCTATGCCAAGGTGATGAGCGAGGGCTACCAGAAGGCCCAGGCCGATGCCATCGCCAAGCAATGCCGCGAAGTGGACGTGGTCATCACCACCGCGCTGATTCCCGGCAAGCCGGCGCCCAAGCTCATCAGCGAAGAGATGGTCAAGTCCATGCAGGACGGCAGCGTCATTGTTGACCTCGCCTCCGAGCAGGGCGGTAACTGTGCCTGCACCGTGCCTGGTGAGGTGGTGCAGCGTCATGGTGTGACGATCGTCGGCTACACCGATCTCCCGAGCCGCATGGCGCGCCAGTCGAGCCAGCTCTACGCCACCAACCTGCTGCGCCTTCTGGAAGAACTTTGCACGGCCAAGGATGGTGTGGCCGTAGTGAACATGGAAGACGAGATGATCCGCGGCGCGACCGTGGTGAAAGAAGGCGAAATCACCTGGCCACCGCCGGCACCGAAGCTCTCTGCAGCGCCCCCGGCTGGCGCCAAGCCCGCTGCTGCGGCTCCGGTGGTCCCGGAAAAGAAACCGTTGATTCCGCCAGCCCTGCAGCCGCTGGTGGTGCTGGTAGCCGCCGGACTCGGCCTCTTCTGGCTGGGGACTGTTGCGCCCGCGGCCTTCATGTCGCACCTGATGGTGTTCGTGCTGGCCTGCTTCGTGGGCTACATGGTGATCTGGAACGTGACGCCTGCCCTGCATACGCCGCTGATGAGCGTGACCAACGCCATCAGCAGCATCATTGCGATCGGGGCACTCATCCAGGTGTCGGCGCCAGGCTTCATGATGACCCTGCTGGCAGGGCTCGCGCTGATTCTCACCACCATCAACATGGTCGGCGGTTTCGCCGTCACCCAGCGCATGCTGCGCATGTTCCGGCGATCGGAGTAAGTCATGAGCGAAGGTCTGGTAACTGTTTCATACATCGCCGCCACGGTGCTCTTCATCCTGAGTCTGGGCGGCCTTTCTAACCCCGAGACTTCGCGTCGCGGCAATTACTACGGCATTGCCGCGATGACCATTGCGATCCTCGCCACTGTGCTGGGTCCGAAGGTCACGAGCCTGTGGCCGATTCTCATCACCATGGCACTTGGTGGAGGCATCGGCTGGTATGCCGCGCATCGCGTGCAGATGACCGAGATGCCGGAGCTGGTGGCGCTGATGCACAGCCTGGTGGGTCTGGCGGCAGTGCTCATCGGCTACGCCACGTTCTTCGACACCTCGATGCACTTCGAAGGCGTGGAGAAGACCATCCATGAGGTGGAGATCTATATCGGCATCCTGATCGGTGCCGTGACCTTCTCCGGCTCCGTGATCGCCTTTGGCAAGCTCTCCGGCAAAATCGGTGGCAAGCCCTTGCTGCTGCCGGGCCGCCACTATCTCAATCTGGTGGCGCTGTTGGCGGTGATCTTCTTCGGCAACCTGTTCCTGAATGCCGAATCCGGCTGGGGCGGCACGCTGTGCCTGCTTATCATGACCGGCATCTCACTGGTGTTTGGCATCCACATGGTGATGGCCATCGGCGGCGCCGACATGCCGGTGGTGGTGTCGATGCTCAACAGCTACTCGGGCTGGGCCGCGTCTGCCACCGGGTTCATGCTCGGCAACGATCTGCTGATTGTGGTCGGCGCGCTGGTGGGCTCCTCGGGTGCGATTCTGTCCTACATCATGTGCCGCGCCATGAACCGCCACTTCTTCAGCGTCATCGCGGGCGGCTTTGGCACAGGCACCGGTACCGTCACTTCCGGCGAGGGTCCGCAGGGTGAGGTTCAGCCCATCAGTGCGGAAGAAACTGCCGAGCTCCTGCGCAATGCCAGCAAGATTATTCTTGTGCCGGGCTACGGCATGGCCGTGGCTCAGGCTCAGCATACGGTGTTCGAGATCACCAAGCTGCTGCGTGAGCGCGGTGCGGACGTGCACTTCGCAATCCATCCGGTGGCGGGCCGCATGCCCGGACACATGAACGTGTTGCTCGCGGAGGCCAAGGTGCCTTATGACATCGTGGCGGAAATGGAAGAGATCAACCATGAGTTTCCGGAAACGGATGTCACCATGGTGATCGGCGCCAATGACATCGTGAATCCGGCTGCCCAGGACGATCCCAACAGCCCCATTGCCGGCATGCCGGTGCTCGAGGTCTGGAAGGCTCGCACCTCCATCGTGATGAAGCGCTCCATGGCCTCCGGCTACGCCGGTGTGGACAATCCGCTCTTCTACAAGGAAAACAATCGCATGCTCTTTGGCGACGCCAAGAAGATGCTGGATGAAGTGCTCACCGCCCTGCGTGCGGGCTGAGCGGGAAGGAGAGACATCGAGATGGGCCTGATACTGACGAGTGAGAACTTCCAGGAAGGCGACTTCCTGGGGCCGCAACACGTGCTGTCGGAAGCTTATGGCTTCGGCTGCAAAGGCAACAATCTGTCACCCCAGTTGAGCTGGCAGAACGTACCGGAGGGCACGCGGAGTTTTGCGGTGACTTGCTACGACCCCGACGCCCCGACGGGCAGCGGTTTCTGGCATTGGGCAGTGGCGAACATTCCGGCGGAAGTGCGATCGCTGCCGTTGGGGGCTGGAGATCCCAAGGCTGGCAAGATGCCGGCGGGCGCGGTGGAGGTGATGACGGATTTCGGTGAGCCGGGTTACGGTGGTCCCTGCGCACCGGAAGGACATAACGTGCATCGCTACATCTTCACGGTGCATGCGGTGAGCCTTGCGCAACTTCCGGTGAGTACCAAGACCACCTCGGCCATCCTCGGCTTCTACCTGAACTTCCACACCGTGGAAAAGGCCAGCCTGATCGGACTGTTCAAGCGCTGAGCGACCTGCACCGGGGGGCCTCGTCAGTGGACGCTGGCCCCCTCCGCCCCCAATCCTGTCTGAGACCGCACATACTGGGCTGCAAAGGCCGCGCGCTCGCGGGTGGCTCGTGGCCCGCGATCGCAGAGCGAGCCGACGATACTCCCGGTCACGGAAGCTGCGAGCGCGAAGAGCGCCGGATATTTCCAGGGAAAGAGCGGGCTCTCATGGCCCAGCAGATCCACCCACACCGTGGGGCCGAAGACTATCCCGCCCACTGCAACCGTGAGCCCCATGATGCCTCCCAGCAGGGCGCCCCGCGTGGTGAATTCCTTCCAGTACATCGCGAAGAACAAGAGCGGAAAGTTGACGCTCGCACCGATCGAGAAAGCGAGCAGGACCATATAAGCCACGTTCTGGGCTTCAAACAGGAGGCCCAGCATCACTGCCAGCGCGCCGAGCCCCAACGCCGCAATTTTTGAAACCCGCACGGCTTCTTGTTCCGTTGCGTGCGGACGGAAGACATTCGTATAGAGATCGTGCGAGATGGCCGATGCGCCGGAGAGCGTGAGTCCCGAGACCACCGCGAGGATGGTGGCGAAGCACACGGCGGAGATGAAGCCCAGGAATACATCGCCCCCCACGGCATGGGAGAGATGTATGGCGGCCATGTTACCACCGCCGATGAGCTTGCCGGTTGCCGCATCAAAATAACCGGCCTCGCGCGTCACGAGCGCGATGGCGCCAAAGCCGAGCACGAAGATGAGCAGGTAGAAATAGCCGATGAAACCGGTGGCAAAGAACACCGAGCGTCGCGCTTCCACGGCACTGGGGACCGTGAAGAACCGCATCAGGATGTGCGGCAGTCCTGCCGTGCCGAGGACGAGAGTGGTACCCAAAGAGAGTGTGGACACGGGATCATGGGTCATCAGTCCCGGCCGCAACATGCCGTCGCCTTGCGCATGGTGCGCGGTTGCCTCGCGGAGCAGGGCATCAAACGAAAAGCCGAAACGTTGCATGACCAGCCATGACAGTATGCTGCCGCCGGCCAGCAGGAGTGTGGCCTTGATGATCTGCACCCAGGTGGTGGCGATCATGCCTCCGAAGCTGACGTAGAGCACCATCAGTATACCGATGGTGATGACGGCTGCCTGATACTCGATGCCGAACAAGACTTCGATGAGTTTGCCCGCCCCCACCATCTGACCAATGAGATAAAGCACGACCGCAAAGAGCGAGCCGGTGGCCGCCAGGGTCCTGAGCGGGGTGGAGGCAAGGCGCATGGAAACGGCATCGGCAAAGGTGAACTTGCCAAGATTCTTGAGCCGCTCAGAAAGCAGAAAGAGCACGATTGGCCAACCGGCGATGCCGCCCACCACGTAGATGAGTCCATCGAAACCGAAATCGAAGATGAGTGCGGTCACGCCGAGGAAGGTCGCGGCGGACATGAAATCCCCGGCAATGGCGAGGCCGTTCTGAAAACCGGAGATCTGCCCGCCGGCGGCAAAGAAATCGCGCGTCGTGCGCGTGCGGCGCGCGGCCCAGTAGGTCACGACCAGTGTCACCGCCACGAACACCGTGAACATGCCGACTGCCACCGGATTCAGGCCCTTGCCAGGTTCCGCGGCCTGGGCTGCGAAGGGGGCCGCGAGCCCGACAGGCGCACCGAGCCTAGCCCAGTGGTGCACGGTGCGCTTCTTCAAGGATCCGGGCATTCAGGCGGTCGAATTCCCGGTTGGCCCGCCAGACGTACATGCCGGTCAGTCCGACACTGACGAGGACCACGGCCGCTCCCCAGACCACGCCAAGCGTAACGCTGGTATCTGCATGCAGGGGTTTCCGGAAGGTATCCGGGGCATAGGCAATCATCAGGATGAAACCGTAATACGCGGTGAGCACGCCCGCGCACAGCGTCCAGGCGAGGCGGCTGCGCCGGGCCTGCAAGGCGTGAAACGCGGGATTGCCCGAGATGCGCGCGTACAAGGCGTCCATGGGGCAGGCCGCGTCCGAACTCAGTGCTGCGCGGGTGCCTCAGCGCCCACGCCGGTCTGGGAGCGCACGAACTGATCATCAAACTCCGCGCGCTCGCGTCTGGCGCGGGGACTGTTGTCCAGCTTCGAAACCACGATCATCGTCAGGAACGAGGCGATTATGGTGAACAGCGCCGGATACTTATAGGGAAATATGCCCTCGCCGTGACCGAGGATTTCACCCCAGATGGTGGGGCCCAGGAACAGCAGGATCACACCAAGACCGAGTCCCACCGCACCTCCGGTCACCGCCCCGCGTGTGGTGAGCCCGCGCCAGTACATGGACAGGAAGAGAATCGGAAAGAACACGGAAGAACTCACCGTGAACGGGATGGTGATCATGTAGGCAATGTTCTGATCCTTGAAAGCGATGCCGAGCACCACACCAAAGGCACCGAGACACACCGCGGAGATGCGCGATACCTTGACTACCTGGTCGTCTGTGGCCCTGCCGTGGCGGAAGATGTTGGCATACAGGTCATGCGAGATGGCTGAGGCACCGGCGATCGTGAGGCCCGCCACCACCGCCACGATGGTCGCGAAGGCAACGGCTGAAATGAAGCCGAGAAAGAAACTGCCACCCACTGCTTCGGAGAGGTGGATCGCCGCCATGTTCGCACCGCCGGTGATGAGCCCGTTGGCGTCGAGGAAGCGGGGATCCTTCATCACCATGGCGATGGCGGCATAGCCGATCACGAACGTCAGCAGATAGAAGTAGCCGATGAAGCTCGCGGCGTAAAAGACCGAGAGCCGCGCCTGGCGTGCATCGGGTACTGTGAAGAAGCGCATCAGCACATGGGGCATGGCTGCACCACCCAGCAGCAGCATCAGTCCACAGGAAAAGGCCGAAACCGGTTCGGTCAACAGACCACCGGGCTGCATAATCTTCATGCCCTGGGGATGATTGCTTATCGCGCTCGCGTAGAGGCCGTCCACTGACCAATCAAAGTGAAACAGGGCGGCAAAGCAGATGAAAGATGCACCGGACAGCAGCAGCGTTGCTTTGACGAGCTGTACATAGGTGGTCGCGATCATGCCGCCGAATGCCACATACAGCACGATGAGGATGCCGATGATGACTTGGGCTACGGTGTAGTCGATTCCGAAGAGATTCGAGATAAGCGTGCCCGCGCCCACCATCTGCACGATGAGATAGCCGACGACAAAAACCAGGCTGGACAGCGAGATCAGGGTGCGCATCGGGATGCGGGAAAAACGTACGGACACGATGTCGGCGATGGTGTATTTGCCGAGATTGCGCAGGCGGTCAGCCATCAGAAACATCATCAGAGGCCAGGCGCCAAACGGCACCACGCTGTAGATGAGGCCATCAAAACCGGTACTGTAGATGAGTGCGGCAATGCCCATCAGCGCTGCAGAGGAAACCCAGTCGCCGGTGATAGCCAGTCCGTTTTGGAAGCCGGAAATGCGTCCACCCGCGGCCAGAAAATCACTGGTGGAACGGGTGCGACGTGCCGCCCAAAACGTGATTCCAAGGGAAATCACCACGAACACCACAAACATGCCGATGGCAATGATGTTCAGCTGTCGCTCGGGGGCAGCGGCCTGGGCGAAGACCGCAAAAGGGAGGGCGGTACCGGCGAGCAGTACCAGCAAGCGTAGGTTCAAAGACATGGGAACTTATTCTCCGGCAGCGCGCCTGGCGTCGGCGACGATGGCGTCCTTCAGGTTGTCGAACTCGGTATTGGCCCGATAGATGTAGAGCCCGACCAGCAGGATGAAGACCACGGTCTGCGCAAAGCCGATGACGATACCCCAGGTCGTGGAACCACCCTCTGTGAGGGGTTCGCCCCAGAGTCTTGCAAAGGCCAGGTCCGGGAAAAAGGCCGTCGCCCCCATGTACCAGAGGCAGTTGGCCAGCACGATGATTGCGAGCGTCCAGCCGAAGCGGCCGCGTTTTCGTTCCAGTTCATGGAATCTGGGGTCAGCCTGGATCTGGCGATAAATGTGCTGCATTGGCGGTATTCCTCAACGTCCCCAGAGCTGGCGTGACGCGAGTCGCGCGCCTTCTGCAAGGGCTTCGAATTTCTTCCAGACGACCGAGGCCGCCACCATTTCCCAACCTGCAAACGTGCCGAATCCGCAGTCCGCACCCGCGATCACCCGCTCCTTGTCGCCGACCGCGGCCACGGCTTCCAGGATGCGGTTGCAGACCACCTGCGGATGCTCGATGTAGTTCACCGTCGAATCGATTACGCCCGGGATCAGGAGCTTGTCCTTGGGCAGCGGATACTGCTTGAGGGCCGAGTACTCATGCTGATGGCGAGGATTGGCAAACTCCATCGAGAAAGCACCCACGCGTGCCTGGCTGATGATCGGCAGGATGTCTGCCAGCGGCACGTCGCAGTCATGAGGGCCGTCGTAGTTGCCCCAGCACACGTGCAGACGTATCCGGTCTGCGGGAATGTTGCTGCAGGCTTCGTTGATTGCAGCGATATGCAGCTCGACTGCCTTCTGGAAGTCCTTCAGTGAGTCATGCTGGAACATGCCATGGCGCTCCATGGCGAGATCCGGGCAGTCGAGTTGCAGCACGTAGCCACGCTGATGAATCAGCTCGTATTCCTTGCGCAGTTCCTGTGCAACCGCGCGGACGTAGGAGGCGTGTGAGTCATAGGCACCGCCGTTTCGCATTGTGGTGCAGACGATGCCTGGCGAGGCGGCTGTCATGAAGGGTTCGACGATCTGACCGGGATGCGCCGCCAATGCCTCATCAAACAGATCGCATTCACGAACAGCGGGGGCGAGATCCTTGTAACGGATTTCGGAAGTAGCTGCTGGAGCGTCGAAAACCTTGGACATCACCATGCCGCGATTCAGCCAGATATCGCGGAAGTCCGGGAAATTCGCGAAATCAGTAAACGGCTCCCGCTCGCTGATACCGCCAAAACCTTCCAGACGCTGACCCACGTAGGTCTGGAAACCCACTCGCGGCTGCTCGCCATCATTGATGATGTCAAGGCCACTCGCGATCTGGCGCGCCACCACATGCTGCACACCTTCGCGTGCGAGGCGGTTCATCTCGGCCTGATCAAAGGGTCTGCGATCTTCTTCGGCGATCAGGAGATCAGACAAGGCGCGTGCCCGCGGCAAGCTGCCGACGTGCGTGGTCAGGATACGTTCATCACTGCGTTTCATGCTCCCCCCGAAGTGGCTCGTGCCGTGCGGCTTTCTTTATGGTTCTGACTGCGAGCCGGTCTTTCCGGCCGCCCTTAGTTTACACGCTCGCCGAAGTGGTGCAGCCCACCGGCAGCACGGGTCAGGTGCGCATGCGCGCAACCAGGGCCGCAAGTGCATCCAGCTTCTGCAGCACCTTGGGCGGGTCGGCGGGGGGCAACACGTAAATCAGATGGGAATAGCCCTCGGCGAGGCACTGGACAGTTGCCTCTTCCGTAGGTGGTGGGCCAAAGGTCGCGAGCGTGATCTCTGCGAAATCGCGCCCACGCTGGTCGCAAGCCTCCTTCAGTTGCGCGAGGCTGGCTTCGCCCTGGCGGCCGAAGATGGGCATGAAACCATCACCGTATTCCGCGATTCTGGCCATGGTGTACCGGGACTTGGCACCCAGCCAGACGGGCGGCCCACCTGCGCGGGCCGGTTTGGGCCAGGACCAGATCGGGTCAAAGCGTACATGTTCGCCCTGAAAACTCGCCTCTTCGTCGCGCCAGATTGCCTTCATGGCGAGCACCCGCTCACGCAGGATAGGCCAGCGAGTCTTGAAGGGCGTACCGTGATTCTCCATCTCCTCTTGGTTCCAGCCGGCGCCTACGCCGAAGATCACGCGCCCGTTGGAGATGAGATCCAGCGACGCGACTTGCTTGGCGGTGACGATGGGATCGCGCTGGGTCACCAGACACACCCCGAATCCGAGCTGGATGCGCGAAGTGACTGCTGCACATGCTGCAAGTGCAACAAAAGGGTCATGCGTGTGCAGGTAATGCTTGGGCAACTCGGCGCCGCCCGGCCAAGGTGTCTTGCGACACGTAGGGATATGCGTGTGCTCCGGAAAGAACACCGAATCGAGCCCGCGCTCTTCGACCGCGCGGGCAAAGTCGGCAGGGGCCAGGGTGTATTCGGTGGGAAAGATACTGACGCCGAACGAGGCCATCGGGTGTGCTCCGGGTTTTTTTTAGGCAGTGGGTTATCGCTGATGGTAAGCGGGGCATCGTGACGCTGTCATCCAGCCTCGTGATTGATCATTTGGCTGGCTTGCTGGATAAGGAGCCCCATGCCTGCGCATCTCTCCACCCACCTGAAGCTCATGGTCGGCACGTTCTTCTGGGCGCTCACGCCGATTTTCGGCCGCATGCTGTCGGGTTATTCCGCACCGTATGCGCTGACGTTCGCGCGCTTCCTGGTTGCGACCACCGTGCTCTGGTTTTTTCTCAGGCTGAAACGGGCGCCGGTCGCACCGGCCGGCAGGCATGGCATGACCTTCTTTCTGCTCGGGTTGACCGGCGTATGCCTGCACAACGTGCTCGGCTTCATGGGCATGGAGCATACCGAGGCCAACCGCGCCAACGTCATCTTCTCCACCATCACGATCATGATCGCGCTCATCGAACTCGTGTGGTTCCGTCAGCGCCTGCGTGCAGGCGTGCTGGTCGGGATTCTCATCGGGATCTTCGGCACCATGCTGGTAGTGACCGATGGCGCACCTTTGCAGCTTTTTTCAGGAATGCTCGGCCTTGGCGACGGCTTCATTCTTCTGAGCGCGGCCTGTTGGGCGCTTTATTCAGTGCTCGGCCGGCCCTTGCTGGGGGTGTGTTCACCCCTGACCCTGACCTTTCAGGCTTCGCTGTGGGGGACACTCATGTTGTTCCCCTTCCTCTACCTGGACCGCGAGGTTCTCTGGCAGATAGCGACCGATGGCAGGGCAGTGCTGATGCTGGTGTTTCTCGGGGTGATCAATTCTGCAGTGGGATTCCTGTGGTACTACGAGGCCATCGTCCGTCTGGGCGCAGTGGTGACCTCGGCCTACATCAACCTGGTGCCGATTTTCGGATTGCTGATGTCTGCACTGCTGCTTGGCGAAACCCCCACCCCGCCGCTGCTCGTGGGCGGTGGGCTGGTGCTGGTCGCCCTGTTTGTCATCAACCGCTTTCAGCTCAAGCGTTGAAACCCACCCGTGGCGGGAAGGCGGGCAAGGTGCAGCCTGTTTCGCAACACGCGCCCGGCTGCCCGGTGGGACCCGGCAAGGAGACGCCGGAAGCAATGAGTCCGCGATTGATGAGTCGGCTCACCAACTGGCGGCGCGCCGGCAGCGGATAGCGACGGAAAATCTCGCGCTTCATGGCCTCGGGCGATCCTCCGCCGTGCAGGCTGATCACCGACATCCACCCACCGGCATCCGAGGCCGTCAAGTCTTCGATGAAACGCGCCACCCGCGCGCGATGCTCATACGGAACGCCGGGGTTGCCGGCCAGTACCGCAGACAGGCTGGCCTTGGTCTCCGGGTTGTGGTCTTCCTCGGGGTTTGGCAGCGCGACGATGAGTCCTCCGGACACTTGGTGGGCCAGACGGTGCATGTCATAGATCTGCGTTGCCAGCAGCAGCTTGCCGATATTGGCGAAGACACCTTCGGGTTCAAGGTTGCCAGCGGGATCTCGCACGCCATACACGGAGGAGGCGACGCCACAGGCATAGATGCCCTCCACCAGCTTGATGAGCTCCACCATCGTGTCCCGCAGGTGGCCATTCTTCTCGCAATCAAGGCCATTGGCCTCGATCATCATCACTCCCGCACCGATGAGCAGATCACCGAAGCCCGCGCGCGCACCGATGCAGGTATGACGATGATGTGTGGCATAGGCGCGAGTCAAAAAGCCGGAGTGCTGCCACTCGCCGCACAGGAATACCTTTTCCCACGGCACGAATACCCGATCGAAGACGCACACGCCCGTCGTCTGACCATAATGCGCACTGAACATGGCTTTGGCTGAGCCTGGGCGGCCTGCCGGCCTCGCGATGATCGTGAGCCCCTCTGCATCCACCGGCACCGCGCAGGCGACCGCGAACGGTGCGTCCTCGGCCGTCATTTCCCGGCCAGGCAGTACCAGCAGCTCGTGCACATAGGGCGCGGAGGTCACGATGGCCTTGGTGCCCGAAATCACGATGCCATCGGCACGCTTTTCCACCACATGCAGATAAGTGTCCGGATTCGGTTGCTGGTGAGGACGCAGGCTGCGATCACCCTTGGCATCCGTCATGGCGATACCCAAGGTCAGATCTGCATCCTGTACGTGCTGCAAATATTCAAGGAACCGCGGGTGATAGCCGCTGCTGGCGTCCTGATCGAGTCGCCAGGTCAGCTGGAACAGTCCGTTGAGCCCATCCATGGCCAGATAACGCTGTGCGCAGCCGGTCTCCTGGCATACGAGTCGGGTGTATTCGAGCTTGGCCAGCAAATCGTCGGGCGTGGCGTTGAGATGCAGGAAGCGGTTGACCCTGCGACCGGTGAAGCTGTCGGTGGCCATGGCCAGCGGTGCGTATTCAGGCTTCAGGGCATAATCGTAGGTCACGCCCAGCGCGTTGATTCCGGGCAGAAGACGGGGTTCGTCCGCAACGCAACTCACGGCGTCTCCATCCACGAACACGCGCGGGCGATAGCGGCGCAGGCTTTCCCTGTATTCCTCGCCTGTCATCGGCATGGAGATCTCCTCTGGCTTATTGCTGCAGATGATGGCGCGGATGGACCGGTCGCATCAGGGCATTGGCAACAAGGGCAATGAAGAGCAGGCCAGCCATGAGGTACATGGTCTGGTTGTAAAGTCCGGGCGTCGGATCCGGGGTGCCCGGCGGCATGAGCTCCATCAGCTTGGCGATCGTCACTGTCTGCGCCTGCACCAGCGCATCGAGATCCTTCAGTCCAGCCCCGAATGCCAGCTCGAACTGCACCGGATCGACCTTGCCGACGAGCGTGTCGATGGCGCCGTGCACGGCGTGTTCCCGCAGCGAGGTAATCGCAAGCGGTCCCAGCAGTCCTGCGGTGCTCCAGGCGGTGAGCAGGCGGCCATGAATGCCACCCACGAAACGCGTTCCGAACATGTCCGCGAGATACGCGGGAATGGTCGCAAAGCCACCTCCATACATGGTGAAGATGAGAAGCGTGGCGCCGTAGAAAAGCACCAGCCAGAGGATATCCGGGCGAGTGCTCACCTGTGCCGCGAACCAGGGGATGGAGCAATAGAGCACGATCCCGGCAATGAAGAAGATGAAATAGGTGAGCTTGCGGCCGAGGTAGTCAGAGGCGCTGGCCCAGCCGAAGCGGCCAATCATGTTGAAGAGACTGATCATCAGGACGAAGGTCGCGGCAAACCCCGCATCCACGATATCAGGCAGCGAGGAACCGAAGATTTCCGTGATCATCGTCTGAGCCACCGCAAGCACGCCGATGCCTGCCGTGACGTTGAAGCAGAGCACGAGCCAGAGCTGGTAGAACTGTGGCGTCTTCAGGGCCTCGTCGATGTCCACATGATGGCGTGTGATCATGGCCTCGGCATTTTCGGGCGGCGGCTCCCAGCCGGCCGGGCGCCAGTCTGGTGAGGGTATGCGGTAGGCAAAGGCGGCAATCATCATCACCACAAAATAGATCGCAGCGAGCGCGAAGAACGTCTCCGCCACACCCACCGAGCCGGAGCCGACCAGGTACACGCCCTCCGGACCGGGCAGAATCATGCCTGCCACATCGTTGCTGCCGACTACCACCACTTCCTGCAGCCGCCCACCCAGATTGACCAGTCGACGACCGTTCTCGGTGAACAGTTCCAGCTCACTGACGGACCCCAGGTATTCCGCGGACCGGTAAAAGTACTGGAGTAGCGTGCCAATCAACGGTTTGGCGAGCATTGCACCGCCGCCGAAGCCCATGATTGCGATGCCGGTCGCCATGCCGCG
Source organism: Gammaproteobacteria bacterium (assembly GCA_030830685.1). Taxonomy (GTDB): domain Bacteria; phylum Pseudomonadota; class Gammaproteobacteria; genus CAIKBL01. The sequence continues at coordinate 21,092 of JAURMM010000089.1, read as the reverse complement.
ACGGTCCGGGAACCAGCGGATGAGCGTGCTCACCGGAGAGACATAACCAAGTCCGAGGCCGCATCCGCCGACAATGCCGTAGCCGAGATAGAGCAACCAGAGCTGGTCCGTGGTGATGCCGACGCCGCCCAGCAGGAAGCCGCCGGACCAGCAGCACGCGGCCACCACCCCGACCTTGCGCGGACCTACGTGCTCCAGCCATTTCCCAGCGACTGCGGCAGACAGGCCGAGAAACACGATCGCGACCGTGAATACCCAAACCACGTTGCGCAAGCTCCAATCGTCTGCCGCACTGGTCACCACGCCAACCCGCTTGATCAGCGCAGGATTGAACAGGCTCCATGCGTAGACCGAACCAATGCACAAATGAATGCCGAGGGCCGCAGGCGCGATCAGCCAGCGATTGAACCCGGGCCTCGCAACGATACGGTCCTTCGACAGCAGTGAGGTCATGCCGGGCTCGCGGTTGGGCTGGCTGGCGGCGCCAAGCCCGTGTAAAGGAACGGTCAAGGAGGCTCGCCGAACGGACTGCCCAAGTCAAGCGCGCCAGAGGATACCCGGTCCCGGGGGGCGGTAGCAGAATTGGCCGACTGCTAGAATCGCGGCCTCTGAGCCTCGGTCCCGGATCGAGACCACTCCCCAAGGCTGACAACCGGAGCGTGCCGCATGAGTGAAGACGCCTTGGTCCTGCGCACGGACCGGGATACGACCAGAGTACTCACCCTGAACCGCCCTCAGGCCTTGAATGCGCTGAGCCGCAGTCTCGCGCAAGCCATCATCGATGCGCTGGACGAGGCGCATCGCGACTCCGGGGTCCGTGCCGTGGTGCTGACGGGCGCCGGCAACCGCGCCTTCTGTGCGGGTGTCGACCTGCAGGAAGCGGTCGACCTGACGGTCGCGGAGATTCCCGCCTGGTTTACGCTGGTCAGTGCCTGTTACGCACGGATCATGGTTGTCGACAAGCCTGTGGTGGTCGCGCTGAACGGTGCGGCGGCGGGCGGTGGTTACCAGATGGGTCTCGTCGCAGACTGGCGGATCGGTCACGCCGGTACGCGCATGACACAGCCGGAAATCAGAGCGGGCCTGCCGAGCATCATGGGGGCCTATCTCATGCGCTTTCATCTTCCGCTCGCGCTCAATCAGGAACTCTCGTACACAGGCCGCCTGATGGCTGCGGATGAGTGTCGGGCGCTGGGTCTCTTGAACGAGGTGGTCACGGCCGAGACGCTGCTCGACGCAGCCGTCGCACGGGCGGACCTGCTCGCGGCGCAGTCACCTGCTGCTTTTCGCGCTACCAAGGCCCGGTTCAGGACCTTGGTGATGGAGGGTTTCGAGGATGCACGCGAGGCCGCGATTGCGGGCATGCAGGCGGCCTATGCCGCCGGCGAGCCTCAGCGACGCATGCGCGCTTTCCTCGAGGCACGTGCATGAATCTGCGCCGTGCCGTGGCGATGCTGGTGCCTGCGGCAGTTTTCCAGTCAGTCATCGTGGGCGGTGCTTATGGCACGGGACGGGAAATCGCTGAATTCATCTCCCGCTTCGGTCCCTGGGGCGGCATGGGCGTGATTGCGCTGGTGGCGCTCGGTTTTGGTCTGGTGCTGGGTGCGAGCTTCGAACTGGCTAGGACGACGCGGACCTTCGATTACCGAAGCTTCCTGAAGGCCTTGCTCGGCCCGTTCTGGGTCGTCTACGAAATACTCTTCGGCATTCTCCTGCTCATTGTGCTGGCGGTGACCGGGGCCGCCGCGGGCACGGTGCTGGGCGGGGTGTTCGATGTACCCGACATGCTGGGAACGGGTTTGATGCTGTGTGCGGTGATCGTGCTCGCCTGGGCGGGGCGTCGGCTGGTCGAGATCACCCTGACGGCAGGCGCCGTGCTACTGACGGCTGTGATCTGCCTGTTCTGCTGGCAGGTCTGGCAATTGCGGGCGACGGAGATCACGGCTGCCTTCGCGGAAGTTGCGGCGCCCCAAGGTTGGGTGCACAGCGCCTTTGTTTTCATCCTGTATAACAGTGCGCTTGCCCCCGTGCTGCTGTACGTGGCGGCGCCGCTCGCCAGTCGGTCTGAGGCTTTTGCGGCAGGACTCGTGGCCGGCGTCGCGGGCGTGTTGCCGGCCCTGCTTTTCCATGTGGCCTTCATGGGCGCTTGGCCGCAAGTGATCGAACAGGACCTCCCCACCTACTGGCTGATGCAGCAGATAGGGCAGCCCTGGCTGCTGACGCTTTACGTCTGCGTGCTGTGCATGACCATCATCCAGACCGGGGTAGGCGTATTGCAGGGGGTGAACGAACGCCTCGACAACTGGTGGCGTGAGCGGCATGGGCATGGTTTCTCAGCGATGCAACACGCGCTGGCGGCGGGCACCGCCGTCACACTCAGTTTGCTGCTCGCAAAGCTCGGCATCGTGAAGCTGGTGGCCCAAGGATACGGCACATTGGCCTGGGGCTTCCTGTGTATCTACACCCTCCCCGTGCTGACGCTCGGGCTGTACCGAATCTTCCGCAGGCAGGGGGTCTGAACGCATGAACTGTAGACCCGGATGCGGAGCCTGTTGCATCGGGCTTTCCATTTCCAGCCCCATTCCGGGGATGCCTGATGGCAAGCCCGCCGGCGTACGCTGTGCGCAACTGACAGACTCGCTGCGCTGTGCGCTCTTTGGGCACCCGCTGCGCCCCCCGGTGTGTGCAAGCCTGCGTCCGGAGCCCGAAATGTGCGGCGAGAGCGCGGCGCACGCCTTGCGCTGGCTGGCCTGGCTGGAGGAGGCCACTACGCCCGATGCTGCTGCGACCGATCACACACAAGTTACCCACGGCCGCTCGCGGCCAAGTTCGAGGAGTGATGCATGAAACACGAAATCATCGGGGGTGCCCTGACCCTTGCCGACGGCAAGCCACTGCCACTGTCGAAAGCCGTGCGCGCGGGTGACTTCCTGCTCCTGTCCGGACAGCTCGGACTGAATCAGCAAGGTGTGCTGGCCGGAGACAGCATCGAGATACAGACGCGCCAGGCACTGCAGAACATCAGTGCCATTCTGGCAGAGGCGGGGGCAAGCCTGACCCAGGTAGTGAAGACCACGGTCTGGCTGGTTGACGGTGCCGACTTTGCGCGTTTCAACGCGGTTTACGCCGAGTTTTTCGCCCAGCATCCGCCGGTGCGTTCGACCGTCGTGTCCGGACTCGTGCTCAAGGGTGCCCTGGTGGAAATCGAGGTGATGGCTTACGCGCCATGAGGTATCGCACGGACGAGCTGGCGGCCGGTGAACTCCCACCGGCCTATCCGCCGCTCACCGATGATTTCGTCACGCTCACGGTCTGGATGACGGTCGTCATCGGCGTCATCTTCACCGTGGCAGGCGTGCGCGCAGGACAGCGTTGGTTAATCTTCTGGGGTGTGCTGACCCTGATCGCTTGCGCGTGGTACTGGATCTATCTTCTCTTGTGACCCTGCCCCTGATCTTCCGATTCGAGGCAGCCGTATCCACCGCTTACACCGCCGTCTGATGAATGTCGATCAGACCTGCCTTGATCGCCAGCAGGCAAAGCTGCACATCCGTGGTGGCCTTGAGCTTCTTGCGCATGTTGTTGCGATGAGTCTGGATGGTTTTTTCCGTCAGCCCAGAACGTCGTGCGATCTGCTTGACAGACAGCCCGTGCGCGATTTCCGCAAGCACCTCCACCTCCTTGTGAGTCAGAGATTGCAGCTGTTCATTGGGCGTGTGGTAGGGCGCGTGCGTCGCGAGATGCAGGGCGATGGAGGGACTGATGGCGATTTCGCCGCCTGCCACCCGCCGAACCGCCTCCAGCACTTCGCGCGCGGTAGAACGCTTGCTGAGATAGCCCATACCGCCCAGCTCAAGCAGGGCGACCGGATGGTAGTCAGCATCATGGACTGACAGCCCGATGATGCGCAGTTGCGGCCGCGCTTCGAGCAGTTGTTTCGCGATGCCGATGCCGTCCTCCTGTTCGAACTGCATGTCCAGCAGCACGATATCCACCTCGTGATGGGTGACGAGATGGAGGGCCGCTGATCCGAAGTTGGCGATGCCAACAACCTCGACATGGTTCTCCAGCGCGAGGCGCTGGGCCAGGTTTTCCGCGATGAACTTGTGGTCTTCGACGATGACCACCCGGTAGGGCGGTCGCAGCGGGCGGGCGCGCATGGGTGAGCTCCCTTGTTGTTGTGGTTCTGGTCGGGACGATACCAAGCCCGCAGGGTTGGTGAAAGTCGGTTGCGTCCCGACCGGACCTTCAAGGGAGCAGAGCCGCGATGGCCTCCAGGAGCGGTGCGTGAAAGTGGGCAGCCGCACAGACCACGCCGCGGTTGTGGCGCAGAGTCTTCCCCTGGGAGAAATCCAGGGCCTTGCCGTCGATATCGCTGACCTTGGCCCCGGCTTCGGCCGCAATCAGGGCGCCTGCGGCGTGGTCCCAGATCTTTTCCTGGTAGTCAGCCCGGGTCGGCAGCCTGAGGTAAGCATCGGCCTGGCCACGGGCGACCACGGCATATTTGCATTGGCTGTCCAGACGGGCGGGAGTGCCCTGGATCCCGAGGCGGTCGACGATGCGCTGGGTGTCGTCGATCCGCGAATGCCCAGCCTCCACGGATTCACAAATGCGCAGGGTGCTGAGTTCGGCGGTCTTTGCCACACGGATCGGACTCGCCTGGGCCGCGGGAGCATCGTCGGGCAGTGTGAACGCTCCGCCCCCACGCTGCGCGAAGAAAAGCGATCCGTTCGGCGCCGGCTGGTCGAAGGGAAGGGCGAAGTCGGCACCGAGATTTGGACATCCCAGCGCACCGAGTACAACTTCACCGTCCTCGATGTAGCCAAGTGAGATGGCGTACTGGCCACCTCGCAGGAAACCTTTGGTGCCGTCCACGGGGTCCAGGGTCCAATAGGCGGCTGCGCTGGCATCGTGGTTGCCAAGGTCGATGGCCTCCATCACCTGGCTTGCAGTGAGTCCGGGTCGAATCTCACGGACAGCGGTCACCACTGCATCGCGTAGCCCGTGAGACCGCGCTTCATGCAGGTCCGCCGCCGTTTCTTCGCCAACCAGAACGAGCAAGCCCAGCGTTTCCTGCAGTTGCAGGGCAACCAGTGCCTGGACCGCGAAATCAGCCACCGTGACCGGGCTGTAATCCTCCTTGGTCATGCGTTGCATCCGGCCGGTAGCGACTTGCACACGACGGGCGACCGCACAGGTTGCGGCCACCGCATGAGTTGCTGCCTTCAGCATTTCTTCCCGGCTTGGCATGAGTGGACTCTGTATGAATCGAAGACCCACCGCACCTTAGTGGGCGGATCGCTGCGTTGCAATCCATGCCGATGCCATGGGTGTGTGGCGGACCGTGGTGCGGTGGCAAAAACCCGATCGTCTTTGCATAATCCATGCGCTTATGCCCGGAGCCCACTGAATGAACAACGAGAAGATCTATCCCGTGAGTGCCGCCGCCGCGGCGAGGACGCACCTCACCGATGCGCAGTACCGCGCGCTCTACCAGGAATCCCTCACGGACCCTGATGGCTTCTGGGCCCGGCAGGCGCGTGAATTCGTCACCTGGATGAAGCCTTGGGAGCGGGTCAGCAACTGGAATTTCCAGACGGTGGATATCCGCTGGTACGAAGGCGCCACCTTGAACGTGTGCCAGAACTGTGTGGACCGGCATCTGCCCCAGCGCGGTGATCAGACAGCCATCCTGTGGGAGGGTGATGATCCGTCCGAGCACAGGGAAATCACCTACCGGCAGCTGCACGAAGCGGTATGCCGCTTCGCCAATGCCCTGCGAGCCAACGGCGTAAAGAAGGGAGACCGGGTCTCAATCTATCTGCCCATGATTCCTGAGGCCGCGGTTGCGATGCTCGCCTGCACGCGCATCGGCGCGGTGCACTCGGTAGTGTTCGGAGGTTTCTCGCCGGAAGCCCTGAAGGACCGCATCCTCGATTCCGATTGCAAGGTGGTCATCACCGCAGATGAGGGCTTGCGCGGGGGAAGAAAAGTGGGCCTCAAGGCCAACACCGATGCAGCGCTCGCGCACTGCCCGGGCGTGCAGACAGTGTTCGTGGTCAAGCACACCGGGGGCAGCGTCCCTTGGCAGGCTGGCCGCGATGTCTGGTATCACGAAGCCTGCGCTGCCGTGAGCGCGGAATCCGAACCGGAGGAGATGGGTGCAGAAGATCCCCTGTTCATCCTCTATACCTCGGGCTCCACCGGTAAACCCAAAGGTGTTCTGCATACCAGCGGCGGCTATCTCGTCTACGCCGCGATGACCCACAAGTACGTCTTTGATTATCGCGATGGCGACATCTACTGGTGTACCGCAGATGTCGGCTGGGTGACCGGGCACTCCTACATCCTCTACGGACCGCTGGCGAACGGCGCGACCACGCTCATGTTTGAAGGCGTGCCCACCTATCCCGATGCAGGCCGCTTCTGGCAGGTCATCGACAAGCACAAGGTGAACATTTTCTACACCGCTCCTACCGCCATCCGGGCCCTGATGGGGCAGGGCGATGCGCCGGTCAAGCAGAGTGATCGCAGCTCACTGCGCCTGCTCGGCTCCGTGGGTGAGCCCATCAATCCTGAAGCCTGGGAGTGGTATTACCACGTGGTGGGCGATGGCCGCTGTCCGATTGTGGATACCTGGTGGCAGACCGAGACAGGGGGCATCCTCATCTCACCGCTGCCGGGCGCGCGACCACTGAAGCCCGGCTCCGCCACCTTGCCCCTGTTCGGTGTGGAGCCTGCACTGCTGGACGAAAAGGGGAATGAGCTTGAAGGCGCCACCAGCGGCGCACTCGTGCTCAAGCGCTCCTGGCCGGGCCAGATGCGCACGGTGTACGGCGACCACGAGCGTTTCAAGGACACCTACTTCCGGATGTTTCCGGGCACCTACTTCACGGGCGACGGTGCGCGCCGTGATGCCGACGGTTATTACTGGATTACCGGCCGCATCGACGATGTGATCAACGTCTCCGGCCACCGCATCGGTACTGCCGAGGTGGAGAGTGCACTGGTGCTGCATCCGGCTGTTTCTGAAGCTGCCGTCGTAGGCTACCCGCATGATCTGAAAGGCCAGGGCATCTATGCCTATGTAACGCTCATGCAGGGCTACGCAGCCGATGAGAACCTGCGCAAACAGCTCATCGACCACGTGCGCAAGGAGATCGGCCCGATTGCCACGCCGGACGTTGTGCAATGGGCGCCGGGCTTGCCGAAGACCCGTTCCGGCAAGATCATGCGGCGCATCCTGCGCAAGATTGCGGCCAATGAGCTCGACAGCCTGGGCGATACCAGCACGCTGGCTGAACCCGCGGTGGTCGAGGATCTGGTCGCCCATCGCGCGGGACGTTGATGCCGGCCGCGCCGGGTGGATGACGCATCCTGGCAGCAGGGGGGGCAACGCCTGCTGACTGCGTGGCTGCAGGCCATGGGCCCTGGCGCAGATTCCTTCGCGGTCTTCGGCCTGTCCCCGCAGGGAACGGGTCACGACCCGACAGCATCCTTCCAGGATTTTGCCGAGTTGCTGAGCGCGATGGCAGCGAGCCTCGGTAATGCATCCGGACCGACTCTTTCCATGAACGACGTCTGCTTGGCCCTGTTCGAGTGGCTTGAGCTGCAGGTGGCGGGGCTGCGCATCAACCTTTTGCCGGCAATCGAACCCTTCCTCGACTGGCTGGGCACCCAGAGCCATCCGATACTCGGGATCGGGCGCGAGACGCATGCGCGGTGGGCAGCCTTGGCCCGCGCGGGGATCGCTCATGGCAAGGCACTACAGAAATTGCATGCCCTGCACCTCGAGGTGATGCAGAGCGCGCTCAGCCGTTGCCGAGAAGACCTGCAACAGGAAGATGATGAAGCCATCAATTCCGTCCATGCGCTGTCGCAGTGGTGGGCGGAGAAGATGGATCAGGCTTATCGTGAACGAGCCCTCGAGGCGGATTACGCGCGCGCTTTTGGGGAGTGGATCAACTCCGCGTCCGCACTCCGATGCGGTTGGGCCGATTGGCAGTCGACGCAATCAGCATTGATGGGGCCCTGGTTCAATACTTGTCCGGCACCGCGAGCCTGAGCGTCATGCCGAAGCTTCAATTCACTGCCGAGGATCTGCAGAAAGAACTGGCAGATATCGTGGCCAGACGCGTGCGCGCGGCCACTCGTCTGCGCGAGTGGGACGATGCACCTCCGGCCCATGGGCAGCGGGAACTCGTGCTTGCCCGGGGCAAGATGCGGCTGTTTCGTTACCGCGCGCCCGCCAACGTTGTGAGATCAATCCCGGTCCTGATGGTCTACGCCTTGGTCAATCGGCCCTACATGGCGGATTTGATGCCCGGCTGCTCGTTGATAGCTGAGCTTCAGGCGCGGGGACTGGAGGTTTACCTCATAGACTGGGGGGCTCCCGACGCGGGTGATGCAGGGCGCACGCTTGCCGATTACATCGCGCATGACATGGATGCCTGCGTGGATCTCCTGCGCGCGGAGCAAGGCTGCGAGAAGGTGAACCTGTTCGGCATCTGTCAGGGCGGCACATTCAGTCTCTGCTACAGCGCCCTGAATCCCGACAAGGTCGACCATCTGATTACCACGGTCACGCCGGTCGATTTCCAGACACCTGATGATCTTCTCAGTCACCTGCTCCGGGAAGTGGATGTGGATGCGCTGGTGGACGCCTGGGGAAATATCCCGGGCGAACTGCTGAATGCAGTGTTCCTGGCTCAAAAGCCCTTCCAGCTCGGCCAGCAGAAATACGCCGATTTCGTCGCTGCCATCGATGACGACGCGGCGAGCGCCATGTTCCTTGCCATGGAGAAGTGGATCTTCGACAGTCCGGCGCTGGCTGGCGCCGCGTTCCGCGAGTTTGCCCAGGGCTGCTATCAGCAGAATGCACTCATGAAGGGGCAATTGCGCGTGGGGCCCGCCACGGTGGACCCGGGCTGCGTCACGATGCCGGTACTCAACATCTTCGCGGCACGGGATCATCTGGTGCCGCCGGCCTCGTCGCGTGCATTGGCGGGACTGGTCCGTACCCTGGACTACACAGAGCTTGAATTGCCGGGCGGACATATCGGCATCTATGTGAGTCCGCGGCCACGCACTCTTCTGGCGAATGCAGTGGCGGAATGGTTGAAGACGCGATCAGGCCAGGACCTTACAGGACGCGGGAAGAGCCGGAGCCGGCGCGCGCGGAGGAAAGAGAAATAAAAAGCTCCCTCCAGGTTGGCGGAGACCGCCAACACAGGAGGGAAGAGGGGAGGTCATTCTCGGGCCACCGCGCTGGGTGCGGTGGCGAGCAAATCAGGCGGTTTTGGCCTTCGCGAGCGGATTGAATTCGGAGGTCACCGACTGCATCTGCTCGGCAAAGCTCTTGTAGCCATCTTCGAGCCAGCTGCGGTATTCAACCTGGCAATCTGCAATCACGCCGCTGGCTTCCTGCATCAACGAAAACATGCGCGTTCCGCAGTCGCTGGCAAGCTTGGCCTGTTCGGAGAAGATTTCCGGGAGGGCCTTGCCTTCGCTGTAAAGTGCAACCGTGCGGTTGCCCGTATCCATCGCGAAGCTGATGAGCTCGGCCTGCTTCTTCATGAGGTTCTCGGTGAGTTTCAGGTTGAGGCCTTCGAGACGCTTCACGCTGTCGGTGGACAGCTTGCGGAAGTCGTCAAAGCGACCGAAAAATTCCGGCGACATGAAGTTCGGGGCGGTGAAGATCGATTCCATTTGCTGCTCCTTGGGACGTATCCCGACCAATGTCGGGGTGTTTGTTGCTACGCAGCATATTTCGATTGCTGCAATGCGTCAATCTTTTTTTTTCGCGGATTTCCTGAAGCGGCGAACAAGGTCGACAAACCTGGCGGAGCAGCGGCCCCTTCGGCGGTTTAAACTTTTGCTTCGGTCTGCCGATTTTCTTCAAAACCCGAGGTACCTTGGGTAGCATGGCCACCCTTTCTGCCCTGCCGGGCGGGACCGCGCCGCGTGGTCCCAAAGGCCAGAATTCCCGATATCCAGGAGATCCCAGGCAATGACCTCGAATTTGGAGTTGGCGACGTGGATCGAACAGATGGCGTCGCTGATGCAGCCGGATGCTGTGCACTGGTGTGATGGTTCCGAGACGGAGAACCAGGCGCTGGTGCAGTCTATGGTCAAGGACGGTTCGCTGCTCAAGTTGAACCCGCAAACCCATCCGGATTGCTACCTTCATCGCTCCGACCCCAGTGACGTCGCGCGGGTGGAACACCTCACCTTCGTGTGCACCCGGTCTGCGGAAGACGCGGGCCCCAACAACAACTGGATGGCGCCTGAAGAGGCGCACCGAAAGATGGATGCGCTCTACGCCGGGTGCATGCGTGGTCGCACCATGTACGTTATCCCCTACCTGATGGGGCCGTACGATTCTCCGTACTCCCGTGCAGGAGTGGAGATCACCGACAGTGCTTATGTAGTGGCCAACATGCGCATCATGGCGCGCATCGGCACGCGGGCGCTGCGTCACATCGAGGCGGGCAACTCCTTCGTCCGCGGGCTGCATTCAATCGGAGAGCTCGATCCCGAGCGCCGCTTCATCATGCATTTCCCGGAAGAGCTCCTCATCAAGAGTTTCGGATCCGGTTATGGCGGTAATGCCCTGCTTGGCAAGAAGTGCCATGCACTACGCATCGCGAGTTGGCAGGCGCGCACGGAAGGCTGGCTGGCCGAACACATGCTGATCCTCGGACTGGAAGATCCGCAGGGTAATACCACTTACGTGGCGGCAGCGTTCCCGTCGGCCTGCGGTAAGACGAATCTCGCGATGCTGGTGCCCCCGGCCGCGTTCAAGGGTTGGAAGGTTTGGACTGTGGGCGACGACATTGCCTGGCTGCATCCCGGTCCTGACGGCAGGCTCTATGCGATCAACCCCGAGGCGGGCTTCTTCGGCGTGGCGCCCGGCACGAGCATGAAGACAAACCCGAACTGCATGTCGACGCTGGGCCGCAATGCCATCTATACCAATGTTGCACTGACGCCGGACGGCAAGCCTTGGTGGGAGGGGATCGATGATCCCGAACCCGAGGGTCTGATCGACTGGCAAGGTCGCGGCTTCGACCGTGCCAGAGGCCCTGCGGCTCATCCGAACTCACGCTTCACGGTTTCGGCCGAACAGTGCCCCAGTTATGCGGCTGAGGCGAATGCACCGGGGGGCGTCCCCATCTCTGCGATCATCTTCGGTGGACGCCGCTCCAGCGTAGCCCCGCTGGTGTTCGAGGCGCTGGACTGGGCGCATGGTGTGTTCACCGGCGCCTCCGTGGCCTCCGAAACAACCGCCGCGGCCGTCGGCCAGGTGGGGCAGGTCCGCCGTGACCCCATGGCCATGAAACCCTTCTGCGGCTACAACTTCGGTGACTACTGGACACACTGGAATACTTTGGGGCCGCGTCTGGCGCATCCGCCGAAGGTGTTCCACGTGAACTGGTTCCGCAAGGATGCAGACGGCCGCTACCTGTGGCCCGGCTATGGCGAGAACATGCGCGTGCTCAAGTGGATCGTCGAGCGCTGCGCGGGCCGCACGGCCGCCCAACGTACGCCGATCGGCCATGTGCCGGAACTCTCAGGCCTCGATGTCTCGGGGCTCGACATCCGACGCGCGACGCTTGAAGCACTGCTTGCGGTGGACCCTGAGGTCTGGAATCGGGAGATGGAGGAAATTTCGCAGTACTTCACGGAGTTCGGCACTCGTGTGCCGGAAGCGCTCTTGCAGCAGATCGAGCGCATCAGGGGCGAGCTGGCCAGCCAGCTCGCTGCCTGACCATCATTTCTCCCTAAAACTGAAAGGGCGCTTCCCTTCCGGGAGCGCCCTTTTTTTTTGAATTCGCCAGTTGGGGAGCCAGCGTTGGCCGGCACTTGCGCCGGTTCACCGCGCGAGGCCGGCGTCGCCTGACGCGTGTCAGCTTTTTTCCTTCTCGTCCGGTTCGTGCTGCCCCACGCCCACCGGTCGGAAAAAGTTTTCCTGCATCCGCTGCCACATCTCCATGTTGCGCTTGGCAAGCTCGGTGAATGCCGCAGGCATAGGCGACATGTTCAGCGCGTTCGACATTTGCGTCTGCAGGTTTTTCTGCTGCTGGTAGAGCACGTTGACGCTGTTGCGCAGGAAGTCGCCAGCAAGACGGTTCGCGGAGTTGCCATAGAACCCGATCATCTGCTGCAGCACATCTGTCGTGAAGATCGGTTCACTGCTCTCTTCCTGCTCGACGATGATCTGCAGCAGGATATTGCGAGTTATGTCCTCGTTCGACTTCTTGTCGATCACGCAGAAGGGGATGTCCTCGAGCACCAGGCGTCTGACGTCCGCAAGGGTGACGTACTTGCTTTCGTTGGTGTCATACAGACGGCGGTTCGGATACTTCTTGATGACGCGCTTCGGGGCAGTGTCGGTCATGCTCATGAGCTTCCGGGAAAGAGTGTTGCAGATAATCTACCGTTGCACCGCACAAGAAAGCAACCGCCCCAGGACGGGGCGCTTGCGTCCGTTGATTACAGGTGGATCATGCGTCCGTCCGTTCCCAGAGCCGCCTCATGTAGCGATTCGGCCAAGGTCGGGTGGGCGTGGACGGTACGCGCGATGTCCTCGGCGCTCCCGCCAAAGGCCATGGTGATGACGGCTTCCGCGATGAGTTCCGAGGCATTGGGACCCAGGCAGTGCACTCCGAGCAGACTGTCGTCCGCGGCGTCCGAAAGGACCTTCACGAAGCCATCAGTCTCACCCATTGCCCTGGCGCGGCCGCTGGCGAGGAAGGGAAACTTGCCCACCTTGTAAGCGCGTCCTTCGGCCTTGAGGGCCTGCTCCGTGGCCCCGGCCCAGGCGATTTCCGGCCAGGTATAAATGACCCAGGGGATGTGGCTGTGGTCGACTTCGGGCTTCTGGCCCGCGAGCATCTCGGCCAGGGCCACCCCCTCCTCCGAGGCTTTGTGCGCGAGCATGGGCCCGCCGACCACATCTCCGATGGCGTAGACGCCTGGCAGATTGGTGCGGAAACCCTCATCGACCTTGATGAACCCGCGACTGTCCAAGGCAAGTCCGGCTTCTGCAGCACCCAGGTCGGAAGTTCGAGGGGCGCGTCCCACAGCCACCACAAGGCGTTCCACGTCCAGCGTTTCGGCCTTTCCCGCGAGTTCCACCTCAAGCGTGACACCGCTCTTGCCCCCCTTGGCGGAAAGCACCTTGGCACCAAGGCGGATATCGAGGCCTTGGCGGGTGAAGAGTTTCTGCGCTTCCTTGGCCACATCGCGATCGACGCTGGGGAGAAACTCCGGCATCGCCTCGAAGATCGTGACCTTGGCGCCGAGCCGCCGCCACACGCTGCCGAGTTCGAGGCCGATGACACCGCCCCCGATCACCCCGAGTGTCTTTGGAACCGTCTCGAAAGCAAGCGCCCCGGTGGAATCCACGATCCTCTGCTGATCGACCTTGGCGCATGCGATTTGCATGGGTACCGAACCCGTGGCGATGACGATGTGCGTGCCGGCTATGCGGGAAGTTTCCTTGCCCGCCGCATCCATCACCGCAACCTCATTGCCTCCTGCAAGCCGGCCAGTGCCCTTGATCCAAGCCACCTGGTTCTTCTTGAACAGGCCCTGGATACCCTGGGTGAGCGCCTGGACAATCTTGTCCTTGCGCTTCTGCATGGTCGGCACGTCCATCCCGAGACCTGTGACCTGGATGCCGTGTTCTTTTGCATGCTTGGTCATGTGCTCGAAGTGGTGGGATGAATCGAGCAAGGCCTTGGAGGGAATGCAACCGACATTGAGACAAGTACCCCCCAGGGCTGCCTCACCGCCTGCATTGGTCCAGCCTTCGATGCAGGCCGTCCTGAATCCGAGCTGCGCAGCGCGTATGGCGGTCACATAACCACCGGGGCCGGCGCCGATCACCACGATGTCATAGCTTTCCATGGCTCAGACTCCCAGCAGCAGGCGACCCGGATCTTCCAGGCACTGACGCATGGTATCCAGGCACTGCACGGCTTCGCGCCCGTCGATGATGCGGTGGTCATAGGACAGTGCGAGATACATCATCGGCCGGATGACCACCTGACCGCGCTCGGCAATCGGTCGTTCCTGAATCTTGTGCATGCCGAGGATCGCGCTCTGCGGGGGGTTGATGATGGGCGTCGAGACCAGCGAACCGAAGATGCCGCCGTTGCTGATCGTGAACGTTCCTCCGGTGAGTTCCTCCAGGGTCAGCTTGCCGACACGGGCGCGTTGGCCGAAATCGGCAATCTGGCGCTCGATGTCCGCGAAGCTCATGAGTTCGGCGTTGCGCAGCACTGGTACCACCAGGCCGCGTTCGGAGCCCACGGCAACGCCGATGTCGAAATAGCCGTGGTAGAGGATGTCGTCTCCGTCCACCGAGGCGTTGACGACGGGGAAGCGCTTGAGCGCCTCAACCGCTGCCTTGACGAAGAACGACATGAAGCCGAGCTTCACGCCGTGGCGCTTCTCGAAGTCGTCCTTGTAGCGACTGCGCAGATCCAGGAGCGCCTGCATGTTTACCTCGTTGAAGGTGGTCAACATGGCCGCCTGCTGCTGGGCCTGGAGCAAGCGTTCCGCGGTGCGCTTGCGCAGACGCGTCATGGACACCCGTTCCTGCGGGCGGGCTCCGGCATCCAGCAGCACCGCAGGGCTGTTCAGAACGGGGGCAGGCGGGACAGCGGCAGGCGCGGCGGCTGCGCGTGCGACCTGCGCCATCACGTCGCCCTTGGTGATGCGGCCATCGTCGCGGGACGCGGGCACCTCTGTGGAAGCAAGCCTCTGTTCGGCCATCAGTTTGCGGGCCGCAGGACCTGCCTTCGCGGCAGCCTGTGCTGGCGCGGCCGCGGCGGCAGGCGTTGCCACCGTCACCGCAGGGGCGGCGCTGGCCGTCGCACTTGCAGCGGTGTCGATGACCGCGAGCACATCATGGCTCAGAGCGGTTTCACCGGTTTGTTTGCGGATCTCGACCAGCACCCCGGAGTCGGGTGCGACGACCTCCAGAGTCACCTTGTCAGTCTCCAGGTCGATCAGGTTCTCGCCGCGTCCCACCTGTTCCCCGGTCTTCTTCCGCCATTCGAGGAGGGTGGCGTCGGGAACCGACTCGGCAAGCACGGGCACTTTGATTTCAACAAGCACGGGATTTCCTCTCTGTCATTGACTTCACGCACAGGCCACGCGGATTCAAGCGGATTTCTTGCGTTGGGTTTTCGGTCGTGCCCCGGTCTGTTTCAACAGCAGGGCTTCCTCGACTACATCCTGCTGCTGCTTCACATGCAGCGCGTGGTAGCCGACGGCGGGAGACGCGGAGTAGGGGCGAGCCACGCACAACAGTGGGAGATCTTGCGGGAAACATCCGCCAAGATGGCGTTTCGAAAGCATGACGGGCCAGGCACCCTGGTTGCGGGGCTCCTCCTGTACCCACACGAACTCTCGTACGTTGGGGAAGCGCGCCGCAATGGCTACCAGTTCCTCGCGCGGGAACGGATAAAGCTGCTCCAGGCGAATGATTGCGCTGTGGGTGATGCCATGCTGGCGCCGAGCTTCAATCAGGTCGAAGTACACCTTGCCGCTGCAGATCAGCAGGCGTTCAACCTGCTTTGGAGCCAGCGCATCCACCTCGTCGATGACCGGCAGGAAGACCCCGCGTTCTAGCTCCTCCAGCGTGGACACCGAGAGCTTGTGGCGCAGCAGCGCCTTCGGGCTCATCACCACCAGCGGCTTGCGGTACGGCCGCAGTACCTGCCGCCGCAGCATGTGGAACATCTGTGCTGGTGTCGTCGGGTAGACCACCTGCATGTTGTCTTCGGCGCAGAGCTGCAGGAAGCGCTCCAGACGGGCCGAGGAATGCTCGGGCCCCTGGCCGTCATAGCCATGAGGCAGGAGCATGGTCAGCCCGCAGTAACGGCCCCATTTTTCTTCGCAGCTCGCGATGAACTGGTCGATCACTACCTGCGCACCGTTGACGAAATCCCCGAACTGGGCTTCCCAGATGACAAGCGAGCGCGGCTCTGAGCTCGCATAGCCGTACTCGAAACCGAGGACAGCTTCCTCGGAGAGCGTCGAGTTGATGACAAGGAAACTCGCCTGGTCAGGAGCAAGATTCTGCAGGGGCAGGAAGGTGTCACCGGTCTTCTCGTCATGCAGGACGGCATGACGATGGAAAAACGTTCCTCGGCCGCTGTCCTGACCGGAAATCCGCACGGCGTGCCCATCAACCACGAGGGAGGCATAGGCGAGGCTTTCCGTGAAGCCCCAATCCAGCGGCAACTCGCCCTCGGCCATTTTCTGGCGATCGCTGACGACCTTCTTCACGGAGCGGTGAAGCTGGAATTTTTCGGGGAAGCGGGTCAGGCCCTGGGCTAGAGCCATGATTTGCCCTTTGGGCAGTGCGGTGTCCGCCGTGGCCCGCCAGTGCGTGTCACGGAACGGTTCGAAGTTGATCAGATAGCGGGTGTCCTGGACCTCCACGTGGGGTCGCGAAACCACCACATTGTTATCCAGGGCCTCGCAGTACCGGTCTGTCATTTTCTCGAGCGCATCGGCCGCCACCACGCCCTCGGCAGCGAGTTGCTGGGCATAGGACTTGCGCACACCTGGGTGCTGTCGGATGTGCTGGTACATGAGCGGCTGTGTGGCGGCAGGCTCGTCTGCCTCGCTGTGTCCGTGCTTGCGATAGCACACCAGATCAATCACCACGTCCTTGTTGAACTCCATGCGGAAGTCGAGCGCAAGCTGGGCCACCATCGCCACCGCTTCGGGGTCATCACCATTCACGTGGAAGATCGGTGCCTGAACCATCTTGGCCACGTCGGTGCAGTAGAGCGTGGAACGGGAATCGAGCGGATCACTGGTGGTGAAACCGATCTGGTTGTTGATGATCACGTGAACCGTGCCCCCGGTGCTGTAACCGCGGGTCTGCGACAGGTTGAAGGTTTCCATCACCACGCCTTGCCCGGCGAAAGCCGCGTCACCGTGAATCAGCAGTGGCAGGACGCGATTGCGTTCGACATCTCCGCGTCGGTCCTGGCGGGCGCGAACCGAACCTTCGACCACCGGATCGATGATCTCGAGGTGTGAGGGGTTGAAGGCGAGCGTGAGGTGGACCACGCCATGCGAAGTATCGATATCGGAGGAGTAACCGAGGTGATATTTGACGTCACCAAGGCGCGCATCCCTGCTGCGGCCCTCGAACTCGTCGAACAGCTTGGACGGATGCTTGCCCACGATGTTCACCAGCACGTTCAGGCGACCACGATGCGCCATGCCGATGACGACTTCCTTCATGCCATGCCGGCCAGAGTCCTCCAGCAGCTGGTCGAGCAAGGGGATGGCGCTTTCGCCGCCTTCCAGCGAAAACCGCTTCTGTCCCACGTACTTCCGGTGCAGGTACTCTTCCAGCGCGCCGGCGGCGACCAGGCGGTCAAGCAGCCAACGTTTTTTTTCAGGCGAAAAACTTGGCCGCCCCAGCTCCGGTTCCAGCCGTTGCTGGATCCAGCGCTTCTGCGCCGTCTCGACTATATGCATGTACTCCGCACCGACAGTGCCGCAGTAGGTGCTGTGCACGATTTCGAGAATCCGGGCGAGGCTGGCCTGGCTGCCGGGTACGCCTTGGAGCGAACCGGTGTTGAACAGGCGGTCCATGTCCTGGGGACCGAGCCCGTGATGTGCAGGGTCCAACTCCGAAACCTGAGGTCTGGCGTGCTGGTTCAGCGGGTCGAGACGCGCCTGGCGATGACCCATGAAGCGGTAGGAGTTGATGAGCTGGAGTACTGCAACCTGCTTGCCATCGTCCACAGGTGCCGCCTGGGCCTGCGCAGATCCGGCGGGCGCGAGACGGCGATCTGCCAGGGCCAGCATGCGGGCCCGCACCGGGGCGTGGGACACATCCGGTGGGGCGTTCTCAGTCCCTAGGGACTGGAAGTACTTCTTCCAGTCTTCGGCTACCGAACCCGGATCAGCCAACCACGATTCGTAGAGTGCCTCCACGAAGGCTGCGTTGCCGCTGGACAGGCACGAGGGGATCTGCATGGCGTTCCTTTCGCTGCTGGTAACTGTTCGACCGAGAGGTGAGCCCGAGCGCCGGTTATGGCGGCGCATCAACCGCAGCGGATTCTCGATCAAGCCCCCTCCAAAGTCATCAGGGCAGTGGACTTTTCTGCTTGAAAATCAAGCGACACTGAGTAGCGCTCCTAAGCAGTGCAACGCGCCTCGGTGATGCATTGCTACTTCGGGTGCCACTACGTCTCACCTTGCCCTTGAAGCCGCCTCAGGCGCGCGTTTATGCTTGGACGCTTGTGCGGTGCAGAAGTGCCCCACAGAAAAAAGATGAGGAAAAAAAACATGTCCACCCGCACTGTCGTGATTACCGACAAAGCCTCTGGCAAGTCGGTCGAATGTCCGGTCTATGAAGGTCAATACGGCGCACCTGTCATCGACCTCAAGAGTCTCTACAAGGAACTCGGAATGTTCACGTTCGACCTGGGGTACGGCTCTACCGCAGCCTGCCGCAGTTCGATCACCTACCTGGACGGTGAGGAGGGTGTTCTTCTCTATCGAGGTTACCCCATCGAGCAACTGGCAGAGAAATCGACCTACCTCGAGGTGGCCTACCTGCTGATCAATGGCGAGTTACCGACACCCCAGCAGTTCAGCGACTTCAAGCATGTCATCAAGATGCATGGCATGACTCATGAGCATCTTACGCGCTTTTATCAGGGATATCGCTACGATGCGCATCCGATGTCGGTGCTCTCGGGCGTGATGGCAGCAGTAGCCTCGTACTATCACAACTCGACCGACATCTATAACCCGGATGACCGCCGCCTGACCGCGCAGCGCGTGATTTCCAAGATGCCGAACCTTGTGTCCAAGGCCTATCGCTACTCCAGCGGCCTGCCGTTCGTGTACCCCGACAATTCGCGCGATTTCGTGGAGAACTTCATGTACATGATGTTCTCCTGGCCGACTGAGCCCTATCAGGCCAACCCGGTCGCCGTGCGGGCCATGGACCTGCTGTTCATCCTCCATGCGGACCACGAGCAGAATGCGAGCACTTCCACCGTCCGTCTCTGCGGAAGCGCGGAAACCAACCCCTTTGCGTGCGTGTCTGCCGGCATCTCCACTCTGTGGGGTAAGGCCCACGGCGGGGCCAACGAAGCGGTCATCGACATGCTCACCGAGATCGGGCACCCGAAGAACATCCACAAGTTCGTGGACCGCGCCAAGGACAAGAGTGACAACTTCAAGCTGATGGGCTTTGGTCATCGGGTCTACAAGAACTACGACCCACGGGCGAAGATCATCCGCAAGGCTTGTCACGATCTGCTGACCGAGATGAAGCTGAACCAACCGCTGTTCGAGATAGCGATGGAGCTCGAGCGCATTGCCCTGGAAGATGAATACTTCATCTCCCGCAAACTCTATCCGAACGTCGATTTCTACTCGGGCCTCATCTACCAGGCTCTGAATATCCCAACCAACATGTTCACGCCCATGTTCGCCCTGGCTCGATCCGCGGGCTGGATTGCCCAATGGATGGAGATGCTGACCGATCAGGCGGACTTCCGCATCGGCCGGCCTCGCCAGCTGTACATAGGGGCGCCGAAGCGCGACTACGTACAGCTGGAAAGCCGCAAATAGGCCGCGCTTTCCGTCCAGCACAGACACCAGAACAAACCCAGGATTCTTCCCATGAAAAAGCCCGTCAGAGTCACGGTCACCGGCGCCGCCGGCCAGATTTCGTATTCCCTGCTGTTCCGTATCGCTTCCGGCCAGATGTTGGGCGCTGAGCAGCCCGTCATCCTGCAACTGCTCGAAGTGACCCCCGCGATGAAGGCCTTGCAGGGCGTGGCGATGGAGCTCGATGACTGCGCCTTCCCGCTGGTCGCCGGTATCGAGATGAGTGACGACCCGAATGTCGCCTTCAAGGGCACGGAATATGGTCTCCTCGTCGGCGCGCGTCCGCGCGGACCCGGCATGGAGCGTGCCGACCTGCTCGCCGCCAACGGCGGCATCTTCAAGGTCCAAGGCAAAGCCATCAACGATCATGCAAACCGCAACATCAAGGTGCTGGTGGTGGGCAATCCTGCCAACACCAACGCCTGGACCTGCATGGTCTCGGCTCCGGACATCAATCCCCGCCAGTTCACTGCCATGACCCGGCTCGATCACAACCGTGCCGTGGCCCAGCTGGCCGCCAAAACCGCAAGCACGGTGGCGGATATCAAGAAGGTCACCATCTGGGGCAACCACTCCACCACCCAGTATCCGGATCTGAGCCAAGCCACTGTGAAGGGGGCGGCTGCGCTTTCACAGGTGGAGCGCGCCTGGTATGAAAACGAATACATCCCGCGGGTTGCGAAGCGCGGGGCTGAAATCATCGACGCCCGCGGCGCCTCGAGCGCTGCTTCCGCCGCCAATGCCGCTCTTGAACACATGCGTGATTGGGCTTTGGGCACCCCGGGTGACGATTGGACTAGCATGGGCATCCCCAGCGATGGCAGTTACGGCATCGAAATAGGCCTGATGTATTCCTTCCCGGTTCGCTGCCGCAATGGCGACTACGAGATCGTGCAGGGCCTGCCGGTAGACGATTTCAGTCGTGCGCGCATGACCGCGACGGAGAACGAGCTCAAGGAAGAACGGGCCGCGGTGCAGCAGCTGGTGGGTTGAGTCCACCGGATTGCCACGATGCGGGGAGGTCAGTCAGAATCCTCCCATGATCGACTCGCAGGGCTATCGGGCCAATGTTGGCATCATCATCCTGAATGACCGGGGCCAGGTGTTCTGGGGCCGTCGTTGCGGCCGCAGCGCCTGGCAATTCCCGCAGGGCGGGATGAATCCTGACGAAAGCCCGGAACAAGCCATGTTCCGTGAATTGCGGGAGGAGGTCGGCCTGCAGCCGCAGCATGTGGAAGTCATAGGCTGCACGCGGCGCTGGCTGCGCTACCGGCTTCCCCGCCGTTTCATCCGTCACGACCAGCGTCCTCTGTGCATCGGCCAGAAGCAGCGCTGGTTCGTGATGCGCCTCACTGCCGCCGAAAGCGCGTTCGATCTCTGCTGCGATGAACGACCGGAATTCGATCAGTGGCGCTGGGTCG
>JAURMM010000088.1 GCA_030830685.1 Gammaproteobacteria bacterium | reverse complement strand
GGTCCGGCTGGCAAGTATCTCGCTGAGCATGGCGTCGCCAAGGCGGACTTCAACAGCTTCGGTTCGCGCCGTGGCAATCATGAGGTGATGATGCGCGGCACCTTCGCTAACACACGCATCAAGAACGCCATGACCCCCGGAGTGGAAGGCGGCGTCTCGCGCTACATCAATGGCGCGGCTGGCCCGGTCGAGGCCATCTATGACGTCGCGATGAAGTACCAGGACAAGAACACTCCGCTGGTCGTCATCGCCGGCAAGGAATATGGCACCGGGTCGTCCCGTGACTGGGCGGCCAAGGGCACCATCCTCCTTGGCGTGAAGGCCGTGATCTCCGAGAGCTTCGAGCGCATTCATCGCGCGAATCTCGTGGGTATGGGCGTGTTGCCGCTCAACTTCATGGACGGCGAATCCGCCACCTCGCTGGGTCTGGACGGGACCGAGGTACTGGATTTCGAGGGTCTCGCGCCGGGCGCGCAGGAACTGACCGTGAATGCGCGCAAGGCCGATGGCAAGGTGGTGAGCTTCAAGGCCAGAGTCCGCATCAACACGCCCGTGGAGTGGGATTACTACGCCCATGGTGGTGTGCTGCAATACATGCTCCGCCAGATGGCGCGCTGATTGTCCCGGCGCCCCCACCGAAAGCCCGGCCCAGGCCGGGCTTTCTTTTTTGTAGCCGCTCCCGGGGGATAGACTCATGACACAATCCCGCCGCTCGCGCCCTGCCGCCATGCGTTTCATCATGGTGGCGGTGCTCATCGACATGATCGCCATCGGCATCATAGTGCCCGTGCTGCCGCCACTGCTGGGGCGCTTCACGCCGGATCCTGCGGCGCACGCCTTATGGTTCGGGGTGCTTGCCTTCTGTTTCAGCCTGTCCAACTTCATCGGTGCGCCCATCCTCGGCGCACTGTCGGACCGCTTCGGGCGCAGGCCGGTTCTGCTGCTCGGCTTTTGCGGTCTCGGCTTCAATTTCTTTGCCATGCCGAATGCGCCCACCCTGTGGTCGCTGATTCTGGTGCGGATGGTGGGCGGCGCCTTGCAGGCCAATATCGCCGTTGCCAATGCCTACGTCGCGGACATCACTGCACCTGAGGACCGGGCCCGTCGCTTCGGGCTGCTGGGTGCAATGTTCGGCATCGGCTTCATGCTGGGGCCGGTGATGGGCGGTGTGCTGGGCGCGATTGATCTGCGCCTGCCGTTCTATCTCGCCGGCGGCTGTGCCCTGCTCAATCTGATCTACGGCTTTTTCGTGCTGCCGGAATCCCTGCCCGAATCGCGCCGCCGGCATGTCTCACTGCGCGAAACCAACCCTCTCGCCGCGCTGCGCCGTCTGCGCAACCTCCACGGTATTGGTCCGTTGCTGTGGGTGATTGCCCTCAGCAATCTCGCCACCTTCGTCATGTACACCACCTGGGTGCTCTATACCGGTTATCGCTTCGGTTGGGACACGGCCGACAACGGCTGGTCGCTGTTCCTGATGGGCGCGGTATCAACGGTCGTACAGGGATTTCTGTTGGCGCCTCTCATCAAGCGCTTCGGGGCGCGCAAGCTTGCCATGATGGGCCTGCTGTCAAGCGCGTTCGGCTACCTGGGTTGGGGTCTCGCGACTGCGGGCTGGATGATGAATGCGGTGATCGCCTGCAATCTGCTCGCGTGGACGGTCACCGCGTCAGTGCAGAGCCTGGTCTCGAATGCAGCGGACGCCCGCACCCAGGGCGATACCCTTGGGGCGGTTTCATCGCTGACCAGCCTGATGGCCGTGAGCGGACCCATACTGGGGGCACCACTGATGGCGCTGGTGTCGGATCTGCCAGCAGATGACTGGCGGGTCGGTGCTCCGATGTTCTTCTGCGGGCTGCTGCAGCTGGCGGCAATGTCGGCCGCCTTGCTCTACTTTCGCCGCTTCACGCCGCGAGAAACTCCTCGGTCAGACGCATGAAGCCCTCGAACTGGTCGTGATGGACCCAGTGGCCGGCCTTGGCGAAAGTCTCCACCCGCGCATTCCGGAAATGGCGTGCACGTCCATCGGCAAGCGGATTCGAAGCCCCGCTTTCAGCGCCATATACCAGCAAGGTGGGACAGGTGATGGCGGCCCACAAGGCTTGCACGTCTTCGCTGGCCATGTCGTAGGCTGGCCATGAGCGCACGTAGTTGTCGAATTTCCAGCTGAAAGTTCCGTCTTCGTTCTGGTTCACGCCGTACTCGGTGAGATGACGCGCCTGCGCCGGCGAGAGATGCTTGTTCTCCTCATGCATGCGTTGGAAGGCATCTTCCAGCGTCGGGTAGCGACGCGGTAGCCGGCCGGCCAGATCACGCTGTTCGGCGATCCACAACCGCATCCGCTCGGCGAGCCCGAGCTTGGCGCGTTCCTGCGCCATTTTGGGCGAAGCACCCAGGCCCTCTATCGCCACCAGGCGCTTTACCTGATCGGGATAGAGCCCCGCATAACGCAGCGCGATGTTGCCACCGAGGGAATGCGCCAGCAGCGTGACAGGCGCGAGCTTCAGCTGATGGATGAGCTGGGCCAGATCATAGAGGTAGCCATCCATGCGATAGGTTCCGTCCGCAGACCACTGGCTGTCTCCATGCCCACGCAGATCGGGCGCGATCACATGCCACCGGTCTCGGAGACGCGCTGCGACCCAATCCCAGTTGCGGCAGTGGTCGCGACCTCCATGCACCAGCACCAGGGGCGGCGCACCGGGATTGCCCCAGTCCACATAGTGCAGACGCATCCGTTGAGAAAAAAAGGTGTGGGAAGTGGGGCCTGTACTCATGGTCATCATCGCTGTCGGACAAATAGGGCTTGTGGCATTCGCAGTTGCCATGGTCGAGCCGCTGCGCGGATAGTAGCGACCATGCAAGACTGGAACGAGATCAAGGCATGGCGGATCGCCATCCGCCGGCAGCTGCTGGAGGCACGGGCTGCATTGCCTTCCACGCAGCGCCGGGTGCTGGGCCGGCGCATCACTGCGCATCTGCTTGCAGCATTCGCGCCGCTGCCCGCGGATTGTATCGGCTTTTACTGGCCGATCAGGGGGGAGTTCGATCTACGCCCTGCCGTTCGGCAGTGGTGTGCAGGCACAGTGCAGGCAGCCCTGCCCGTGGTCGTCGCCAAGGATGCCGCGATGATTTTCCGCCCATGGCATCCCGGGGCTGCAATGAGCACCGGCATCTGGAACATTCCAATTCCAGCCACGGAAGAAACGATCAACCCCTCCGTGCTGCTGGTGCCGCTGGTCGGCTTCGATGATCACGGGTATCGCCTCGGGTACGGAGGTGGCTTCTACGATCGCACGCTCGCCGGGATGAGACCCGTGCCGCTGACCATCGGCATTGGTCTCGCCGCCTCCCGGGTAGCGTCTGTTCATCCGCAGACACACGATATGCCGCTGACCGCGATTCTCACGGAAGAAGGTTGGGCCCGCCCGTTACCCGCTGATGAGCCCCGGCTGCGGACGGGCCGCTGAATACTTCAATGCTGCAGTGCGACCTGTTGCAGGCCGGTACTGGCACCCCTATGGTGCACCGATATCCCACCAATGTCCGCAGAGGCATGCATGAACGAGATGAAAGGTGGCTGCCTGTGCGGCCAGGTTCGCTACACGGTGAAGCAGGTCGCGAGTACGGCAGTCTGCCACTGCAAGGATTGCCAGAAACAGACCGGCACGAGCTTCTCCGTGGTGCTCGCAGTGCCCGCTGAGGCGCTGTCCACTCAAGGGACCTTGAGCGTTTACAGCACGCGTGGAGAGTCCGGCGGTGCCGTTGCGCGCCATTTCTGCGGGCAGTGTGGTTCACCCATCTACTCTGCGGCGGAGGCGGCACCCGCGGTGGTGTTCGTGAAGGCCGGGACCCTGGATGACACCCGCGCTCTCGAACCGCAGGTCGAATTCTGGTGCGACACTGCCCAACCCTGGTTGGAGCAACGCGCAAGCCTGCCCCGCATGCCGCGTAATCCACCGCTAGGCTGACATGGACAAGGCAGCCTTCTATCGCGAGGCACGCAACGATGTGCCGGGCCCGCTTGCCGGCATCGTGGTCGTGGAGGCCACCACGACCTGGGCGGGCCCCATGGCTGGGTGTGTACTTGCGGATTTCGGCGCCACCGTGATCAAGGTGGAGCATCCGGAAGGCGAGATCATGCGCAAGCTGCCGCCCTTCGTGCCCGGCACCCGACTTTCCGTGATGCAGGAAGTAGTCAACCGCAACAAGCAGAATCTCTCATTGAGCCTGAAGGATCCCGAAGGCAAGGAGATATTCCTGCAGCTCTGTCGTGGAGCGGACATCGTCATCGAAAACTTCAAGCCCGGCACCCTTGCAGGCTGGGGCGTGGGTTATGAGGATGTGCGTGCAGTCAAACCGGATATCGTCTACGTCTCCATCAGCGGCTTTGGCCAGTTCGGCCCCTACTCCGATCGCCCCGGTTACGACCCCATCGCGCAGAACTTCACGGGCTGGGCCTCTCTGAATGGAGATCCGGCGGGTGCGCCGACCAAGGCCCCGACCTTCCTCGGTGATGATCTCGGTGGGCTGCACGGCGCATTGGGTGCCATGGGCGCGCTGCTCCACCGCCAACGCACGGGCGAGGGACAGCACGTGGACGTGGCCCTGACCGATGGGCTCATCTTCCAGAGCAACGGGTGGCTGACCATCGGCGCGATGGGCTTGCCCACCGAACGCTGGGGTAACCAGTTTGCGGTGGCGGCTCCGGTCAATTCCTATGTCTGCACCGACGGCAGGGTCTTTGCCGGCGTGCTGCTTGATTCACACTGGAAAACATACTGTGCCCACATCGGGCGGGAGGATCTCGCCAGCCTGAATGGCGCTGAACGCATCCAGCGCCGGGCCGAGGTCGACCAGATCTTCGCCCAATGGTGTGTCACACGCAGCACGCGCGAAGTGGTGGATACCCTGAACAGTCTGGGACTCGCGGTGACACGCGTGAATACCTTCGCCGAGAGCGCGCAGGATGAACATGTGAAGGCACGTGACATGCTGCAACCCACACGCCTGAATGATGGCAGTGAAATCCCGCTCACCGGACCCGCTGCCAAGTTTTCGCGCACGCCCACACGCGTGCGCTCACCTGCGCCCGACATTGGCCAGCACACGGAAAGCTGGCTGCAGCGTCTGGGCTACACGGCAGAACAGATCGCCGGTCTGCGCAGCCGTGGCATCGTTTAATTGAAGGAGAACGAGATGAGCAAGACTTACACGGGGGAGTGTTTCTGTGGCGCGGTCAAGATTGCTGCCAGCGGTGATCCGGCAGGCATGGGCTATTGCCACTGCGCAGACTGCCGCCACTGGTCCGCAGGCCCGATCAACGCCTTCACGCTGTGGCAACCCGCGCAGGTGCAGGTGACGGCGGGTGCTGAACATATCCAGACCTACAACAAGACGGAAAACAGCTATCGCAAATGGTGCAAGAAATGCGGTGGGCATCTGTTCAGCGAGCATCCGGGCATGGGTCTCACGGATGTCTATGCCGCCATCCTGCCTTCCCTGCCCTTCGCGCCGGGCTTGCATGTGTTCTACAGCGAGGCGAAAGTCCGCGTGCACGACGGCCTGCCAAAGTTCAAGGACATGCCCGCCGAGTTCGGCGGTTCCGGCGAAACCCTGCCGGAATGAGCTAGCCGCTCAGGCCTTCGGGGAGACGCCATTACGCGCCTCCCTGATGCCTTGCCTTCCGTACTCCTGTGCCGACTCCTCGGACCCTCGACCTTTCCCGTCGCAATTTCCTCGCTGCCAGCATTACGAGCACGGCTATTTCTCCGCGTATCGCCATATGCTTGCGGACGCACCCGATCTCGTGATCCATGTCGGCGATTATCTCTACGAGGGCAGTTGGGGACGGCAGCGCGTACGCCAGCACATCGGCCCGGATCCCCATACCGTGGAGGATTATCGCGCACGCTACGCCTGCTATCGCCTCGATGGTGATCTGCAGCGCATGCATGCTGCGACCCCTTGGCTCGTTATCTGGGACGACCACGAGGTCGAGAATGATTACGCGCGGGATCGTTCCCACTATCACGACAATCGCGCGACATTCCTGGCGCGACGCACGGCTGCCTATCAGGCTTTCTACGAACACCTGCCTCTGCCTGCAATGATGCGGCCCACCGCATCAGGGATGCGTATCTACACCCGCATGCAGTGGGGTGGGCTGGCCCAGATCGCGCTGCTCGACACGCGGC
>JAURMM010000087.1 GCA_030830685.1 Gammaproteobacteria bacterium | reverse complement strand
TCGAGCTTCATGGCTCGCGCCCGTGGCGGCATTCCCTGCGGGCTTCGCGCTACACTCAGGTTCCCTCACCAGTCAGGAGTCCGTCATGCCCAAGATCACCGGCACCTACGAGGATCGCGAGGAAATCCGCGAGCTCTATGCACGCTACGCCATTTTCGTGGACAGCTCCCGCTTCGACGACTGGATCAACTGCTTCACCTCTGACGGAGTCTTCGAGAGCCCTCTCATGGGCTCCTTCAAGGGTCAGGAGGAGCTGCGCCGCTTCACCGGGCAATACCACGCCTCATGGAACGGCGGCGGCGTGCGCCACATGATGGTCAATGTCAGCTTCGACATTACCGGCGATACCGCCAAGGGCACTTGCGCACTCATCTACTTCAAGGTGCATGAAGGCAAGAGCGAATATCTGCTGACGGGCGGCTATCACGACACCCTGCGCAAGGAGAATGGCGAATGGCGCTTCAGCCATCGGCGGGTATATATCGACGGCCATTGAGTGCCTGCCCGAACAGACGGACCCCGGGCTAGTCATGGGGCTTGGTAATGAACTCAGCACACAGAACAAGAGACGAGGAGCGCGTGCGATGGGCAGATTGAGCGGCAAGACGGCACTGATCACCGGCGGCGCGGCGGGCATCGGCTTGGCCACTGCGCGGCTCTTCGTCGCCGAAGGCGCCAAAGTCATGCTGGTAGACCTTGATGCTGCCCAGTTGCAGGCCGCTGTCGCGGAGCTTGGTGCGGAAAACAGCGCCTCCATGGTGGCGGATGTCAGTGATCCAGTGCAGACCGAAGCCTACGTCAAGGCCACTGTGGCGCGTTGGGGACGGATTGATGTGTTCTTCAACAATGCCGGAATCGAGGGTGCGGTGGCCGGTATTCCCGAGTACCCGCTGGACATGTTCGACCGGGTCATGGCGGTCAACGTCCGGGGTGTGTGGCTGGGACTCAAGTATGTGATCCCCGAAATGGCCCGCACCGGAGGTGGCAGCATCATCATCACCTCGTCGCTGGGCGGCTTGAAGGGTATGCCGCGGCTCTCCCCTTACATCGCGGCCAAGCACGCGGTGGTCGGAATCATGCGCTCGGCCGCGCTCGAATGCGCGCCGCTCAATATCCGGGTGAACACGATCAACCCCTCACCCATCGCCACCCGGATGATCGAATCCATCGAACAGGGCTACGCCCCTAACGCCCCGGAGAAGGCGAAGGCCCGCTTTGCCGCCGGCGTGCCGATGCGGCGCTATGGCCAACCGGAGGAGGTTGCGCGACTGGTGCTGTTTCTCGCAAGTGAGGAGAGCAGCTACTCCACGGGTACGACCTTCCCAATCGACGGCGGCAGCTCGGCCTGCTGAGTGGGGTCGCGGGGGGCGGCCTGTTCTGCTGCGGCGCATTGACAAAAGGCCCCTGCGCCTGTCACGGTAGGTGCCCAAAGGGAGTAGCGCTGCGAAAGGTCATGGATGTGTATGTGCGTGTTCCCCATAACAACAAAGAATCCACGGCGGGAATAGCGCGCACTCCAATCCGTGCGCGTGAGGTTGCCGACCGGTGACTGTGAGTTTGTCCGCATTATGAAATCGCGAATCCTCTGGCTGGTACCCGGTCTGCTTCTGCTCTCCGGCTGCGGAACATGGCCGTCTTGGTTGGCTTCCTCCGGCCCCAGCGCGGAACAGATCACGGCTCCAGCAGGGCAGCAGACCCTGCCGAATATCCTTCTGGTCAAAGCGTCTGACGAGGTCGCTCGACAATTGCTGCGGTCGCGGGAGCTACCGGCCTTTTCTAGTGCCTTCGGCATGGGAGTCCCCTACGAGCCTGTCATGGGCCGGGGCGATGTCGTGGAGATCTCCATCTGGGAAGCGCCTCCAGCCATGCTCTTCGGGGGTAGCCAATCCATGGAGTCCGTCTTGAGTCCCCCCAGCGGGGGCATGGTCACGTTCCCGGAACAGATGGTGAATAGCCAGGGCATGATCAGTCTGCCGTTCACCGGTCCGGTGCACGTTGCCGGCCGTTGTGCTCGGGATATTGAGACGGATATCGCGAATCGACTGCGCGAAAAGGCCAACCAGCCTCAAGTCATGGTGCGTACCATTCATAACAATACCGCCATCGTCACGGTCGTGGGTGATGTGACAGCGAATACCAAAGTGCCTCTCACTGCCAAGGGCGAGCGTTTGCTGGATGCGCTGGCCGCGGCCGGCGGCGTTCGACAATCGGTTGACCGCACCACCATCCAGCTCGCGCGCGGCAATCAGATCACCAGCCTCCCGCTCGGCGATATCATCAAGGACCCGGAGCAGAATATTTACCTTCGGCCGGGAGATGTAATCACCGCCCTTTTCCAACCGCTCAGCTTCACAATGCTGGGTGCGGCGGGTGCAAGCGACGAAATCATGTTTGAAGCACAGGGCATCTCGCTTGCCAAGGCCTTGGCCCGCGCGGGTGGTCTCAAGGATGAGCGTGCCGATGCGGATGGCCTCTTCATCTTCCGTTATGAAAAGGCTGATGCGCTCAACTGGACAGACCCACCAGTGCCGGGACCAGACGGTAAGGTTCCGGTGGTGTACCAGGTTGATTTGCGCGATCCGTCCACCTTCTTTCTGGCCCAGAACTTTCCGATCGAAAACGACGACCTGCTCTACGCGGCCAATTCGCCCTCCGCCGAGCTGGAAAAGTTCTTGAGAATCGCGGTGGGGGCCTTCGTCTATCCCTCCATCGCTCTCATCAGAGTTGCCAATTGACGGGTTGAGGCCCGTCCCTAGGCCCAGCTCTCCATCGCGCGTGCCCGGGACGATCTTCGCCATCGGGTTCTCGCACTGGAAGAAGCGCCCCCTGCGGGCGGCTCTGCAGGATTCAAGCATCCGGTTCATCCGGGACTTCCGCTCCGTGCCCCGTGGCGCAACCGTCGCGATATGGGGTCTGCCGGGGCCGTTTGCCCGGCAGCGACCGGATCTCCACTGGCTGCATGTGGAGGATGGTTTTCTGCGTTCGGTGGGCCTCGGCGCTGAGTTGACTCGTCCGCTCTCCTGGGTCGTCGACCGCCGAGGCCTCTACTACGACGCAAGCCGACCCTCGGAGCTCGAAGCCTTTTTGCAGACAGCGGACTTCTCTGCCGCCGATCTCGCCCGCGCAGCCACCTTCCGTGCGGCCGTCATCGATGCGGGCCTCACCAAATACAATGCTGATCGCGCTCATTGGCACCGTCCGTCGGCCGCGGCTCACGTTGTGCTTGTGCCAGGACAGGTGGAGAGCGACGCCTCTCTCCGTCACGGCTCGGCCGGTGTGCGCACGAACCTCGATTTGGTCCGAGCCGCGCGTGTGGCCCGGCCCGAGGCCTTCCTTGTCTACAAGCCGCACCCGGATGTACAGGCGGGGCTGCGCGCGAGGGGTGCGGAGGAGCAACAGATTCCAGCACTGGTGGACGCAGT
>JAURMM010000086.1 GCA_030830685.1 Gammaproteobacteria bacterium | reverse complement strand
GCCGGGTGTCCCGTTATCAAGATAGGTTGGGGGCGCTGTTGCGGGGTGATAGACCACCAGTTCATTCCGCATTGCCGCCTTGGGGCCCGGTACTCGCGGGGGCTCTTTGTCCACTGGCCGCGCGGCGCCTGCGGTTGACATTATCAGCACCGACAACAGTGCCACCGTGGCTCGAATAGCAAACACACGCAACACGGATTTTCTCCCTCAGGATGATGACGGGTGGACGCCAAGGTAGCAGTATTTACGCCTCGAAGAGGCACAAGGCCAGAGAACCCACAATTCATGCCTGGCGCCGACATTTTGGCCAGATGAAAACCGCCGATGTCAAACGCATGAAAGCACTTGAGCGGGAGAACAACGGGGATCCGGCCGTTTATGATACGCCCCCCTGCTTCCGGTCCCTGCGCCCGGGACGGACGTACCCCTCGCCCCTGGAGATCAGAACATGAGCGAAAAACAGATCCGCAATCCCGACTATGTCTCGCGGGTGGCAGCCAGTCTGGCCTCCCAGCCGTTCATGCACCAAGTGCTCGGCGCCCGCACGGGGCGGGTGGCTCCGGGGGAGGTCGAAATCATCGCTGAAGCCCGGGCGGAACTGCTCCAGCCGGGCGGACAAGTACACGGCAGCGTGCTGGCGGCGCTGGCGGACAGCGCGGCAGGTTATGCCGCACAAACGCTGCTGGGCCCGGAACTCGACATCGTGACCGCGGAATTCAAACTCAATTTCATGGCTCCGGGCTTCGGTGAGCACTGGATTGCCCGTGGCCGCGTGCTACGGGCCGGACGCACTCTTTCGGTGTGCAGCGCCGATGTGTTCGGGGTGCTGCGGGGCAAGGAGAAACTGGTGGCGCACATGCTCACGACCATGATGGCCGTACCCAGCCATGATTGATCCGCATCAGGCACCTTGCATCTGCCATGGCGCTGCGCCCCGGGCCGCTCCTATACTGCGCTGCCGCATCCAATGAGGCCGATTGTAACCCCGATGCCCCTGCCCGACTCTCTGCAAAGCTTGCTCGCCGGACTCCCCGACCCCATCCGCCCGGCTCTCACGCGAGTACTGGTCGATCTCCCCGGCTCCCTCGTGGAGCCACGCTCCCACTTCTACTGGGTCTACCTCATCACGTTCGTGGTGATCGGGGTGTGGGGACTTGCCCGCTATTACCCGCATAACGGGCATTCCTGGTTCGCGCGCCTGTTTCCCCGCGAAGTCTATCGACACCCCTCGGCACTGCTCGACGTGAAGCTGCTGCTGATGAACCGCCTGATTGCGCCTTCGGCGTTCCTTACCCGGGTGGTACTCGGCAGCGGACTCATCTCCCTGGTCGCGCTCTGGACGCAAGGCACCCTAGAACACAGCCTCGGGCGCCATGCGGAGGCTTTCGAGTGGTCCGTGCTGAGTTCCACCCTGATCGTCATCCTCCTGACCTTCGTCCGTGACTTCGCGACTTTCGTCACCCATGCGCTCTCGCACAAGGTTCCGCTGCTCTGGGAGTTCCACAAGGTGCATCACAGCGCCGCAGTACTGACGCCGCTGACCATCTATCGCAAGCATCCCATCTACAACCTGTTCGGCAATTTCGTGGATCTGATGCTGGTGGCACCCTTGCAAGGGCTGGTGGCTTGGCTCTTCATCGGAGAGGCACAACCGCTGACACTGTTCGGGGCCAATCTTGTGTTCTCTCTCTTCCATTTTGCGGGTGCCAACCTGCGGCATTCGCATATCTGGGTGTCATTCGGTCCGGTTCTCGGGCGGATTTTCATCAGCCCGGCCCAACACCAGATTCATCATAGCCGCGCGCTCGAACACTGGGACCGCAATTTCGGCGAGGTCTTTGCACTCTGGGACTGGATGTTCGGCACGCTCTACCTCCCGGGTCGGCAGCGCGAGGTGCTGCAATTTGGTGTGGCTGGCAGCTCCCCTGACGAACACGACACGCTCTGGAAGTTGTACTGGGTGCCGTTCGCCAATTGCGCGGCCATCCTCAAACGCTGGTTCAGACCGGAGAACTTGCCCGCCCAAGCACCCAGCCCGTGAACCGGGCGACCTCTGTCTACCTCGATCTGGTGCGGTTCCTGGCCGCGCTGCTCGTGCTGCTCACGCATCTTGCCTATGCGCGCTACAGCGGCGGGATGCTGCTGTGGCTCCGGACTTACGGCAATGATGCCGTGATGATCTTCTTCGTACTCTCCGGATTCGTAATCGCCCACGTGGCGGCCACGCGTGACCACGACATCCGCAGCTACTTCATCAACCGGCTGGCGCGCATCTATTCGGTCGCGATACCGTCCATCGTGCTGACCGTGGCGCTGGATCAGACGGGTCGCCTGATCAATCCGGCGGCCTATGAAGGCTTCTGGTACCAGGATTCCCAGCCTTTGCTGCGCGTCCTGACCGCGCTCACTTTCACCAACGAGCTCTGGTTCACGTCGTGGCGGCTGTTCACCAATGGTCCTTACTGGTCCGTGGGCTATGAGTTCTGGTACTACACACTTTTTGCCGCACTCTGGTACACACGCGGCGCTGCGCGCATCAGCCTCACGCTGGCCATCGCCCTGCTGACAGGCCCCAAGATCCTGATGCTGTTCCCCATCTGGATGGCGGGTGTATGGGTGTACCGCCGCCAACAGCGCGTGACCGCCGGCCCGCTCGCCGGCTGGTCCCTGTTTCTGGGCTCCTTCATCGGCTACCTCGCCTTCCGCCTCACGGGCACTCGCGACCTGCTCCTGCAGTGGTCCTACCAGCAATGGGGCCATGAATTCGTGGAAGGTTCGCTGCGCTGGTCCAATGAATTCCTGAGCAGCTATCTGCTCGGCACCCTTGTCATCGCGAACTTCATCGGCTTTCATGCCATCTCGACCGCGCTCGCGCCCTGGCTGGAGCGCCACGCCGCCCGCATCCAGTCCTGGGCGGGCTACACCTTTTCCATCTACCTCTTTCATTACCCGTTGCTGCAGTTTCTGGCGGCAACTGGGCTGTTCCCGGCAACTTCCCCACTCGCCGTGACGGCGCTCGGCCTCTGCACGCTGTTTACGTGCCGCCTGCTCGGTGATTTCACTGAAAAGCGCAAGGATGTTGCCAAGGGCCTGCTGCGGCGCTTGTTCAGGGCATCCGACAAGACCACTGTCACCTCCACCATCCGCTAGAATCTCCTCACGCCGAATCACGGCGCGACACGGAGCCAGACTTGAACCAACCCCATGCTAATCCCGACGCCGTCACCGCGGCGCTGGAGGAAACCCGCGGCGGCCTGGCGCGCGCCGACTATCTCTGCAGCGAAGACGTCGCGACCGCCGTATTCCTGGCGTTGCAGCTCAACAAGCCCGTGCTGATTGAAGGTCCTCCCGGGGTCGGCAAGACCGAGCTGGCGCACGCCACCGCGCGTTGGCTGGGTCGGCCACTCATCCGCATGCAATGTTACGAAGGGCTGGATGAATCCAAGGCGCTCTACGAGTGGAAATACGGCAAGCAGTTGCTCTACACGCAGGTTCTCAAGGACAAACTGGGTGATCTGATGCAAGGGGCGCAGGGACTCAAGGAGTCACTGGCGCGACTGCATGAGTTCGACGACACCTTCTTCGCGCCTGAATTTCTCGAGCCCCGTCCGCTGCTGAAAGCCTTGTGGGCACAACACGGGGCGATACTGCTGGTGGATGAAATCGACAAGGCCGATCAGGAGTTCGAAGCTTTCCTGCTGGAGATGCTTCAGGATTACCAGATCTCGATTCCGGAACTCGGCACCATCAAGGCCAAGGTTCCACCCATCTGCTTTCTGACTTCCAACAACACCCGTGAACTCGGTGATGCGCTCAAGCGCCGGTGCCTGCATCTGCACATTCCCTATCCGTCTTTGGCACTGGAGCAGCAAATCATCAGCCTCAAGGTCCCGGTGCTGGCCGCGGCGCTCAGGGAGCAGGTCGTGTCCCTGGTGCAGGCCTTGCGCAAGCTCGATCTGAAAAAGGCACCGGCCGTGAGCGAGACCATCGACTGGGCCCGGACACTGGTGTTGCTGCATGCGTCCGAGCTTGAGCCCGGGATAGTCAGGCGCACCCTGAATGTCCTGCTCAAGTTCCAGGATGACATCCAGCTCGCAGATACCGAGCTCACCGGCCTGCTGGCCGCAAGCCTGAAACCGCCCCACGCCAGGTGAGTCTGGTCCTCGGACGGTTTCTTCAGGCCCTGCGCGCGGCAGAGGTCCGGGTCTCGAGTAGCGAGGGCATGGATGCTGCACGGGCTTTTGCAGTGCTGGGCCTTGCCGATCGCGCCCTCCTGAAACGCGGTCTTGGTCAGGTGCTGGCCAAAACCACGGAGGACAAACTGCGTTTCGACGACTGCTTCGAGCAGTTTTTCCGTAGCGAGGATTTTGCGGCGCTCGAAAGTGATCTCGCTGCACCCGTGGAACCGGACTTTGCTGCCCCTGCGGTGGAAACACAGCTCACAGGCCCACGGGCGGAAGCACTGGAGACGATGCTGCGCGAAGGGGATCGTGCGGGCCTGCAACTCGCCCTGGCGCAAGCGGCTGAGGCTGCCCGCGTGCAGGAGATCAGACTGTTCACGCAGCGCGGCCTTTACGCCCGTCGCATGCTCGAGGCCATGGGTGTTGTCGCTGTCGAGCAACGCATGGCGGCGTTCCGGGCCGCAGGGGATCAGGCGAGTGCCGCGGCGCTGCAAGCTTCACTCGCGCAATTGCGGGAGGAAGTGACCGCCCATGTGGAGCGCCAGATCGTGTTGCTTACGGCCAATGCAGGCACCCGCCTGCGTGAAGAAATCCTCCGCGAGGTTCCCCTGTCGAGGGCCGAGCACAGCGACTTCGCCCTGATGCAGACCTTGGTCCGCAAACTTGCACGACGACTGGTCGCCCTTCATTCGCGCCGCCGCCGAGTGGACGATCGCGGACGGCTGGATGTGCGGCATACTCTGCGGCGGAACATCCAGCATGACGGTTTGCTGTTCGATATCGTCTGGAAGCAGCGACGCATCGACCGCCCCAAGGTGGTGGCGGTCTGTGATGTCTCCGGGTCGGTTGCCAGCATGGCGCGTTTCCTGTTGCTGTTTCTCTACAGCGTGAGCGAAGTGCTGCCCAAGGTCAGGGCTTTCGTTTTTTCGGCAGAGCTTGCCGAGGTCACCACACTTTTCGAGACCTTGCCGGTGGAGGACGCGGTGGCGACCACGCTCAAACGGCACGGATGGGGCTCCACCGATTACGGGCGCGCGCTGTCACAACTGCGGGAGAAGGTGCTGGACGAGATCGATCACCGCACGACCGTGCTCATCCTGGGCGATGGGCGCTCCAATCACGGAGACCCCGGGCATCGGGACCTGCACCGCATTCATGAGCGTGCGGGGCGTGTGGTCTGGCTGAACCCCGAGCCCCGGGTATTCTGGAACACGGGGGATTCCGAGATGCGTCGCCTCTCGGCGGCTTGTGATCAGGTGGAATCGTGTCGCAGCCTGCGCCAGCTGGAAACCATCATCAATGCCTTGATGCGGATGCGCACCTGACCCTGCGCGTGCTTCAATTCACCTGCCGGGCCTTGCCTTCCCAGTAAGGTGCACGAAGCTCGCGCCGCAGAATCTTGCCGGAAGGATTACGTGGCAAGACGGCAATGAAATCGACCGAACGCGGAATCTTGTAGCCCGCAATCCGCGCGCGCGCGAAGGTGATGATTTCCTCGGCGGTTGCCTGCTGCGAAGGTTTCAGCACGACGAAGGCCTTCACTGCCTCGCCCCATTTTTCATCTGGAACACCCACCACCGCCACATCTGCCACGGCGGGATGGCCGAACAGCGCATTCTCCACTTCTGCGGGATAGATGTTCTCCCCTCCCGAGACAATCATGTCCTTGAGGCGATCATGGATGAAGAGAAAACCTTCTTCGTCAAAGTAGCCTGCATCACCCGTACGGAACCAGTCGTCCACGATGGCTTGAGCGGTGGCCTCCGGGCGATTCCAGTAGCCCTTCATCACGACACCGCTGCGCACGATGATCTCGCCCACTTCTCCCGCAGCCAGGCTGTTGCCTGCCGGATCGACGACCCTGATTTCGATTCCCGGATAGGGAATGCCGCAGGATCGAAGCTTGGCGCGCTCCGGGGCATGGGCCTCGGGTGGCAGATAGGTCCCGGCACCGCAGGTTTCCGTCAGCCCATAGAGCTGGATGAAGGGACAGTCGAAGACTGCCTGCGCCTGTCTCAACAGCGGTTCGGCAATCGGCGAGGCACCATAAGACAGGCGCCGCACGCTGGAGAAATCAGTTTCACGGCAGCGCGGGTGCTGCAGCAGGAACAGGATCACCGCCGGCACTACGAACACGTGATTGATCCTGTAACGCGGGATGAGCTCCAGGATCAGTCCTGGATCCACCTCGCGTAGCACCACGCTGGTCGCCCCCTGTGCGAGATTGAGCAAGCCGATATTGGTACCCGCCACATGAAACACAGGCATCGCCACCAACCCTGACTCACCGGGCACTGCATCCATCATTCCCGTGTTTTGCGCACAGCGGAACAGCGCAAGGTAATTCCCGTGCGTGAGCTGTACCCCCTTGGGATGCCCCGTGGTGCCACTTGTATAGAGCTGCAGCACATCATCTTCCGGGGCGATGGGCAGCACAGGGTCGAGCGTCGACTGGCGATCCCGCCACTGCGTGTAGGTGGTGCTGTCCGGCGCTTCCCCCTCCATGACAATCACCTGGCGCAGCCCGGCACATGCGGCCCGCAGCGGCTCTATGCAGTGCTGGTACTCCTCACCCACGAACAGCATTTCGCAG
>JAURMM010000085.1 GCA_030830685.1 Gammaproteobacteria bacterium | reverse complement strand
TGGAGGTAGACCTCTGGGCGACCTCGATGGTGTTCAAGCCGGGACATCGGCTGGCCGTTTTGGTGACATCGAGCGACTTTCCCCGCTACGACCGCAATCCCAACACCTTCGAACTGGCCCATACCGCCGTCCGTTTCGAGGCGGTGGTTCAGCAGGTGTTCTGTACCGGTGAGCACGCCTCCCACCTGCTGCTGCCTGAAATCCCCGTGAACTGACAACACCACCAAAGCCTCGCGGCCGACTGATGTGCGCTCGCCGCGAGGCGCGGGTGCAACCTATACTCGGGGCGGTCTTTCATCTCGGAGCCGGCATATGTTCAAACTGCTCTTCGTTCTGGGCGTCGCCTATCTGGCCTATCGAGTATTTCCCGCCCGCGTCTTTGACCTTGCAGTGCGTATGCAGCGTCGGCACTCCGGCCTGGCCCGCAAGGAAATCCAGGTGGGGGATCACCGCATCGCCTATCTGGAAGGTGGCCATGGAGCGCCACTGCTGCTGCTCCACGGATTCGGGGCCGAGAAAGATCACTGGACCCAGATCGCTCAGTTCCTCACTCCGAACTATCGCGTGATTGCCCCGGATCTACCCGGATTCGGCGAGAGCAGTCGGCTGGAGTCGGCCACCTACAACCTGGACGCGCAGCTCGAGCGCATCGCCGGATTTACCCAGGCGCTGGGCCTTGCGCATTTCCATCTCGGTGGCAATTCGATGGGTGGCTACTTCGCGGCGATGTACGCGGCTCGTGCACCCGAGCAGGTATTGTCGCTGTGGCTGCTGGCGCCCGCTGGAGTGGCAGAGGCTGAGGAGAGCGAACTGCTGCGACTCGTCAACCGCGGAGACAACCTGCTCATTCTGGACTCCGAAGACAAGGCCAAGCGCCTCGTCCATCTGCTGTTCACCAAGCCACCTTTCGTACCGGAAGGCTTCGCGGCAGTGTGGCGCAAGCGTGCTATGGCGGTGCGGGAGTTCAGTGCAAAGATCTTCGGCGAGCTGTTCGTGAATCCGGTGATGCTGGATGAACGCCTGCCAGGGCTGCCGACGCCTGCGCTCATCGTATGGGGTGATGATGACCGTCTGCTGCACGTGTCCGGTGCGGCCAAGCTCAAGGCGATGTTGCCGAACGCTGAGCTCCGCGTCATGCCCTGCATGGGGCACTGCCCGATGCTGGAACGTCCCCGGGAGACCGCCGCGGATTTCCTCAACTTCCAGGGCAAGGGTCTGCCTTGAACTGCTGATTCACAGACTTTTCTTCGTAGCTCCGCGCAGGCGCGCGCTCACGCCTGCGCCAACTGTTCGGAGATGGCGCTCAACCGCGGCTTCCGCGGCATCCGGATTTCCGTGCACCACGGCGCGCCGGATAGCGGCATGCGACCGCTGCACAGCCGGAGAAAAATAGAGGGAGCCGAAAGCTGCCTTGATGTAGAAATCGCTGCGATCCCAGAGATTCGCGGCGATCGCGCAAGCGCTGGGGGCACGCGCCAGGCGATGCAGCTCCTGGTGGAACAACAGATTTGCCCGGCGATAGGCAGGATCACGGGATGTCGGTCCGCCCGCCGTCTTGAGCATGCTGTCCACACGCTGACACACCTGTCTGAACCCGACGAGATCCTCCTCCGTCCGGCGCTCCGCTGCCAGACGCGTTACACATCCCTCCACGGCCGCGAAGAGCGTGAAAAAATCGTGAACTTCCTCCGGAGCGGGCAGCACCACCTGACATCCCACCTGCGGCACGATGGTCAGAAAGCCCTCGCTGGCCAGACGCTTCACGGCTTCCATCACGGGCACCCGGCTGCACCCGAGACGGTCCGCCACCGCGACGACCGACAGCCAGTCACCAGGCATCAGATCGCCCTCCAGCAGCTCGAGCAGGAGGTAGGCATGCGCGTCCTGAGCGCGCGCGGCAGGCGCCGAAGACTGGCGTGAGGGCGCGGTTGCCCTATCGGCCGAACGGGGTCTTGGCAAACGGGCCTCCCGGGTCGTTGGGTGCTATTGACGTACTAATATATTAGTAGGCAGACTCCTTCGCCACCCCACTTTTCGACGAAGGGATGACTGTCATGGCAACGAGAACGGGCCAGGAATATCTGGCGGGCCTGAATGATGGCCGCGAGGTCTGGTATGACGGCAAGCGCGTGGAAGACGTCACCCGCTTCGGCCCGATGGCGGCTGCGGTCAGGTCCACGGCGGCTCTGTATGACCTGCAGCACGACCCTGCCTATCGCGATACTCTCACTGTCGAATGCCCGGAGCTCGGGGAGCGAATCGCGAGGCCCTTCGAGGTTCCTCGCACGCGTGAGCAGCTCAAGGCCAAGCGGGAGGCCTATCTCATCTGGGCAAGAGCCACCTGCGGCATGATGGGCCGCAGTCCGGATTTTCTGAACGTCATGATGATGTCCCTGGCCGCCAAGGAATCCTTTTTCGCGGAGTGCTCTCCAGCTCGCGCCGAGGCTGTGACGGCGTACTACCGGCATGTTGCCCGCAAGGATCTCTTCCTGACCCATGCATTGCTTGATCCCCAGCTCGACAAGGGCAAGGCCCGCCATCAGCAGGACGATCCGGATATTCCACTGCGCGTGATTGACCGGAACAGCGAGGGCCTGGTGGTCCACGGCGTGAAACGCATCGCCACCGCCGCGCCCTATGCCGATGAGATTCTGGTCTGGCCGTTTCCACCAACGTTCCAGCCAGGCGAAGAGGCCTATGCGAATGTCTTCGCGATCCCCATGAACACCAAGGGTCTGAAGACGCTCTGTCGGCCATCTTTTGCCGCTACTCAGGGCCTGCGTGCCGATCATCCGTTGTCTTCACAGTTCGATGAACTGGATGCGACGGTGATCTTCGATCACGTGCTGGTGCCATGGGAACGGGTGTTCCTGCATGAAGACATCCGCTTCCTCAATCGCATGTACCGCGACACGAGAATGCGCGAGTTCACGGCACACCAGACCAATGCCCGACTGGAAGCCAAGATGGGCTTTCTGTATGCACTCATCAATCGAATGACGGAAGTTTCCGGTTACGCGCAAAAGAGCGATATGATGGAGATGCTGGGAGAGGCGGTCGCTTGCTTGGAGGTTATCCGCAGCACCACGCGTTCGGCCGAAGAACAAGCGACCGTCGATCCCGAAAACAATGTCCTCTACCCTGATCTCTTCGCGCTGCAGGCGGGCCGGGCACTCGGCCCGGTCTTCTATCCCAAGCTGGTGAACATGCTCCGCAAGGTCGGCGGAGGTGGTCTCATCCAGTTACCCGTCAGTCTTTCCGAATTCTCCTCACCCATCGGTTTTGAGCTCGAACAATCCCTGCGCGGCGCCGGTACCTCAGGCGAGGCGAAGGCGCGTCTCTTCAAACTGGCATGGGATGTCTGTGGCAGCGAATTCGGCGCGCGGCACGAGCTCTATGAAATGAACTACGCAGGAGAGCGGGGCGCGCTGCTCGCGGGCATCCAGCGCGAGTACGGACGCAAGCAGTTCTACACGGAGCAACTTGACCGTTTCATGGAGACAGTATGAGCACCACCTTCTGGAGTGATCTGCGTGGTGGTGAATTCAGCCAAGGCTACGTCCGGGCCGGCGGCATCCGCACCCGCTATCTCCATGCGGGACAATCGGGACAGATGCCACTGATCTTGCTGCATGGCACGGGCGGACACGCCGAATGCTATTCCCGTAACCTCATTGCCCACGGTGCCCACTTCGACACCTGGGCCATCGACATGATCGGCCATGGTTACACGGACAAGCCGGCACGACCCTATGAGATCGATGTATATGTCGAGCATCTGCGGTCGTTCATGGATGAACGCGGATTCGACCGCGCACATCTCTCCGGAGAATCGCTTGGTGGATGGGTCGCCGCACGCTTTGCGCTCTGTTACCCGCAGCGCGTGCAGCGTCTGGTGCTGAACACCACCGGTGGCGCCACCATGAACCCGGCAGTGATGCAGCGAATCAAGACGCTCACGATGGCTGCAGTGGCGGATCCGGAATGGGAAACCGTGAAAGCGCGCCTCGAATGGCTGATGGCAGACCCGGCAACGGTGACGGACGATCTCATCGCCTGCCGACGGGCGATCTACCGCGCACCCGGCATGCTGGAGGCGATGCCCCACATCCTGTGCCTGCAGGAACCGGAGATTCGACAGCGCAATAACCTGACGGATGCCGAATGGCGATCAATCGCGGCGCCTGCTCTGGTGCTCTGGACGGACAAGGATCCCACTGCAGCCGCAGAAGTGGGGGAGCGTCTCGCGAACCTCATTCCCGGGGCCGAGTTTGCCTTGATGAAGGGATGTGGTCACTGGCCTCAGTTCGAGGATCCGGAAACCTTCAATGCCCTGCATCTGCGTTTCCTGAAGGGATGAGCTGATGCCGATTCGTGGGCTCTGCGCCTCGCATACCCCGTTGAAGGACTTCCACGACCCGGGGCCCGAGGCCGCCCGTGAAGTGGCGGAGACCTTTGCAACGGCACGCGCCTGGGTGGCTGACTTTGCGCCTCAGCTTGTGCTCGTTTTCGGGCCTGATCACTTCAACGGTTTCTTCTACCGCCTGATGCCGAGCTTCTGCGTGGGTGCCCACGCGGAGGCGATTGGGGACTGGAACACGCTGTCGGGCGAGCTGCCCGTTGCGACCGGGACTGCCGAAGCGCTGACTGAACATCTGCACCAGAAGGGTGTGGATGCAGCCGTGTCCTATCGGATGGAACTCGATCATGGTCATACCCAGGCCCTGCAGATGCTGTTCGGGCAAACTTCGCTGCCGCCCGTGTTGCCTGTATTCATCAACTGTGCGGCACCGCCCCGGCCGCCGATGGCGCGCGTGATCGCGCTGGGTGAGGCCGTGGGCGATTTCCTGGCCGAACTGCCTGATCGCGTACTGATCATCGGCAGTGGCGGTCTTTCACACGACCCGCCGATGCCATCCCTGGTCACGGCGGACCCTGCGGTGCGTACGCGCATCATCGAGGGCGGGCGACTCAGTGCCGAGGCCCGCAGGGCCCGCGAGGCCAGAGTCATCGATGAGGGCCGCAAGCAGGTCTCGGGCGAGAGCCCGGCGGTCGCGCTGAATCCCGAGTGGGACAGGGGACTATTGGACTTGCTGTTGCGGGGAGATTTCGCGGCCCTCTCCGCCCTCAAGGACGAGGATATCTCGCGCGAGGGCGGATGCGGTGGGCATGAGATTCGCAGCTGGGTCGCGACGGCAGCGGCCATGAGCCGGGTTCCCGGTTGTACGGCGCAGGTGGACATGTATCGCGCCATTCCCCTCTGGGTTGCCGGTTTCGCGATGATGCGATTCGCCTCCGGCCGATTGGGGTAAACTGAGGCGCGTAATCATCCAACCCGGAGAACAGGATGTTTCGTGCACATGTGTGCATGTTCGCAACCGACAGGTCTATCGCACCAGCTGATCTCGCGATGGCCGTGGAAGCGCGCGGCTTGGACGGGGTGTTTTTTCCGGAACATACCCACATGCCGGTCGCAGCCCGCTCGCCGTTTTTCCCCAACGGCGAGATCCCCGAACCCTACAAGCGGACCTGCGATCCGTTCATCGCTTTGGCGATGGCCGCCGCGGTCACCCGGCGCATCGCACTCGGAACCGGGATCTGTCTGGTCACGCAGCGTGACCCTCTGGTGCTTGCGAAGACGGTCGCCTCGCTGGACCACTTTTCAGAGGGGCGTGTGATCCTGGGCGTGGGTGCGGGCTGGAATGCCGAGGAGATGGAAAATCAC
Source organism: Gammaproteobacteria bacterium (assembly GCA_030830685.1). GTDB lineage: Bacteria > Pseudomonadota > Gammaproteobacteria > CAIKBL01. The sequence continues at coordinate 1,134 of JAURMM010000085.1, read as the reverse complement.
GGCACCCCCTTCAAGGAGCGCTGGCCCATCCTGCGTGAACGCATCCTCGCCATGAGGCATGTCTGGCGCGAAGATACGCCTGAATTCCACGGTAATTATGTGTCCTTCGATCGTCTCTGGTCCTATCCCAAGCCGCATCGGCCGAACGGACCACCGATCTGGCTCGGTTCAAACTCCCGCTTCATTCCCGAGCGCGTGGCGGAGTACGGCGATGGCTGGATGCCCATCGTGGGACGTGCCGGGGAGGGAAATCTTGAACGACTCAGACAGGCCTGTCAGCGTTACGGGCGTCGCATGGAGGACGTCACTCTCGCGCTCTTCTATGCCCCCCGCGACGAAGCCGAGGGTCTGGAACGCCTGCGAGAGGGCTACACCGACTTCATTTTCGGCTTGCCTTCCGGAGGGCCTGACGAAGTGCTGCCTGTGCTGGATGAACTTGCAACCCTGGCCGCGCGTTTGCGCGCGGCCGCCAACAAGTAGATGAACCCATGAACAAACCCGAAAGCATCGCTCACTCCGACGACATTGCCATGCTGGCAGCCAGCGCCCGCTCTTTCTGCGACAAGGACGCTCCGCTGTCTCGCTTGCGCGCCTTGCGCGGCCGGAATGGCGGTTTCGATCATGCGCTGTGGCAGCAAATGGCTGAACTGGGATGGACGGCCATCCAGGTCCCCGAGAGTGCCGGTGGACTTGAGCTCGGCGTCGCTGCGCTGTGTGCGGTGGTGGAGGAGCTGGGACGCGCCGCCGCGCCCGAACCCCTGATTCCCGTGGCTGGCATGAGTGCACGAATGCTCGCCATGCTGCCGGGCAGTGACAAGGTGAATGGCCTACTGGAAGGTATTGCGGCCGGCACGTGCTTTGCCCTGCCGGCCTGGCAGGAACAGGCGTTTGATCCGTCAGTGGATGATGCGGGTACACAGGCAGAGCGCAGCGCCGAGGGTTGGCGACTGAGCGGGCGCAAACAATGCGTTCCGTTTGCGGATGCAGCCCATGGTTTTCTCGTGAACGCGAGGCTCGAAGGCAAGCCCGCCGTGTTCTGGGTGGAACCGAAAAGCCCCGGCGTTTCGCTCACCCTGCACGCGCTGGCGGACGGCACAAGTCAGGGCACCCTTGAACTCTCAGCGGCAGTGGTGC
>JAURMM010000084.1 GCA_030830685.1 Gammaproteobacteria bacterium | reverse complement strand
GGCATGAAAGTGGAGCGTGTTCTGGATGCACGCAGCGTTTTTCTGACGCGATACCTGATGACCCAGACCGTAGAGCACGGCACGGCGCGGCGCCTCAGCGTGGAATTTCCAGGCGCCATGCCCATGGCGGGCAAGACCGGGACCTCCAATGACGGACGCGACAGTTGGTTCGTCGGCTTTTCGGGCGAAGACGTGACCACGGTCTGGGTCGGGCGCGACGACAATAAATCTGCCGGTCTCACCGGCGCGAGTGGTGCCTTGCGCATCTGGACTGAGGCCATACGCAGGATGGGCCCCCAGGCTATCGCGATGGATCCTCCTGAGGGCATCGACTGGTACTGGCTGACCCGTGATGGCAGTTCGCTTACCGAGCCGGGGTGTGCGCGGGGTGTTCACGTACCGCTGGACAGTCGCCACCTGCCGGAAATGATGATGCCCTGTCCGGGCGCGCCCGCCGCAGTCTTTTCGAAAGGATATGAACATGGCCGGTAGAGTGGTGGGGGGAGCCGGAATCCCCTCGAGGCGAGGGCGCGAACCGGGGAGATCGCTGCTGCTAGCCGTGCTGTGTCTCCAGCTTGCTGCCTGCACCACGGGTGGTCCTTCGGCGCCGGTCGAAGCACGGACTCCCGGCGCGAGAACCGGAGCCAGTCCGGCGACTGGCGGAACTGGGGCGCTACCTGCGGCGGCCCGTGCCGCCACCGAGGGCACCCGGGTGTTTGCGCTCCCTGATGAGTCTGCCCCGGCCACCGCGCCGGTGCCCATGGACGAAGCCCTTCCCACGCCGGTGCCGTTGCCTGCAGAGCCCGTGTTCCGAGATCCTGCACTCAAGGAGCTCATTGCTCAGGTGGACGCAGCGCAGTCACGGGGAGATTCCATCGCGGCGCGCGCGACACTCGAGCGCGCCGTCAAGGTGAAACCAAGAGAGGCAGCACTTTGGTTGCGGTTGGCAGATCTCGACTATGCGAGTGGCGACTACAGCCAGGCGCTGGTCACGGCGCAACGGGCCCGGGACCTCGCGGGGGCGGACGCAGAAACCCGTGCTCGCGCCGACGATCTGATCCGGCGGGCCCAGCAGGGTTCGCTGCGATGAGGCGAAGTGAAAATCGCGTCTTGTGAACATCGAGCAGGCGCAGAAAAAGCTTGATAAAGCCTTGCTGCCTCAGTAACATCCGCGCCCTGACAATTGCGGGGTGGAGCAGTCTGGCAGCTCGTCGGGCTCATAACCCGAAGGTCGCAGGTTCAAATCCTGCCCCCGCTACCATCTGAGCAAAAAGGCCCCGGGAAATCGGGGCTTTTTGTTTTGTAAGGACTGAATTTGATCGCAGGCGAGACACTGGAATCCCTGCTCGGGCCCACCATCGAGGGATTAGGCTACGAGTTATGGGGCATCGAGAGGCAGCGCTCTCCGCGCGGCCTCCTTTTGCGCGTGTACATCGACCACCCGGACGGAATCACGCTCGACGACTGCGAGAAGGTGAGCCTTCAGGCACGAGATGCTCTCACCGCCGAGGGCATGCTCGGAGATGACACCCTGCTCGAAATCTCTTCCCCTGGCATGGACCGGATTCTCTTCAAACCGCGACAGTATGAGCGGCACCTCGGCGAGATGGTGCAGGTTCGTCTGCGCATGCCGGTTCAGGGACGTCGCAATTTCCAGGGCACGCTGGTCGCGGCAGATGCGACAGGTGTGGTGATCGAGGGTGAGGGTGCCGAGTTGAAAGCGAACTACGCTGAAATAGACAAGACACGGCTCGTCCCCCAGTGGCCGGACAAAGGCATCGCCATCGGCGGTGCACCAGCACGCAAGCATACGGGTTGAATGCAATGAACAAAGAGATCCTCACCGTCGTGGATGTGGTGTCCAACGAAAAGGGCGTGGCGAAGGAAGTCATTTTCGAGGCCTTGGAAGCTGCCCTGGCAGGTGCCACGCGCAAGCGCTACAGCGAGGAAATCGATCTTCGCGTCGCCATCAACAGGGGCAGCGGCGACTACGCGGCGTTCCGTCGCTGGGAGGTGATCGACCCCGTTCAGCACCGTGCAGACTTCGAACTCGATGAGGACGATCCGATCGCCCTCGAATTTCCGGAACGCCAGATCTGGCTCGCTGATGCCGAGGCCCGTCAGCCCGGAATCGAGGCAGGCGAGTTCATTGAAGAACCTCTCGAAGCCGCTGACTTCGGGCGTATCGCCGCCCAGACCGCCAAGCAGGTCATCGTGCAGAAAGTACGCGAAGCCGAGCGGGCTCAGATCGTTGAAGCTTTCCGTGACCGGGTCGGGGAACTGGTGATGGGCGTGGTCAAGCGCGTGGAACGCGGCAGCGTTTATCTGGACCTCGGTGGAAATGCCGAGGCCATGATTCCGAAGGAGCACATGATCCCCCGCGAAGTGGTGCGCCCGGGTGACCGCATCCGCGGCTATCTGTTCGATGTCCGGCCCGAGAAGCGCGGACCGCAGCTGTTCGTCAGCCGCACGGCGCGGGAGCTGCTCATCGAGCTGTTCAAGCTCGAAGTGCCCGAAATCGGTGAAGGGGTGATCGAAATCCATGGCGCAGCACGCGATCCCGGGCTCAGGGCCAAGATTGCCGTGCGCAGCCGGGATGCGCGCATCGACCCAGTCGGGGCCTGTGTCGGCATGCGCGGTTCTCGCGTTCAGGCGGTTTCGAATGAACTGGCGGGCGAGCGCGTGGACATCATCCTGTGGGATGAGAATCCTGCGCAGTTCGTCATCAATGCCATGGCACCGGCAGATGTGGTGTCGATTCTCGTCGATGAGGACTCGAATACCATGGATGTGGCAGTGGGCGAGGAACAGCTGTCCCAGGCCATCGGACGCAACGGACAGAACGTCCGTCTGGCGAGCCAGCTCACCGGCTGGGATCTCAATGTCATGACCGAGGCGGATGCCGAATCCAAGAGTGAGGCGGAAACGCAGAGGGCTCAAAAGACCTTCATGGACCTTCTCGATGTGGACGAAGAGATCGCTGCGATCCTGGTCCAGGAGGGCTTCACCTCCATCGAGGAAATTGCCTATGTCCCCGAGCACGAGATGCAGAGCATCGAGGAATTCGACGAAAGCCTGATTGCGGAACTCCGCCAGCGTGCCAAGGACCTGCTGCTGACCCGCGCGATCGCGTCCGAGGAAATGGCTGGAGATGCCCGACCTCAGGAAGACCTGCTGCAGATGGACGGCATGGATCTGGAGCTGGCTTACGCACTCGCCGGCAAAGGTGTGGTCAGCATGGAAGACCTGGCAGAGCTTGCGGTAGACGATCTGCTGGAAATCGAGGGCATGGACGCAGAACGCGCCGCGCAACTCATCATGACCGCGCGTGAGCCGTGGTTTGCCGACCAGGCCAGCAACCCAGGGGTAGCAGATGGCTGAGATTACCGTCCGAGATTTCGCGAATACCATTGGCGTTCCGGTTGATCGCCTCATCGCCCAGTTGGGCGAGGCCGGCCTTGCTGAAAAGAAGCCCGCTGACGTCATCAATGAGGCTGAAAAGACCCAGCTCTACACCTACCTGAGGCGCTTGCACGGCAAGGACGAGGCCGCGCCTGAGCCCAGCAAAATCACCCTGCGACGAAAAACAGTCAGCGAGCTGAAGATTCCTGCCGACAAGGCCAAGACCGGCCGGCTCGGGCTTGCTGCCAAGCCCACCGCCGCGAAGACCGTGGCCGTGGAAATCCGGCGCAAGAAGACCTACGTCAAACGCAGTGTCGTTGCCGAAGAGGAAGCCGCACGTCTGGAGAAGGAAGCAGCAGAGCTCGAACAGAAGCGGCTGGAGACAGAAGCCCTCAATCCCCCGGATACTCCGGAGGTCACGCCACCCACGGCGGCCGAAGAGTCGGAGGCTACCGGCGTCGAAATCGCGGCCGAGACTCAGGCCGAGGCGGACCCTTTGCTACCACCTGTCGATCTTGAAGCCATCGTGGCCCAGGCTGTCGAACAGGAGGTCGCATCGCAGGCGACGCCCCTGGCTGCTCCTGTGCAGGCGCCGGCGCGGCGCCCTGAGCATGGTCAACGCCAGGAACCACGCAGCGGAGAACGCGATACGCGGGGCAGCGGCCGACGGGAGCTGCACGTTGCCAGCGACAAATCAGGCAAACGCAAGAAGAAGCAGCTGCCCACACGGCGCCCCGTGGCTCCCATGGGAGGCGGCAAGCACGGTTTCGAACGACCCACTGCGCCCGTCATCCGTGAGGTCGTAATTCCGGAGAGCATCACGGTCGCCGAGCTTGCCCAGAAAATGTCGGTCAAGGCGGCGGAAGTCATCAAGGCGATGATGACCCTGGGCACCATGGTCACCATCAACCAGATGATTGACCAGGACACCGCGGCCATCGTGGTCGAGGAGATGGGACACAAGGCCAAGCTCACGCGCGCCGATGCCATCGAGGCCGAATTGCTCGAAGACGGCAGCTCAGAGGCGGATCTTGAACCCCGCGCCCCCATCGTGACCATCATGGGTCACGTTGATCACGGCAAGACCTCACTGCTTGATTACATCCGCCAGGCCCAGGTGGCGGCCGGCGAAGCAGGTGGAATCACGCAGCACATTGGCGCCTATCAGGTCGACACGCCGCATGGACGCATCACATTCCTGGATGCGCCCGGCCATGAAGCCTTCACCGCCATGCGCGCGCGCGGTGCCAAGGTCACCGACATCGTGATCCTGGTAGTTGCTGCAGATGATGGCGTGATGCCGCAGACGGAAGAAGCGATCAAGCATGCCAAGGCCGGTGGTGTCCCCATGATTGTCGCGGTCAACAAGATCGACAAGAACGGCGCCGACCCGGAGCGCATCAAACAGGAATTGTCGACACGCAATGTGATCGCCGAAGACTGGGGTGGCGATACCCAGTTCGTCCCGGTCTCTGCCAAGACGGGGCAGGGTGTAGAGCAACTGCTGGAGGCGATTTCGCTGCAGGCGGAAGTGCTCGAACTCAGGGCAAGCCAAAACGGGCCGGCCAAGGGCGTGGTGATCGAGTCGCGGCTCGACCGCGGACGCGGCCCAGTGGCGACGGTGCTGGTCCAACGGGGCGAACTCCGGCGTGGCGATGTCCTGCTCACAGGAACCGAGTTCGGTCGGGTGCGCGCCATGGTGGATGCCGCCGGCAAGCCGGTCGATCGAGCGGGCCCCGCCGAACCGGTGGAAGTGCTCGGCCTGTCCGGCACCCCCAACGCGGGCGATGAGGCCACCGTGGTGGATGATGAGCGCAAGGCGCGCGAGATCGCGATCTTCCGTCAAGAGAAGGATCGCGAGACCAAGCTCGCCCGCCAGCAAGCCGCCAAGCTGGAGAACGTGTTCTCCCAGATGAAAGAAGGCGAGACCGCGAGCCTCAAGATCCTCATCAAGGCCGATGTACAGGGCTCCGCCGAGGCGCTCAGCGAAGCGCTCGTGCGGCTCAGCAACGACGAGGTCAAGGTCGAAGTCATCTCCAGTGGCGTGGGTGGCATCAACGAGTCGGACGTGAACCTTGCGTTCGCATCGCGCGCCTTCATGGTGGGCTTCAACGTACGCGCCGACAGTGCGGCGAGGCGATTGGTAGACGAGGAAGGTATCGACCTGCGCTATTACAGCGTGATTTACGACGTGATCGACGACGTGAAGGCAGCCGTGACCGGCATGTTGGCCCCGGAAATGCGCGAGACCATCCTGGGCGTGGCCCAGGTG
>JAURMM010000083.1 GCA_030830685.1 Gammaproteobacteria bacterium | reverse complement strand
CGCGCGGCGCGTGTCACCGCAACGCCTGGTCCACTACCGCGACAACTGGTATCTCGATGCCTGGGACCATCACCGTGAGGCGTTGCGCACGTTTGCCCTCGAGCGCATGCATGCGCCGCAGCTGCAGGCTGAGGCATCCCTGGAGCTCGCGGACGCGGATCTGGATCGGGCGCTCGGGGGTGGTTACGGAATCTTTGCGGGCGTGCCTGTGGCCTGCGCAGTGCTGTGGTTCAGCGCGGAGCGGGCACGCTGGGTAGCCGATGAAATCTGGCACCCGGAGCAAACCAGTCGCTGGCTGCCTGACGGTCGCTTCGAACTCAGCTTCCCGTACTCGGCCACCCCTGAATTGACCGGGGATATCCTGCGTCACGGCGCTGAGGTTGAAGTCAGGGCGCCGCCTGAGCTGCGGCAGGCAGTAACCGGGGCCTTGCGATCGGCACTTGGGGTCTACGGCTGAGCGGCCGGCCGCGGTCCGCCTGGTGAAACAGACATCTGGTTCTGGCCCCCGCAGGGGCGTGGTTTGCCCCACTGGCACCCGTACCCTCCTCCACGTGACGACACCCGCAGGAGGCCCCATGCAAGACTTCGGCAAACCGACAAACCCAGGCTTCGAGGCCCGGCTCGCGCAACTCGATACCCTTCGCTATCGCTTCCATGCACACACCACACCGCCGGGGCAATACACCCGGGTTGCGGTTACGCTGAAAACCTTGCATTCGGCTCGGCATCAGGGGGATGAATCCCTGCATGCCCGCCTCCGGCGGGTGCTCGCTCACTTTCTGCCGCTGCGCTGGACCTTGTTTCTGGTCGCCCGCAACACGGGAGAGGATGGAATCGAGGCACTCACCTACCGGGCCACGGCTGCTGTGCCGGGACCCAGGCCCAAAGATCTCGCTGACCGCGCACGTGCTGCCTCTACCGAGACTGTGGTGCTGCTCGGACCCGAGCTTTCAGTGACCATCGATCTGGAGGATTACCGGCGCCGCGTGGGCGCGCTCCAGCAGGAGGCCCTTCGGGCGCTTGCGAGGGAGCGGGAAGCACTGGCGGCCGCCTCCGGTCGCCGTTGGGAGGTGAGGGAAATCAGCGCCCGCTGCAGCTCACCCGGGAGCTCATCGGGCGCAACTGCGGGCATCACTCAGCACGGAGACAACAGCACTGAAAGTGGCTTGAGTGTGATCCTCGAGGTCATTCTGGGCGCGGACGCACCTGTTCTGCATTGATTGGAGGCGTGAGCATATCGGCCAACCAGCGATAGAAAAGGTCTTCCAGGCCCAGCAGGGAGGCCAGCTCAGGGTGGTCGAGCGCGAGTCCCATTTCCTCGAGCACGCTCTGCCGGGCAGGCGCTCGGGTTTTTTGAATCCGAGCATTCTGCCCCCCCAACACTCACGCTGGGCCTACCTTGGCCCGCCAGCGATTCATGCCTTCCAGCCAGCGGTCGACATCTGCCGTCTTGCGGAGCAGGTATTCCCGGACTCCAGCATGGGGAAGGATCAGGAATGCTTCCCGCGCCATGGTCTCCACCACGCAGTCGGCGAGTTCTGCAGGTTCGATCAGTCCGTCGACGCTGGCCACTGCAGCACCATCTGCGCGTTCGATCATCGGTGTGCGCACGGCCTGTGGCGCGAGCACCGATACCCGGATGCCGAGGTGGCGGTACTTGATGGCCACCCATTCGGCAAAGGCCACCGTGGCATGCTTGCTCACCGAGTAGGTCGCCGACTGGATGTGGCTGAGCAGCCCCGCCGCTGACGCCGTATGTACCAGGTAGCCGCCGCCACGCGCCACCATTCCGGGGGCAACCGCCCGCACAGCGTACACATGGGCCATGACATGCACGTCCCAGTTCAACTGCCAGTCCTCGTTGGGGGCATCTTCATCCCCGAGGCGCGCAATACCTGCGTTGGAACAGAAGACATCGATGGGGCCCAGCTCCTGTTCCACCCGGGCGACCAAATCCTGCACCTGCGCTTCCTGCGTGACATCGCAAGGGATGGCCAAGGCACCGATTTCTGCACCCGTCCTGACGAGGCCCGCACCCTCGAGATCCGCGATGGCCACCGCTTTGGCGCCACCGGCCAGAAAACGGCGTGCCATGGCGGCGCCGATACCACTGGCACCGCCGGTCACGACGCAAACCTTGCCTTGAATCTCCATCCCCTGCCCCTCTCTATATGCTGGTTGTGCTGCCGGATCGGCATGCAGGAACCCTAGCACGAGACGGTTTTTTTGCCGATTTGCGTATGTAGCCAGCGTGCCCTCGACCAATATCGACCGTACGGTGGGGTATGGTATGGTGCGGTCGCGGCCCCCGGGCCCCGTCCTTCAGATTCAACTGCTGCGAGCCAGAAAATCCGCCATGAACGAACGCGTTGCCCTTCCGGAATCCCACAAGCACACCCTCGTCCTCGGTATCCCGGGGTTCAGCTATGAAGATCTGCACGCGCCTGCGCGCCTGCGTGACCTGCTCGATGTCTTCGATGCGGAGTTCAAGGCGGCCGATGCCGCCGCCTACGCGCGATTCGCCGAATATCGCGCCTGCCAGGGTGAAGGCATGGCCCCCGAGGCCATCTCGGACGTCCTCGTGGAGGCCGCAGGCCATGTCGGCCATTTCATTGCCAGGCTTTTCGGAATCGGAGCGGAGCAGGAGTCGCGCCGGCGGCATGTGAAGGCTGAATTCGACACCATTTTCCGTCTCAAGCATGAACTGCTAGAAGGCCTGCCGAAGCGTTTCAAGGGCCAGGACCCCGCGACCTGGAACCAGCCCCAACTGAAGTCCGTACTGGCGACCCTGCGCCAGATTGCGCGTGCGCCGGACGATTTTCACGGAGACGACGAGTTCCTGACTGCCAAGGCGGGCATCGGTCTGCTCGACTTGGCCACGCGGCTGGAGAAAGCAGATGCCACGGCCGGCGGCGATGCGGCAGCCCTGCGCGCCACACTCAGCGCCAAAGCTGCCAGTGAATGTGCAGAAGCGCTTGCCGCGGCGAGTGACGCCGCCTTCGTCCAGGCACTGCTGGAGAGCGTTGCGCGCTGGTGCCATCTCGCGGCAATGGATGCAGATTTTGCCCCTGAAACTCATGACTGGGCCTTGTTCCGCCATCCGGAAAGAACGGATTGGAACGCTCTGGTTGAATTCGTGCGCAATGACCGGGGAGAGTACTCGGCACTCATGGGGCCTGGAGGCCACCGTCGTCGCCGCGACGGATTTTCGCTCACCGATCCGCGTTTCCCTGCACGCCGGGTTCATCACGAGATCGATCACTGCATCTATTGCCATGATCGGGACGCGGATTCCTGCTCCAAGGGCATGCGTCAGAAGAAGGAAGGCGGTTTCAAGACCAATGCACTCGGGGTCACAGCCACCGGCTGCCCCTTGGGTGAGAAGATTTCCGAGATGCACCTTGTCCGCCGCAACGGTGACAGCCTCGGCGCACTGGCCCTCGTCATCATCGACAATCCGATGTGCCCTGGCACCGGCCACCGCATTTGCAATGACTGCATGAAGGGCTGCATCTACCAGAAGACCGAACCCGTCAACATCCCGCAGATCGAGACCAACGTTCTGACGGACGTGCTCTTCATGCCCTGGGGTTTCGAGATTTACAGCTTCCTGACCCGCTGGAATCCGCTGAATGTGCAGCGTCCTTGCGCCCTGCCCTACAACGGCAAGAACGTGCTGGTGGTCGGTCTCGGCCCCGCGGGCTATACGCTCTCGCACTACCTGCTGAATGAGGGCTTCGGTGTTGCCGGCATCGATGCGCTCAAGATTGAGCCGCTGCCCGAGGCCTTGCTCGGCGGCAACGGCACCGCGCCGCAACCCATCCGGGATTTCCGCGTGCTCTACGATGATCTCGATACCCGCACCAATCTCGGCTTTGGCGGGGTTGCGGAATACGGGATCACCGTGCGCTGGGACAAGAACTTCCTGAAGGTGATCTACCTCACGCTGCTCCGCCGCCAGAGCTTCCGCGCCTACGGCGGCGTGCGCTTCGGTGGCACCCTGTCCATCGATGACGCCTGGACACTCGGCTTCGATCATGTGGCGCTCGCCACCGGCGCGGGGCAACCCTCGGTCATCGGTCTCAAAAACAACCTCATTCGCGGCATTCGCAAGGCTTCGGATTTCTTGATGGGACTGCAGCTCACGGGCGCGGCCAAGGATGCTGCGCTGGCCAATCTGCAAGTGAGACTGCCCGCCGGCGTCATTGGCGGCGGTCTGACTGCCATCGATACGGCTACCGAGGTTCTCGCTTATTACCCCAAGCAGGTCAGCAAGTTCCTCAAGCGCTATGAGGCGCTATGCGCCGCTCTGGGTGAGGCTCAGGTGCGGTCGCGATTCGATGCCGAGGAGCTCGGCATCCTGGACGAGTTCGTCAGCCACGGGCGAGCCGTGCGCGCCGAGCGGCAACGCGCCGAGGCAGCGGGTGAGGCACCCGACTTCGCGAGCCTTTGCCAACAATGGGGCGGGGTGACCTTGTTCTACCGCAAGGACATCAGCGACTCGCCGGCTTACCGCCAGAACCACGAAGAAATCAAGGAGGCGCTGGCGGAATCCATCGCGCTGGCGCCCAACATGAATCCACAGGAGGCGCTGGTGGATGAGTTCGGCGCGTTGCGCGCGGTGCGCTTCGAGTGCACCCAGGGCGAAACTGCAAGACAGGTCGAAGTCCCCTTGCGGGCCCTGTTCGTGGCTGCAGGCACCTCACCCAACATAATCTACGAACAGGAAAACCCGGGCACCTTCGAGGTCGCCGGCAAGTTCTTCCGGGATTTCGCCCGCAAGGAAGCGGAAATGATCGCAGGCCCGGGCGCTGGCATCCTGAAGCTCACCGACGTGGCGCCTTTCACTTCCTACGCGGAGCACGGGCGAAGAATCAGCTTCTATGGCGACAATCATCCTCTCTATGCGGGCAACGTGGTGAAAGCCATGGCCAGCGCGAAGGACGGCTATCCCCATGTGGTGTCGCTGTTCGCCGAGGAGCTGACGAAGCTGAAGGCCGAGGACCAGGGTGCGCGTGACCAGACGCTCGGCGCGCTCTTCAACCGGCTCGATGAGGTCCTGCTTGCAACCATCGTGCGCGTGGAACGCCTCACCCCGACCATCATCGAGGTGGTCATGAAAGCGCCCTATGCGGCGCGTGGCTTTGAACCTGGCCAGTTCTACCGGGTCCAGAACTTCGAGGCCGATGCGGACATGGCAGAAGGCACCCTGCTCAGCGCCGAAGGCCTTGCGCTCACCGGCGCCTGGGTGGACAAGGAAGCTGGTATCGTCTCCACCATCGCGCTCGAGATGGGCACTTCCAGCCGCCTGTGTGCCACGTGGAAGCCGGGACAGCGCGTGGTGGTGATGGGCACCACCGGCGCGCCCACCCATATCCCCCGCAACCAGACCGTCATCATGGCAGGCGGTGGACTGGGCAATGCGGTGCTCTTCTCCATCGGCAAGGCGCTGCGCAATGCCGGCAATCGGGTCGTCTACTTCGCGGGCTACAAGAAAGCCCAGGACGTCTTCAAGCTGGACGACATCGAGGCGGCTGCCGATGTGGTGATCTGGTCAGTGGACCGCACACCGGATGCAGTCGCACCAACGCCCCGGCGCCCGCAGGACCGCGCCTTTGTCGGCAACATCGTGGAGGCCATGGTGGCCTATGCCGAGGGCCAGTTGGGCGCGGTGGACATCCGGCTCGCAGACGCCGACGAGTTCATCGTGATCGGCTCGGATCTCATGATGGCTGCGGTCAAGGCCGCGCGCTTTGCGGCGCTGGCGCCCTACCTCAAGCCCGAGCATCGGGCCATCGGCTCCATCAACTCGCCCATGCAATGCATGATGAAGGGCATTTGTGCCCAGTGCATGTGCCGCCACGTGGACCCGGTCACCGGCAAGGAGAGCTTTGTCTATTCCTGCTACAACCAGGATCAACCGCTCGATCAGGTGGACTTCCCGCATCTGCGGGGTCGCCTGCGCCAGAACTCCGTGCAGGAAAAACTGGGTAACATGTGGCTGACGCAAATCGCGCCATCACTCACAAGTTGAGACAAGGATGAACCTGGAAAAGATTCTCGTCATTGCGGACAGGGACGACCCACGACAGAAGGCGCTGCGCGCGGCGCTTGACCTTACCCGGGGCACCCGGGCCGTCATCTCGGTGGTCGGTTTTCTTTTTGACGACATGGTGCAGCATCCCGGACTCATTCCCGCCACTACCGCGCGGCAGATGAAGGCCACGATGGTCCGGGACAAGAAGACCTGGATGCGCGCTGCGGTCGAGGGCATCGAGTCGGGCGAAGCCCGGATTCGCCAGACGGTGGTCTGGACTCGCGACATCAGCGGCTGGGTGGCGGAACACGCCGGTGAGTTTGGCTTGGTCATCAAGTCCGGCAGTCGCAGCGAGGGTCTGATGCATACCCCGCTCGACTGGCAGCTGATGCGGGAATCCAAGGTGCCGGTGATGATCGTGCGGGACCACCTGCGCAAACGGCCGGGACGCATACTCGCAAGCGTGGATCTCGGTTCCAGTAAGCCGACTCAGCGTGATCTCAACCGCAGGGTGCTGGCCGCTGGCCACATGCTTGCCCAACAGCTGGATGCCGAACTGCATGTGGTGTATGCCATTCCGCTGTCGGCGCTTGCCCAGGATCTGGATCTCGTCGACCGCTCGCTGATGGAACGCAAGGCAATCAGAGCGCTGGACGCGGAGCTCGCGGCCATCAGTGAGGAATTCGATGTCCCCAGAAAGAACATCGTGATCAAGGCGGGCCCACCCGAGCGCATCCTCGATGGACAGGCCAGCAAGCTCAAGGCGACCCTGCTCGTCATGGGCACGCGTGGGCGCAAGGGCCTGAAAGGCAAGCTGCTCGGCAACACCGCCGAGAAGGTCCTGCACCTCAATCGATCCACAGTGCTGGCTCTCAGCCCGCACTGAACCAAAAGATACGGCCGGCAGCACCGGCTGCATCCCTCCACTTCCGGCCAGGGAGGGGCCGCTGCATTCCGGGCGGCCGATGCACTTTTCCACGCAGCCGTTCCCGCTTTCTTGTCGCACCGCGGATACGCCAGAATCGGCCCGTCGTTGCCACGGGAGTGTCGTCAGTGCCTGTCTCATCAAGGAGTCTTCAACTCGGATTGTTCATGCCCAATTGCAGCAACATGGCTGCCATCAGCACACACCGGATCACTGAAGACGAATGGGACTACGAGTCAAACAAGCGCATAGCGCTCGCGGCTGAGGCAGCGGGTTTCGATTTCCTGTTTCCGGTCAGTCGGTGGCGCGGTTTTGGCGGCGTCACCGATTATCTCGGCACCTCCCTGGAGACCATGACCTGGGCGTCAGCCCTCCTTGCCGTGACCTCCCGGATTCGCGTCTATTCCACCGTTCACGTGCCAGCCTTCAATCCCGTGGTGGTGGCCAAGATGGGCGCGACGCTCGATCACATCAGCAAGGGCCGCTGGGGCATCAACCTGGTCTCGGGATGGAGCAAGGAGGAGTTCGGTATGATGGGGCTCGACATCCTGCCTCATGCCGAGCGCTATCAACGTACGCGGGCGTTCATCGAGATTCTGAAAGGCTTGTGGACACAGCCGCCCGGCAGTTTCAATCACGAATCGCCCTGGTATCGCGTCACGGGTGGCTACTCCCTCCCGCAGCCGGTGCAATCCCCACACCCGCCCATCGTGAATGCTGGCAACTCGGAAGACGCCCGTGAAGTCATCGCCGACCACTGTGACTGGGCCTTCATGAGCATGGCCGGCATCGAGGGCGCACGCGCCATGGTGGTGGACATCAAGTCACGTGCCGTCGCGCGCGGGCGCGCGGTGAAAGCAGCCTGTTTTCCGTTTGTGCTCTGGCGGGAGACCCGCGCAGAGGCCGAGGATGAAGTCGCACGAATCATTGCCCACAAGGATGAAGTCGCCAGCGGCAACTGGCTGCGCGGGCTCAATCTGGAGAGTGGTTCCTTCGATCGCTTCACCCTGGACATGCTCACGCTCGGCGCCGGTGCCTATCCGGTGATCGGCACGGCCAAGGAGGTCGCTGAACAACTGGCGGAGATTCATGCAGCCGGCCTCGACGGCGTGCTCATGGTCTTTCAGGCTTATCATCGCGATACCCTGCGTTTTGCGCAGGAGGTGCTGCCTTTGCTGCGTGCTCAGGGCATCGTTGGCAATCTTGCCAGCCACGAACATCCGCCGCAGCCCATCGACACACGAGAGGACTCAACATGCCCATGATGCTCGAAGGCATACGCGTACTCGACTTCACCCAGTATGTGGCCGGCTCGGGCGTCACCCGCCTGATGGCCGAACTCGGGGCGGAGATCATCAAGGTCGAGATTGCCCCGGTGGGCGATCCGGCACGTCTGATTCCGCTCATCAAGAATGGTCGCAGCGCCTATTTCGTGCAGCAGAACCGGGGCAAGCAGAGTCTGTGTGTGGATTTCGCGCGGCCGGAGACGCTCGACCTACTGCGTGAACTCATCCCACATTGCGATGTGGTGGTGGAGAACTTCGGCCCGGGCGTGCTTGAAAAACGCCAACTGGACTACCCCCACCTGCGGCAGTTGAACGAACGCCTGATCATGCTCTCCGTGTCCGCCTACGGCCGCGAAAGCCCGCTTTCGCACAAGACCGGGTATGACTGGATCATCCAGGCCTTTGCCGGCTTCATGCACATGACAGGGCCGCGGGACGGCCCTCCACATCCGATCGGTCTCGCTCTGCTGGACGTGAACGCCTCAGTTCACGGCTTTGCAGCAGTCGGCATGGCGCTGTTCCACCGCGCACGTGCCGGTGAGGGCCAGTACATCGATCTCTCGATGGTGGATGCGGCCTTCCACATGCACGACCTGAATGTGGCTGGCCCTTCGGTCGATCCGGAGTTCAAGCCGCATCGCATGGGCAGTCATCATGAACTGATCTTCCCCTTCGGCGTGTTCAAAGGCCCCACTGGCTATCTCTGCGTTGCAGCCCTGCAGTTGCAGTGGAAGAACCTTTGCGAGTGCATGGGCCGCCCGGATCTGATCGACGATCCACGCTATGACGACGGGCTGAAGCGCGCTCAGCACCGGGAAACACTCATTCCGATCGTGGAAAACTGGATGGCGAGCCTCGGCACCAATGAATCGGTACTGGAGGCCCTCGACCGCCACCGGGTGCCTGCGACTGCCGTGTTGAGCCCGGCAGAGGCGCGCGACCACCCCTACTTCAAGGCACGCGG
>JAURMM010000082.1 GCA_030830685.1 Gammaproteobacteria bacterium | reverse complement strand
GGGCTGGGGCGTTACATGACTCGAGAAGCGTTCAACCTCGCACTGTCCTTGGGTATCCGCAAGGTGGTGGCACGCATGACCACCGACCAGACCAGCGCGCGCGCGCTGTTCCAGGAGCTTGGTTTCTCGCCGGAAGCGCTGCTCAAGGACGAGGTGCGTGATCGCAACGGAGAGTTCCATGACCTGCTCATCATGGCATGCAACGTGGAGACCTTCCTCGCCCAACGCGAAGCTTTCGGCGTCGCACGGTGAGCGTGCGACGGCTATTGACTGTCGCTACTGGCTGATACATGCCGATCGTCCCTGACTCAGCCGTGGCGTATTGCCGTTTTTTCAGCTGCGCAATCGCGCTGCTGCTGTTCGTAGTCAGCAGTCTCGCCGAGCCCGCCCAGTCGCTTTCAATCCTGGGCGAGTCGATCCAACCCGGAGTCCGCCAGCGCCTGAACCTGGACTATGGCGCAGCTTTTCTGGGCGACAGTCACACCACGCCGGTGATTGTGGCGCACGGCACCGGACAGGGCCCGACCCTGTGCCTGACCGCAGCCGTGCATGGCGACGAAATCAATGGTGTAGAAGTCATCCGTCGGCTGCTCCGCCAGACTGATGTGGCCAGGCTGCGCGGCACCCTCATTGCTGTACCCGCCGTGAACTGGCTGGCGTTCATGCAGGGCTCTCGAGAAACTCCTGAACGGCGCGATATCAACCGGTACTTCCCCGGGAATCCTGAAAATGACTATGCGAGTCGCCTCACCCACATCCTGTTCGAGAAAGTGCTTAAACCCCATTGTGACTATCTGGTCGATCTGCATACGGCAACGTTGAAGCGCTCCAACATCCCACATCTGCGTGCTGACCTGGGAAACGAGGACGTGCGGCGTTTGGCAGCACTTCTTGGTGAATTGCCAATACTTTGGGGAGACGGCAGCACGCGCATGCTGCGACCACAGGCCGTGCGGGCGGGTATTACGGCCGTTACCCTCGAATTCGGTTCCGCGGAGACCATTCAAGCGGACATGGTGGATGCGGTCGCTCGCTCCCTGACGACCTTGATGCAGCGGCTGGGCATGCGCGATGGCCAGCCTCCGCGCCTGGGCAGGCAGGAGCTCTTCAAGAAGGCAGTCTGGCTACGGGTGCCAGAGGGTGGGCTTTTCCTGAGTCGGGTGAAAACCGGGGACGAGGTTCGTGCTGGAGAGACGGTCGGCGTACTCGTCAATTTCTTGGGGGACGAGGAGGTCGCGTTGCCAAGCCCCGTGGATGGGAAAATTCTGGGTCTGGCCTATGATCAGTTCGTGCTCCCCGGATACGGGGTGGCGCACGTAGGTTCCCGGGACGGGACCGACGCACCCTGATTTCCGGAGAAAAATTGCCGAGGTGCCCACTGGGCACCTCGGTACAGGCTCACTAGGATGTCTTCTTTGTTGTAACCAGGTCTGGCGGAGGCCGGCGGCCCGCAGGCCCTGCCGGCTGAAACTCAGCTCTTGAACTTCGGTGCCACTTCTTTCGCAAACAGCTCCATGCTCGCCCGGATGTGCCGCGGTGCCATCCCGGGCAACGCCTGCGCCGTCACCAGATGCGTTACACGGCCTGCCTTGGTGTATTCGGCGATCATTTCGCAGGCATCCTTCGGTGTACCCACGATGGCATCTTCGCCGAAGAAGCTGAAGTGCTGCTTCTTGATCATCTCCTCTGGCGAGATGATGCCTTCCATTGCCTTGTCGTCGCCGGGCTTGTCATTGGCCTCCGCAAACCACTGTGCATAGCAGCTCGCCATGTGATGCAGCGGTTGGGCAGCGAGTTCCCAGGCCTGTTCGCGACTCGGGGCAACGAACACCGCGCGCAGCTGCGCAATGTTGTAGTTCTCCGGATTGCGGCCGGCGGCACGCAGGGCGTCGTCGTAGATCTTGTCGAGCATGGTCGAGCCCACCGCCTGGAAGTGGAAGCCCATCTTTGCCGCACGCTCGATGGCCTTGGGTGCAATGGCCCCCAGCCACAGCGGCGGATGTGGGCGCTGGATGGCGGGCGGTACGATCCGGATGTCCTTCAGCTTGCTGAACTTGCCGTCGAAGGTGACGCTCTCGCCGCTCAGCAGTCGCTGGATGAGCCCGATGCCTTCCTGTAGTCGTGCGCCGCGCTCCGTGTGCGAGATGCCCTGATTGTTGAATTCCTCGCGACGGTAGCCAAGGCCCACGCCCAGCTCGAAGCGGCCGTTGGAGATGACATCCACGGTTGCTGTGTCTTCTGCGATGCGCACCGGATTGTGCAGCGGGAGCAGCACGAGGAAGGTGCCGATACGGATGCGTGAGGTGCGCGCCGCGACTGCCGCCGCGATCGGCAGCAAGGAAGGCGAATAGCCGTCATCGACGAAATGATGTTCGGTCAGCCAGCAATCGTCATAACCCATCGCTTCCGAGTCGGCGATCAGGTCAAGGTGGTCGCGGTAGAGCATTTCCCACGGTACGCGTGCGAAAGCGGGATTACGGAACGGCCAAAGCACGCCAAAGCGCAGACTCATCGTGGATCTCCCCTGCTTGTTCATTCGTGGTCAGTGTCCAGGCGCAGGCGTGTTGGCCAGGCCAGTGCGGCGGACGTTACACTTCACGCCGTGCACTCGGCAAGCCAAGCCGCGCTTGGTGCGACGCAACAGAACCAACGATTGCGGCCCTGCAGGCTTCTCATGCTCAGTTATCGACACGCATTTCATGCGGGCAATCACGCGGATGTCCTCAAGCATCTCGTACTGACACGCACGCTGCTCGCTCTGCAGCGCAAACCGGCGGCCCTTTGCTATATCGATACACATGCCGGGGCCGGCCACTATGACCTGGGCTCAGGCATGGCGCTCAAGGTCGCAGAGTTCGAGCAGGGTATTGCGCGCATTCTGGCGCGCAGCGATATCCCGACATTGGTGGAGCCTTGGCTGGAGGCCGTGCGTCGTCTCAATCCTGATGGAGAGTTGCGTCACTACCCGGGCTCCCCTGCCGTGGCGCGGCACTTCATGCGCCCGCAGGATCGAATGCTTCTCATCGAGAAGCATCCCACCGACCATGCGTTGTTGATGAAATACTTCGGGCATCAGCCCCGCTGCAGGGTCTTGCAGGACGATGCCTGGGTAACGTTGAAAGCTCAGTTGCCGCCGCCGGAAAAACGCGGGATTGTGCTGATCGACCCCTCCTATGAACTGAAATCCGACTATCGCCAGACGGTCGAAACCTTGCAGCAGGCTCATGACCGCTGGGGCAACGGGGTTTATCTTCTGTGGTATCCGTTACTGACACGCCGTGAGACGGATCGGATGCTGGATCGCATCAGCACGACCGGCATTCGCCGCGTTCTGCGTGTAGCGCTTGCGGTGCGCGGGGCCGACAGTGGCGGTCTCTGGGGTTCCGGCATGCTGATCGTCAACCCGCCGTGGCAGCTCGATACGGAGCTGCAGACCATCCTGCCCTGGCTCACGCAGGCTCTGGAAGTTCCACCCGGGATACGGGGCACCAGTCTCGACTGGCTGGTACCAGAGTAAATCGCACCCGCCCCATGCCGCGTGAGGGACGCATGCCGCTTCAGGCTCACCAATCCATTCAGTCTGCGATCACACGTGCGACCAGCGCTTGCGCTTCGGCCTGCAAGGCTGTGAGGTGCTCCGGGTCCCGGAAACTCTCGGCGTAAATCTTGTAGACGTTTTCAGTGCCGGAAGGACGCGCAGCAAACCAGCCTTCCCGGGTTTCAACCTTCAGACCACCGAGCGCCGCGCCATTCCCGGGCGCGGCCGTGTGACTCGCTGTAATCGGAGCACCAGCCAGGTGGGTCGCTGTGATTGCCGTGGGTGACAGGCTGCGCAGGCGCGCCTTGCCCATTGCAGTCACCGGTGCATCCATGCGTGCATAGAAAGAGGCACCGAGCTCAGCACTCAGTCTTGCGTAGTGGGCAGCCGGATCTTTGCCCGTTTTTGCAGTCATCTCTGCGGCCAGCAGGCACAGCAGAATGCCATCCTTGTCAGTGGTCCATGTCTCACCATTGAGGCGCAGGAACGACGCGCCCGCACTCTCCTCGCCGCCGAAGACAAGGGTGCGGGCCTGCAGCCCCTCCACGAACCACTTGAAGCCCACAGGAACCTCGAAGAGAGGTCGCCCGGATCTGGCCACCACCCGGTCGATCATTGCGCTACTGACCATGGTCTTGCCGACTGCCGCTGCCGCGGGCCATGCCACTCTTGATTGCAGAAGGTAATCGATCGCGGCAACGAGATAGTGATTGGACGGCAACAAGCCACCGGAGCGGGTGACGATGCCATGCCGGTCGTGGTCTGCATCGCAGGCGAGTGCGAGGTCGTAGTCTGCTGCATGATCAACCACTCCCTGCATCACGGCCGGCGAGGACGGGTCCATTCGCAACTGGCCATCCCAGTCACGACGCAGGAACCAGAAAGTCGGATCCAGCACCGGAGTGAGAACATCAAGTTCAAAGCGATGGTAGGTGGCAACTGCTGGCCAGAAGCGCATGCCCGCCCCCCCCAGAGGGTCCACCGCAAGTTTGAGGCCGGCACCGCGAATGGCTTCGAAATCGATGGCATTGCCGAGATCCATCACATAGCTCGCGACGTAATCATGGGTGCGAATACGTCCGGTGCGCAGGGCATTTTCGAGCGTCATGCGCTTGATGGCCCCAGGTCTCGCCAGCAACTCATTGGCGCGCTTTTCGATCCAGCTGGTGGCGACAGTATCTGCCGGTCCCCCATGTGGTGGGTTGTACTTGAGGCCACCGTCCTGAGGCGGATTGTGTGAGGGCGTGATCAGAATCCCGTCCGCCAGACCCCGTTCCCGGCCGCGGTTCCAGGTGAGGATGGCATGCGACACCACGGGGGTAGGCGTGAATTCATCGTCACGCGCGATACGAACGTCAACGTCATGCGCGGCGAGCACTTCCAGTGCGCTGGCGTGCGCTGGCGCAGAAAGAGCATGGGTATCCATGCCGAGAAACAGCGGACCGTCAATTCCGGCCGCCCGCCTGAATTCGCAGACGGCGTGGGTGATGGCGAGGACATGGGCTTCGTTGAAACTGCCATTGCCCGCAGAGCCGCGATGCCCTGAAGTGCCAAACACCACAGTCTGCGCTGGATTGGCGGGATCTGGCTTCTGCCCGAAGTAGTCCATCACCAGTTTTCGGAGATCCGTGAGATCGGCCGCGGTAGGCAATTGGCCAGCGGCGGGATGGGCGCTCATAATCAGCACTTTCTTTTAGGCAGGGGCTGCACCAAGCTTAACCCACCCCGAAGGATTGCCGCCGACCCTCCTCGCGAGTTTGCAATGCCACCATCCGATTCTCCCGCCCGTCGGCCAGCGTCCCGCAATTTGCGTCAGCTTCGCCTCCTGTGGCGCTACGTCGCGCCGCATAAAGCGCGCCTCGTGGGAGCTGCCGTGGCACTGGTGCTGGCCGCCTGCAGCGTGCTGGCTATTGGTCAGGGTCTGCGCCTCGTCATTGACTTGGGTATCGAGCGCAAGGATCCCGCTTTCCTGGACAACGCATTGGCCGGCATGGGTGTGGTCATTGCCCTTCTGGCCGTGGCGACCTATGCGCGCTTCTACCTGGTGACATGGCTGGGCGAACGGGTGACGGCCGACATCCGTCGCGGCGTGTTCAATCACCTGCTGGATCTGCCACCCGCGTTCTTCGAAGATTTGCGCACCGGAGAAGTCATCTCCCGACTCACCAACGACACCACGCTCATCGAGGCTGTCGTGGGCTCTTCGGCGTCGTTCGCACTGCGCAATCTCTTCCTCATGCTAGGCGGGCTCGTGATGCTGGCCGTCACGTCACTCAAGCTCACGGGCCTCGTTCTGGTGGGTATTCCCCTGGTATTCCTCCCCATCATCGTGCTGGGCAGACGGGTGCGCAGACTTTCGCGGCGGAGTCAGGACCGCATCGCCGATGTCGCCGCCTACGTGGACGAGACCTTGCACGAAATCCGTACCGTGCAGGCCTATACCCATGAAGCCGCCGACCGTGCTCATTTCGGTGCCCGCGTGGAGGCGCAGTTCGCCACGGCCCGCGCCCGCATCCGGGTGCGTGCACTGATGGTTGCGCTGGTGATGTTTCTGGCATTCACCGCCATCGGAGCCATCCTGTGGGTGGGTGGGCATGACGTGCTCGAGGGTCGGATTTCGCCGGGAGCCTTGTCAGCCTTCGTGTTCTACGCAGTTCTGGTGGCCAGTGCAGTGGGTGCCATCGCGGAGGTGATGGGTGATCTGCAGCGCGCAGCGGGTGCGGCAGAGAGACTGGTCGAACTGCTCGATACCCGACCGGGCATTGCCCCTCCCCCGCCGTCTGGGCCTGCGGAGACATTGCCCTCCCCTCTGCGCGGTGAGGTGGCTCTGGAACACGTGACTTTTCGCTATCCTGCACGGCGCGAGACGCCGGCCCTTGATGCGCTGTCGATTTCAATTGCGTCCGGTGAAAAAGTCGCGCTGGTGGGCCCTTCCGGAGCCGGCAAAACCACGCTCTTCCAGCTGCTGCTGCGCTTTCACGACCCCGACGAGGGACGGGTGCTCATCGACGGTGTGGATGTGAAGCGGCTCGACCCCGCAACCCTGCGTCGCGCTTTTGCCCTGGTCCCGCAGGAGCCTGTGATTTTTGCCGCCAGCGTGGCCGATAACGTGCGCTATGGACGCCCGGAAGCCAGCGACATGGAAGTGAGAAACGCGTGCCAGGCAGCCTATGCCTCGGAGTTCATCGCGCGCTTGCCGGAGGGTCTTGAAACGCCGCTTGGAGAACGCGGCGTACGTCTTTCCGGTGGGCAGCGACAGCGGCTGGCTATCGCCAGGGCCATTCTTTCACGCCGCCCCATCTTGCTGCTGGATGAGGCCACCAGCAATCTCGACGCGGAATCCGAGCGCCTGGTGCAACTTGCCATGACCGAACTGATGAAAGATCACACCACACTCATCATCGCGCACCGGCTGGCCACGGTGCAGAACGTGGATCGCATCCTCGTGCTCGACCAAGGGCGACTGGTGGAACAGGGCACCCACGCTGAACTGGTGGCGCAGCAAGGTCTGTACGCGCGGCTTGCAGCCCTTCAATTCGGCATCACCTGAGCATGCACTCAACGCCTTCCCTCGCGCTGGAGAGGGAAGGCTCCAGAGCTCAGGCTCTGCGTTTCAGCTGATAATCCTGGAAGTCCGGCTCACGCGTGAAGGTCCAGTAGTCGACGAGGCGCCAAGGCATGACCGACACCACGCGCCCGGCCTTGTTGCGATACCAGTTCACAAGACCGGGTGTGGTCCAGACGAGCTTGGCGTGCTCTGCATCCAGCTTGCGCTTGAATTCGTCATGGACTTCGGGCTTGCAGTCAATGGCGACGATGTTCTGCTCCAGCATCCGCATGAGGCAGGCCATGATGTAGCGCACCTGGCACTCGGAGATCATGATGATGCTGCCACCGTGGCCCAGATTCGTATTGGGGCCATAAAGGCAGAAGAAATTGGGGAAACCCGGCACCGTGATGCCGAGATAGGCCGCTGCATCGTCGTCGCCCCAGATCTCGCGCAAAGACTTGCCGGTCGCGCCCACCACTTCCATCGGCGCCAACAGGCGCGTCGCTTCAAAGCCTGTCGCCAGGATGAGAACGTCCACCTTGTGCTCCACGCCATCGGCTGTCACCACGCCCTCCGGCGTGATGCGGAGAATGTCTTCTGTCACCAGCGAAACGTTGTCACGCTTCAGGGTCTTGAACCATTCATTGTCGACCAGAATGCGCTTGCCGTAGGGCGGATAGTCCGGCAGTACCTTGGGAATCAGGTCAGTACGTTCGCCGATTTCAGACAACAGATACTCGGTCAAGCGCTCACGATGCCTGTCATTTCGGTAGTTGACTGACCGCTCCGGATGCGGCCACTCGGGATCCCGCTCGATCGTCTTCAGCAGTTGATCACTGAAACGCCAGGCAAGTGTGAAGCGATACCAGCCCAGGTAGAAAGGCACGTGATGAAACAGCCATTTCTTCTCCGCACTCACTGTCCGGTGGTAGTCGCGGCTGGGAATGGCCCACTGCGGGGAACGCTGGAAGATGGTGAGATGCGATGCCTTCTCAGCTGTCGTGCGCACCAGCTGCATGGCACTTGCGCCGGTTCCGATCACCGCTACCCGCTTGCCCTCGAGCACGAGATTCTCCGGCCAGCGCGCGGTATGGAAGGCTGGTCCCTTGAAGGTCTCCAGTCCTTCAATCTGCGGCATCTTCGGCCGATTGAGCTGCCCTGTGGCCGAGATCACCACATTGAAATACCGGGTCTGCTGTTGTCCATCCGGCAGACGCAATACCACTTCCCAGCGGGCACTGGCGGTGTGGTAGTGGGCCGAGAGGACCTCCGTCCGGAAGCGGATGTCTGAGCGCACTCCGAACTCCAGGGCGCAGCGTTCAAGGTAGGCCTCGATTTCGTCGCCCTTGGAGTAGTAGCCGGACCAGTCCGGGTTGGGGCGGAAAGAGTAGGAATAGAAGTGATTCGGGACATCGCAACCAACTTCCGGGTAGCGATTCTCGAACCAGGTGCCGCCCAATCGCTGATTTTTCTCCACGATCTGGTAGCTGATACCTGCCTCGCGGAGTTTGCATGCGGCAAGAATGCCGGACATGCCCGCGCCGATGACGAGCACCTGGAAATCTTCAACCTCGTGCGCCGGTGGCTTGGCCTGCCACTCCGTATCCCGGCGGCGGAGCCCCATTTCCTCCAGCATCATCGGCACGTACTCAACCGGAATGATCTCGCCCATGCACACGCTCATCATGCGACTGATGTCTTCATCAGAGGGTGGTGCCGGAATCTCACGCGTCCCGGCGTGCACTTCGCACAGCACCTCCAGCGCCGCCGCACGCACTTCCGCCTGGACTTCCTCCGGCATGCCGCCCGATTCGTCCGCGAAGAAACTGATGTCACGTTTGGGCTGGAAAGGTGGCTGCAACCAGCGCATGTCGTGGGTGAGCTGGTAGAGCACCATCAGCAGCACAGGCACATCAGCTGCCTGCAGGATGCGCGCGATTTCCTCGCGCGGGGTGTTCGTTCGGGCGTAGAGATTCATGGTCGCATCCGCTTCAGGAGATATCTTCAATCTGACATTGTGCCACCGTTGCGACGGTGGCGTCGGCGAGAGTCCTTGCGCAACCGCGTTGAGCGACACTGTCTGTCAGAAAAGTCCGGTGATGCGCCCTTCATCATCCACATCAATCTTCTCCGCAGCAGGCACCTTGGGCAGCCCCGGCATGGTCATCATGTTGCCCGCAATGGCAACCACGAAGCCGGCGCCTGCGGCCACGCGCACATCGCTGATCTCAAGCGTGTGACCGCTCGGTGCGCCGCGCGCCGTGGCATCGGTCGAGAATGACATCTGGGTCTTCGCAATGCAGACGGGAAAGTTCGCGTACTGAGCATCCCAAGCCGTCAACTGCTCCCGCACCTTGGCAGGTGCACTGATACCCGCAGCACCATAAATCTTAGTCGCAATGGATTCTATCTTCTGCCAGAACGTGGCTTGCTCGGAGTACACGAAGGTGTGTTCAGCCTTGCCATCATCTACCAGGGAGGAGACAGCCACTGCGAGTTCTTCCGCCCCTGCGCCGCCCTGCGCCCAATGCCTGGCGACCACGGAGCGCCCGCCGAAGGCCGCAATCTTTTCCTGCAGGAGAGCTATTTCAGCCGGAGTATCGGCAGTGAAGTGGTTGATGCTCACCACACAGGGCAGACCGTAGTTGTGCTGGATATTGTGGAGATGCCGTTGCAGGTTCACACAACCGGCTTCAAGGGCGGCAAGGTTCTCACGGTTGAGATCCGGCATCGCCACCCCACCGTGATACTTGAGCGCACGCACGGTGGCCACCAGAACCACTGCCTTCGGTTTCAATCCCGCCATGCGGCATTTGATGTCGATGAACTTCTCGGCTCCCAGATCGGCCCCGAACCCGGCTTCGGTTACCACGTAGTCGGCAAGCTTGAGCGCTGTGCTAGTAGCAATCACGGAATTGCAGCCGTGCGCAATGTTCGCGAAGGGTCCGCCGTGCACGATGGCAAGATTGTTTTCGAGGGTCTGGACGAGATTCGGGCTGATGGCGTCTTTCAGCAGGGCGGCCATGGCGCCGTGGGCTTTCAGGTCTGCCGCCGTCACAGGCTTGCGGTCGCGCGTGTAGGCCACAACGATGCGGCCGAGGCGTTCTTTGAGATCTTTCAGTGACGTCGCCAGGCAGAAGATGGCCATGACCTCGGAGGCCACGGTGATATCGAAGCCGTCTTCACGGGCAAAGCCGTTGGCGGTTCCGCCGAGGCCAATGACGATATCGCGCAGGGCCCTGTCATTCATGTCCATCACGCGCTTCCAGCTCACCAGTCGCGGGTCGATGTTCAGAACGTTGCCGTGATTGATATGGTTGTCCAGCATCGCTGCGAGCAGATTGTGTGCAGCGCCGATCGCATGGAAATCACCCGTGAAGTGAAGGTTGATGTCCTCCATCGGAACCACCTGGGCATAGCCACCGCCAGCTGCACCGCCCTTCACCCCGAAGCAGGGTCCAAGCGAGGGTTCGCGCAGGCACACGATCGCCTTGCGTCCAATGCGGTTCAGCGCATCACCAAGGCCTACCGTGGTGGTCGTCTTCCCCTCGCCCGCGGGTGTCGGGCTGATGGCCGTGACCAGAATCAATTTGCCGTCCGGGTGCGTGTCCAGGCCACGGATGTAATCGAGGGACAGCTTGGCCTTGTAGTGGCCGTAGGGAACCAGATGCTCTGGCCCGATGCCGCAGGTGCGGCCGACGAGATCGATGATGCGTTCCTTGTGCGCTGCCTGCGCGATTTCGATGTCTGACATGCGAAGCCGTCCGGATGAGTGTGAGGATGGCTCGCAATGCTACCCGATTACGGCTCGCATCGACCGCTTGCAGTACCATGAGCACCCTTTCAGAAGGCAGAGCTGGAGCCCCGTATGAATGATGGCGCGCATGACCACAAGGTGATGGATGGCAGACTGGTGGCCCAGGGAGTACTCGACCGGGCGCAGTCCAAGGTGGAGCGCCTGAAGCGGGAGCGGGGCGTGACACCCTGTCTCGCCACCGTACTGGTGGGCAATGACCCAGCCTCAGCGACCTATGTCCGCATGAAGCGCAAACGCTGCGCCGACATCGGCATGACTTCCTTGCCGGTGGAAATGCCGGCTGCAACCTCTACGGACGAGCTGGTGTCCGAGATAAGGCGTCTCGCGCAGGACGCAAGCGTGAATGGCATCCTGCTGCAACATCCTGTCCCCGGGCATATCGACGAGCGGGCGGCCTTCGAGGCGATCACGCCAGCCAAGGACGTGGATGGGGTAACCGCCACAGGGCTGGGACTGATGTGGCTCGGGCTCAACGTGTTTGGCTCGTGCACTCCGGCAGGAATCATGAGCCTGCTGCAAGCCTACGCAGTGGACCTCGCGGGCAAACACGCCGTGGTTATCGGCCGCAGCCCCATTCTCGGCAAGCCCATGGCGGCGATGTTGCTGGAAGCAAACGCCACGGTCACCATCACCCATTCCCGCACCCGGGATATCGGGTCGTTGGTGCGTCAGGCGGATGTCATCGTCGCCGCCGTCGGCAAGGCGCATTTCGTGAAAGGGGACTGGGTGAAGCCCGGTGCGGTGGTCGTGGATGCAGGCTATAGCGAGGGCAACAAGGGGGACGTGGACTATGACGCAGCCTACGCGCGGGCAAGCCTCATCACGCCAGTCCCCGGCGGCGTAGGGCCCATGACTATCGCTACCCTGATCGAACAGACAGCAGACGCCGCGCTGAGGCAGCACGGGCTGATGTGATCCCGGATCATGGGAATGGTGTGCCGGGTAATGGACAGAGACTGTCGGGGAGCGCCCTCAGCGTGCGTGTGCTGATCGCTCCGAATGCATTCAAAGAGAGTTTGAGCGCCGCAGAGGTTGCACGCGTGACCGCCGAAGCCTTTCGGGCCGCCTACCCCAACTGCGAGTGCATCTGCTTGCCGATCGCCGATGGTGGCGATGGCACGGTGGAGGCGCTACTGGCGGCGCGAGGGGGGCGGCGGTTGAACCACCAGGTCGTGGGCCCACTGGGTGACCGTCTCTCCGCTGAGTGGGCGCTGCTTGGGTCGGGCGACCTGGCCGTCATCGAGATGGCTGCAGCTTCAGGCCTGGCCTTGGTGCCCGCCTCACGGCGCAACCCGCTTCACACCACCAGCCACGGCACCGGCGAACTGGTGAGCCACGCGTTGGCCCATGGCATCCGGGGCCTCATCCTGGGGCTGGGTGGCTCCGCCACCGTCGATGGCGGGCTGGGGATGATGCAGGCGCTGGGGGTGCGCTTCATGGATGCCTCCGGCACGCCCCTCACAAGGCCCCTCACGGGTGGGGATCTGAATCGCGTCGCCGATCTCGATGTCGCGGGTCTGGATACCCGTCTGCGCCATGTCTACCTGCGGGTGGCAAGTGACGTGGACAATCCACTCCTGGGTCCGCGCGGGGCAGCGGCGGTGTTCGGCCCTCAGAAGGGCGCAGCAGCCGCTGATGTGAGTTTCCTGGAGGCGGGCCTCGCCCGAATTCATGACCTGCTCGAATACCGCTTGGGTTGCCGCGTCGCGACCAGTCCCGGTGCGGGTGCCGCGGGTGGCGCGGGTGCGGCGCTCATGGCCTTTGTCGGGGCTGCAGTTGAGCCCGGTGCACGGCTGGTGCTGGAAACGTCGGATTTCTCTCAGCACCTGCAGCGCGCGGATCTCGTGGTCACCGGTGAAGGGCGTCTGGACCATTCGACCATGCACGGCAAGGCACCAGCCTACGTGGCCCGCCTGGCGCGGGATGCCGGTGTTCCAGTGCTGGCTGTGTGCGGCAGTTGCGAGGAGCGCGCGCGCGCTGACCTGAATACACTTTTTCAGACCGTCCTTTGCTGCCCGGCAATCGGCCAGGACGGTCGGTTCGTTCCCGCACGCGCGGCGCCAGCCCTTGCCACCGGTTTGTCAGTCTTCCTTGAAAAGGGCATTCTGCCAACTCCGTCACACCTACGGCGCACGCCCCCCTGAATACGATTGCGCTGGCTGGTTGACAGCGGGTATTGAACCCTGTTGGCGAATGCCGACGGAAAACAGAAGAACAAGAATGCACCACGCAAGCCACATTACTGCTGCTCCATACCGGACCGCTCATGCCGGAGGCTTCACCTTGATTGAACTGGTGGTGACCTTGTTGGTGGCGGGTGTCCTCATCGCTGTGGCGGTGCCAGGATTTGCCACGACCATCCGCCAGAACCGTCTCGTGAGCGATGCCACGCAGTTCGTGACCATGTTCAATCTTGCGCGCAGCGAGGCCATCAAGCGAGGCGTCGTGGTAAGCGTTCATGCAGTGGCAGGCAACAGCAGCAATGAGTGGGGGGGTGGATGGGAAATCCGCACCCAGGAGGCTGGCGTGGAGCGGACACTGCGCAGATTTCCGGCGCTGGACTCCCGCACGTCTCTTGATAGCGCGCAGGGTCTGACCCGCTTCGAGTTTCAGAACACCGGACGCACCGGCGTCACCGACACGCTGATTTTGTGTGATGACCGCACCGGGGAAACGGGGCGCGAGTTCAGCGTGATGACCACCGGCCAGGTGCGCGTGGCCCCGGTCACCTGCACCTGAAGCTCATGCAAAGGTCCACCAAGCGTCGTAGAGACAGGGGTATCACCCTCGTGGAGGTGATGGTGACGGTCGCCATCATCAGTTCAACGCTGATGGGCATGGCCGCCTTGCAGGTCGTGGCTCTGCGCAGCACCAACAGCTCGGTCTATCGGACCCAGGCCGCACTCCTCGCTGATGACATCGCAGATCGCATGCGTGGCAATCCGGAGGGCGTCAGAACCGGTGCATTTGCGGCCATCGATTCCCGTACTTTCAACTGCGCCGTGGCGCCAGCCGTGAGCTGCGCACCCTGGCACCAGACCTCCACCAGCATGCCAGGTGAGTCCTGCAGCGCCGGGGAACTGGCCGCATTCGACTTGAGCGAATGGCTCTGTGGAGATTTGCACGGTGCGGCCACCGCCAGAGGCGGTGTGCTCAATATCCTGCCCGGCGCGCGCGCGGAGGTAGTCTGTGACACGACTCCCTGTGCAGCCGACAGCCCGCATACCATCACGCTTGAGTGGTCCGTGCCCAATCCGGAAAGGCACAGCGAACCCGCAGAGATCCAACACCTGGCGTTGAGAATCCAGCCATGAGGCATAGCTCAGGAACCCGAAGCTGTCACCAGTCGGGCCTGACCTTGGTGGAGTTGATGGTCGCGATGGTTCTTGGGCTGTTGTTGACCGCAGCAGTGATCCAGGTATTCGCCGGCAGTCGCTCTTCCAACACGGTGCAGGGTGGCATGAGTCGACTGCAGGAGAACGCCCGCTTTGCACTTGACGCTCTGGGCCGTGACATCGCCAACGCTGGCTTCACCCGCTCCTTCTACCGCTTGTCCGATGGCAGCGAGAATGCCCGTCTGACGCTTGCCAATACACTGAACAACGTATCAGCCTACCCGCCGCTCCTGTTCCTGCCAGAGACGTCCACCGCCAGCGATACCATCGAGGTCAACTACGAATCAGAGATTGACTGCCTTGGCGCACCCACGCCGAACGGGGTCGCCAGCAACCAGTACTTCCTTGAAGGCACGGATCTCATGTGTCGTGGGAATGGTGCGGCAACGCCCGGCCTCATCGCCGAGCATGTCGAGAATCTGCAGTTCCTGTATGGCGTCGATACAGACGAAGACCGGGTCGCCAATTCTTTCGTTACCGCAGACCAGCTTGCATCGGACTCTGCCATCGTGGCAGTGAAGGTTGCGCTGCTGACAAGTACGGGGGATCCCGTGGGCATGGATTCCGGGGCCCGCTACAGCCTGCTCGATATTCCTGCCGTAGGCCCTTTCAATGATCGCAGACTCCGACAGGTTTTTTCCCGCATCATCATGC
Organism: Gammaproteobacteria bacterium; assembly: GCA_030830685.1. Taxonomy (GTDB): domain Bacteria; phylum Pseudomonadota; class Gammaproteobacteria; genus CAIKBL01. Next base: position 5,381 of record JAURMM010000082.1, on the reverse strand, counting down.
TGAGGAACAACACATGATGCACTGCGGGCAGGAATCAGGTGTGGTGATGGTGGTGACACTGCTTCTGCTGCTGGTGCTCTCCATCATGGGCCTCAGTGCCGTCTCCAACGCGACAATGGAAGAGCGCATGTCGGGTAATTTCCTGCACCAAGCGCTTGCCCATCAGGCGGCAGAGAGCGCCATCAGCACGATAGTCCTGGCTGCGGATCCCTCACGGAATGCCTACAGCACCGAGAAAGACCCTCTCGCCCGATCAGAACGTGCGGACAGCGCGGGTGTGACCGTTGAGCACCTGCATGGCACGGCTCACGAGCTTGGCTTGCAGGTCAATTCCCTGTCTGTTGTGACCTATCAAGGTTCCTCGCAAAATGTGTGCACGGAGATTTCGCTCAATCTCGACAGCGGGCTTGGTTGTCATCGGTATGAAGTGACCACAGAGGCGCGGTTAAGCGGTTCCGGTACGCGAGTTTCCCATCTCCAGGGCCTTGTGCGGATCGGACCTAGGGGTACTCAATGACGTTTCTGAAGCGCAGGGCGCTGATATTGTCTGCGGGCTTGTCGCTTGCGTGCGGAACCGGCGCTGCAGAGCAGCCTGTGCCCGGCGTTGTGCCAGAGGCCTCCGTGGAGGCCAATCAGGTCACGCTCAGTCTCGACCGAGGTAAAGGGGGCCGCGGTACTTTGAGCGCGGTGGGCTGTGACGGATGTCCGCTCTATTTCGATCTGGACGCTGAGGTTTTGCTGCTGCACGCAGGCCAGCCCATTGCGGCCTTGGAGGCCGTGGCGCTGAGCGGCAATGCGGGCACGGTCATTTTTACACGAGATACCCGCGAGCTCCTGCGGGTGCTCTGGTAACGTGCCGATGTTCCTGAAGCCTTCGGCGAGCAGATTTTTGAGGCAACTGCTGGGTCTGAGCAGCCTCCTCCTGTTGGCGCCGGCGCAGGCAGAAGACATCGAAGCCTTCATGCAGATGACGCAGACGGATCCTCTCGTGAGACCGAACATCGTGTTCATCTTCGATACTTCGGGCAGCATGGAAACTAGGGATGTCCCAGGCCCTGCGCAGGTGTACGACCCCACCATCAACTACTCTGGTACCTGCAGGGTCGACCGCGTGTACTGGAGCATAACCGGCAGTCCGCCCACCTGCAGCAGCACCCGGTATTTCAATGCCGTCGTCAACCATTGCGCAGCATCCGCTGTCGCATTGGGTAACCAGCCAGAGGCCACCGGCTACTTCAGTGGACGCCTGGCTCAACGCAACAGAAAGACCTGGGGTGGGTTGGCCAGCAACAAGGCTGGCCTCGATACAGAGTGCGCGGCGGACGCTGGCTTGCATGGACACAACTCCGACAACGGCGCCACCGCAACCTGGCCCGTGAACACCACCACTGGCTGGCAATCAGCGCAAACCGGATCCGTGAACTGGGCTAGTATCGGAGGTTCTTACACGCTGTACAGCGGCAACTACCTCAACTGGCGCTACAACCACCAGCAGCAGACATACCTGAGTCGGATGAGCGCGGTCAAAGCCGTGTTTTCAAATCTCGCGCAGACTCTGACCAATGTGAATATCGCAGTGATGCGATACAGCGAGAACCCCCGGTTTTCATCCAACAATCGCGGCGGGTATTTCGTCATGCCCATGCAGCCACTCACACCCGAGAACCGTGCCTCTTATGTGAACGCGGTGAATTCCTTCGTGGGCCAGGGTAACACTCCACTCAGCGAAACCTTGTTCGAGTCCTATCGCTTCTATCAGGGAGGGAACGTAATGTTCGGGAGTCGTTCCCTGCCCGGGACGAATGTGCCCGAAGTGCTGAACCCGCGGGATCCCCAACGCTATCAGAGCCCGGTGCAGTTCCCATGCCAGAAAAACTTTGTCGTTTTCCTGACCGATGGGGAGCCCACCAACGACTTCGATGCCGATTCCGCGATCCGCGCCATGCCCAATTTTTCCAGCGTGACGGGCTCGGCCAGTTGTGCCGGAAACTGCATGGACGAGCTCGCCCAGTACATGGCAACCGCAGACTGCAGCTCCAGTCTCAATGACACGCAGCGGGTGAATCTTTACACCATCGGATTCACCTCGGGCAACATCGCCCTGCTCTCGGCGGCAGCACAGAAAGGTGGTGGAAAATTCCATACGGCCGGCAGTACTGATGAACTCACTGATGTCTTCAACAACATCATGATGGATATCTTTTCGGTGAGTACGACTTTCGTGTCGCCGGCGATCGCGATCAATGCGTTCAACCGCATGACCCACAACGACAGCCTGTACTTCGCACTTTTCAAGCCCACTTCCGGACCACGCTGGCCGGGAAACCTCAAGCATTTCAAGTTGCGTGGCGGGGCCATCGTCGATGCCCTGGGTCGTAACGCGATAGACCCTGTGACCGCTTTCTTCGGACGGGAGGCCCAAAGCTTCTGGACCCAGGATGCGGATGCCCCAGATGGAAACGAGGTCGCGCGCGGCGGAGCGGCCAGTCGACTCACCCTTGCCCGGACCTTGTACACCTACACGGGGACCACTGACCCCGCCAAGGTGCTCCTGACCAGCGAGGACCATCGGCTGCATGAGAGCAACACCCGTATCACGAAGGCCATGCTGGGTGATGCGGAGATGACGGATGCGCGTCGCACCGCGCTGCTGCAGTGGGCGCGGGGTGTCGATGTGCTCGACGAGGACGGCGATGGGGATATTTCGGATCCCCATCGTTCGATGGGATCGCTGCTGCATGGCCGCCCTCTGCTCATTACCTACGCCACCACTGCGTCAAGCCAGGACAGCACGCTTTTCATCGGCACCAACAATGGACTACTCACTGCGCTCAACGCCGACACCGGGGAGGAAGTCTTCTCTTTCATGCCCGGCGAGCTGCTGTCCGGGCTGCCCGCACTGCACGACAACACGGCCAATGTGCCCGTGCTCTACGGACTTGATGGTCCCCTCGCTGCCTGGGTCCAGGACAGGAACAACAACTTCAACCTGAATGATGCCGGGGATGCAGTCTATCTGTTCCAGGGCATGCGCAGGGGTGGCCGAAACTACTATGCGCTGGATGTTTCACGCCGATCGTCTCCTGTTCTGCAATGGGTCATCAAGGGAGGAATACCTGGGCCTTTCTCGGAACTTGGACAGACCTGGTCTGCGCCCGTGAAAACCCGGATCAAGCTGGCCGGCGAGGTTCGCGAAGTGCTGGTGTTCGGGGGCGGATATGACCCCCTTCAGGATGAAAAACCTACCGCAACCCCCGACAGTTACGGCAGGGCGCTGTACATGGTGGATGCCTTCAGCGGCGCACTGCTCTGGCAGGCAGGCCCAGCTGGCACGGCCAACGGCCGCGACCCGGATCTCCTGTTGCCGGACATGCAATACAGCCTGCCGTCCGATCCGGCGATTCTGGATGTCGATGGCGATGGTCTGATGGATCGCCTCTACATCGGTGACATGGGCGGGCAGATCTGGCGCATCGATTTTTCGACCAGTAACCGAGACGCGCGGACGCTTGCCACCGGCGGAGTGATCGCAGCGCTCGGAGGTTCCACCGCCGCGTCACATCGCCGGTTCTTCTATCCGCCGGATATCTCGCTGAGTTCCCGTAAACGCTACCTCAACATCGCTATTGGATCGGGACACCGCGAGAAACCGCTCTCCACCACAATCGAGGATGCATTCTTCGTTTTGCGCGACCCGGCGATTTTTGGCCCCCAACGTGCCATCGACGGCACTGCGCTCTATCCGCGCACCGAGCTGTCCGATTTGCATGACGCGACGGAGAACCTCATAAGTGAGGGCACGGAAGAGCAGATGGCAGGCGCACTGTCCGAGCTCACGGCGAAGAGTGGCTGGTATCTCTGGCTGAACCAGGTCGACGGCGGGGCTTTCGTCGGTGAGAAAGTACTTGAGAGGCCTGTGACGTTCGGGGGACAGATCATGTTCACTACCTATACCCCCGGGGGAGACCAGACGGTGGCGTGTGCGCCCGAGCAAGGTACGGGGCGAGTTTACGTCCTCAATGCAGGCGATGGCACACCGGTGATCGATCGCAACCCTGATCATCAGGGGACTGATCTTTCGCGCATCGACCGCTCTCAAATTTTGCGCAAGGGAGGCCTCCCGCCTGGAGTCACGATCTTCTTCCCCGACAGCGGATCCTCCGAAGGCAGCTCGGACTCCCCGGGAGATCCTCTGGTCTTCGTCGGTACGGAACAGGTGGAAACGCGACTCGCCTCCCGTTCCCCGGTGCGAACCTACTGGAGGGTGGAGTGAGCACTGGTGGCCCCGCCTCTGCACGGGGAGTTACGCTGATTGAATTGATGGTGGTGGTGGCGGTGGTCGCCATTCTGGCAATGATCGCTTATCCGTCTTACCAGGAGCAGATGCGCAAGTCCCGGCGCGCAGATGCGGCCGGTGCGCTCACCAGCCTTGCGAATGCCATGGAGCGTTTCCATGTCGCGCATGGAAGCTACATCGGTGCCGGGACCGAGGGTGGCGATGACGCCACCGGGCCGCCGGCCATCTTTCCGACCCAGGCGCCCTTGGATGGAGAACGGAAGTTCTACGACCTCAGAATCGTCAGCGCGTCAGTAACGGACTATGTGCTGGCGGCCATTCCGCTTGCGGGCGGTCCCCAGGCTGGCGACGGCGAATTGCGACTCGACAGCACCGGGGCGCGCACACGTGGAGGCCAGCCCGGCTGGTAGCGGCTGGTCGGGCCGCCGTCGGGCGGGATGACAGCTGCCCCACCCTGTCGGGATAATCGTGCTCATGGATCCCATGTGCTCGCTCGAAATCATCCGCACCGCGGATCGGCGCTTCCGGCTCGACTGGTCGGCGACTGATCTCCACGGCCCGGTCCGGATCTTCCGGGGGGCCTCTCCCGCAGCTATCGACTACGTCTCCCCACTGGCGGTGACGGAGGGGCCCTGCATACTGGCGGATCTGCCTTTCCCGAGTTACTTCGCCCTCGTGCCGGAACAGGGTTCCCCGCTGCTTGCGGGGCCGCGCCATCTGGCCCTCGAAGGCGCGACCAATCTGCGGGACATAGGGGGATACGCCACTGCGGATGGGCGCCGAGTGCGCTGGGGCACTGTCTTCCGCTCCGGGCATCTGTCCGGACTGGGTGCTGCAGCACGCGAAGAATTCGCCGGCCTCGGTATCCGCACGGTGTGTGATTTCCGGCTGGAGGCGGAGCGCGTGCACGAGAACGCCTGCCTTCCAAACGCCCCCCGGCTATCCACTATCGGCGTCCCACCGGGCAAGGCAGATCAGCACTTTTTTCACCGGCTGTTCGAGGAAACTTCCGATCCGGAGCGGGTTGCGCTTGAAATCGCAGCCTTGCTGAGGGTCTACGTGCTGGAGTTCTCGGAGCACTTCC
>JAURMM010000081.1 GCA_030830685.1 Gammaproteobacteria bacterium | reverse complement strand
TCGCGAGGCGCGCGTCCGAAAAGCCCTTGCGCTTGAGGCGGCGGACGGTTGCGGCATCCAGCGCAGCGAGCGTGCTGGTGCGCACGACAGCTTCCTCACGGATGAGATCCTCGATCTGCACCAGAAACCAACGGTCGATGTGAGTGGCCTCGAAGACCTCCTCCAGCGACATGCCGTGCCGGAAAGCATCACCCACGTACCAGATGCGCTCGGAGCCGGCTTGGGTCATCTCGCGCACCAGCTTGCCCCGATCGCTCGCGGCGTCCCCGCGCAGTTTTTCATCCAAGCCGGTCGCACCGGTTTCAAGGCCGCGCAGTGCCTTCTGGAAGGACTCCTGGAAAGTGCGGCCGATGGCCATCACTTCGCCCACGGATTTCATCTGGGTGGTGAGGCGGTCCACAGCCTGCGGGAATTTTTCGAACGTGAAGCGCGGGATCTTGGTGACCACATAGTCGATGGTCGGCTCAAAGGACGCGGGCGTGGCGCCGCCCGTGATTTCGTTGGCGAGTTCATCCAGGGTGTAGCCCACGGCCAGCTTGGCGGCAACCTTGGCTATGGGGAATCCGGTCGCCTTGGAGGCCAGCGCAGAGGAGCGGGATACGCGAGGATTCATCTCGATGACGACCATGCGACCGTCGTCCGGATTGATCGCGAACTGGACGTTCGAGCCCCCGGTCTCCACCCCGATCTCGCGCAGCACCGCGAGCGAGGCGTTGCGCATGATCTGGTATTCCTTGTCGGTGAGCGTCTGCGCGGGCGCCACGGTGATGGAGTCACCCGTGTGGATCCCCATGGGATCGAGATTCTCGATCGCACAGATGATGATGCAGTTGTCGCTGCGGTCGCGCACGACTTCCATCTCGTACTCTTTCCAGCCGAGCACAGACTCTTCGATGAGCACTTCATGTACGGGCGAGGCATCAAGCCCGCGAGTGACGATTTCGGCGAATTCTTCGCGATTGTAGGCAATGCCTCCACCGGTTCCGCCGAGGGTGAAAGAGGGTCGGATGATGACCGGGAAGCCGAGCGCTACCTGTGCCTTTTCGGCTTCATCCAGGGTATGCACCACTGAGGCCGCCGGCGTAGCCAGTCCGATTCGGGTCATGGCCTGACGGAACTGTTCGCGATCCTCGGCCATCTCGATGGCGCGTTCCGCAGCTCCGATCAGCTTGACGTTGAATTTTTCGAGCACGCCTTCGCGCGCCAGGTCGAGCGCACAGTTCAAGGCCGTCTGTCCGCCCATGGTCGGCAACAGTGCGTCCGGCCGCTCGACCTCTATGATCTTTGCCACTGTCTCCCAGCGCACCGGCTCGATGTAGGTGGCATCCGCGGTTTCCGGATCCGTCATGATGGTGGCGGGATTGGAGTTCACCAGCACGATACGGTAACCCTCCTGGCGCAGGGCGCGGCAGGCCTGGGTGCCCGAGTAATCGAACTCGCAGGCTTGGCCGATGACGATGGGCCCGGCGCCCAGGATGAGGATGCTCTGTATGTCTTTGCGTTTGGGCATGGCTGTCGGGAACTCGCGTTCAGGCGTTGCGGTGTCGACGCATCAGGTCGATGAACTGGTCAAAGAGCGGCTGCACATCGTGTGGCCCCGGGCTGCCCTCGGGATGCCCCTGGAAGCTGAAGGCCGGCGCGCGGGTGTGCGCGATGCCCTGCAGGGTGCGATCGAAGAGCGATCGATGGGTCGCGATAAGGGACTCGGGAAGACTCGCCTCATCCACGGCAAAGCCATGGTTCTGGCTGGTGATGAGCACCTGCCCGGTGCGCAGATCCTGCACCGGATGGTTGGCGCCGTGGTGCCCGAATTTCATCTTGACTGTTCGTGCACCACAGGCAAGCCCGAGCAGCTGATGGCCGAGACAGATGCCGAACAGCGGCGTGCCGGAGGCCAGAACTTCGCGGATGGCTTCAATGGCGTAGGTGCAGGGTTCGGGATCGCCCGGTCCGTTGGAGAGGAATACCCCGTCCGGTCGGGAGGCGAGAATGTCGGCGGCGGGCGTGGTCGCAGGGTGGACTTCGACCGCACAACCGCGGTCAGCCAGTAGCCGAAGGATGTTGTGCTTGACCCCGAAATCATAGGCTGCGACCCGCCATTGCGGCGCACCGGAATCGGTTTCATAGCCGTCCAGAGCAAGCTTCCAGCTGCCCTCCCGCCACGTGTACGGCTTCACGGTGGTGACTACCTTGGCGAGGTCAGCGCCCTCCAGGCCGGGGAAGGCACGCGCCCGAGCAATGGCTTCTTCCGGCGTGGCATGGGGTCCGGCCACGATGCAGCCACCCTGCGCGCCTTGGTCGCGGAGCAGGCGTGTGAGCTTGCGCGTATCGATGTCGGCGATGGCGACGACGCCCTGTTCCCGCAGATAGACTTCCAGCGAGGCACTGGCGCGCCAGTTGCTTACGGCGGCAGAGCTGTCGCGGATGATGAGCCCCGCGGCAAACACGCCCCGGGCCTCGGCATCCCTCGGGTTCACTCCCACGTTGCCGATGTGCGGATAGGTGAGGGTGACGAGCTGCTGGGAGTATGAAGGATCGGTGAGGATTTCCTGATAACCCGTCATCGCCGTATTAAAGACCACTTCGCCCACTGTGGCGCCTTGGGCACCAATGGCCGAGCCGTGAAAAACCGTCCCGTCGGCGAGCGCTAGGATTGCTGGTGTCATGACTGATGTAATCGGGTTGGAAAGCGGGGGCTCGGCGCACCGGTGTGCAGGTCCGAGCCCGCCGCATTGTACTTGACCCCCTCTCCCCACGAAAGTGCGGACCGCCTCAATGAGGAGCGAATGACGATGCCGGATTCAGCGCGGATATGCGCGGCGAGTGAGGTGCCGCAACAGGGTGCGAAGGGGCTGGAGGTGAACTGGGGCGAACGACGGATTTCCCTCATCCTCTTGTGGGAAGCGGGTGAGCTGCGAGGCTATCTCAACAGCTGTCCCCACACTGGCGTGCGTCTGGAGTGGCGCGCGGACGATTTTTTTGACTCAGAGGGCCAACATCTGCAATGCACGACCCATGACGCCCGCTTCCGGCCCGGAGATGGTCACTGCGTTGCAGGGCCTTGCAAGGGGCAGTCCCTGGTGGCTGCTCCCTTGGTTATCGAGGATGGGGAAATTCGTCTGCTGAGTCCGGACAGCTTGCCACGCTCGGCACGCCGCCGCTGAGGACTCAGCCGCCGGCTGAGATTTTCACGTCGCGTTGGCGTCGGCGGATTAGCTGGCTGATGGCCACCGCGACTTCCAGTGCCTTCTTGCCGTCCTCGCCCGAGACCGTGGGCGCTTCTCCATGACGGACGGCATTCACGAAGGAGCGGATTTCATCCATGAGCACATCGGTGCGGCAGAGGCTTTCCTCTTCGAAGCTCATCTCGGGCACCCCCGGCAGTCCGGCAGCGTTGCTCACGAGCAGGGTGTGATTCAGATAATCGACCGAGATACAGGCGTCGGGCTGGAAGATTTCCATCGAACGTACAGGTTCACGATTGACGCGGCTGGCGGTGAGCTCGGCCACACAACCATTGGCGAAATGCAGCGTGGCGTGGGCGACATCGATATCACCCGACACGACCACCGAACCCGTGGCGTGCAGCGACTCTACGGGGCTATCCACCATGGACAGAACGATGTCGATATCGTGAATCATGAGATCGAGCACCACGTCGACTTCCGTGCCCCGCTTCTGGAACCGGGACAGACGTCGCGCCTCGATACGATGAGGATTCCTCAGCCGCCGACGCACGGCGAGCACCGCTGGGTTGAAGCGCTCCAGATGCCCCACCTGGAATACCAAGCCTGCAGCGCAGGCCAGTGCCACCAAGGCTTCGGCTTGGTCCACCGTAGCGGTGACCGGTTTTTCCACCAGTACGTGGAGGCCGCGCCCCAGACAGCGTCGCGCCGCATCGAAGTGATGGGCCGGGGGTGTGACGATCGACACTAGGTCTGCCTGCCCGAGCAGGGCCTCAAGGTCAGCGAAGGCTTGCACCTCGTACTTGCGGGCAATCTCGGCTGCACGCTCCGCGTCAGTATCGAGAACGCCCACCACCTGGACATCTGGCAGGCTGAGGTATTTCTGGACGTGAAAATTGCCCAGATAACCAACGCCGATGACCGCTGCGCGAAGCCTGCTCATGCGGGCACCATAGCAATGGCATCCCCTGCGCCGCAATCAGTGTTTGGCAGAAGGTACGCTGGTCCTAAGTGCCGGCGCGCCTTGGCGTGCGGCATGCGCACTACCGCACGAGCTGCGCGCAGGTCTCAATCTCTCACCAGTCGCCGCCGGCGCTGACCTTGGTCGTACTGAAAGTGCTGAACACGGGTTCGGCGTAAAGCACCTGTCGCGAGTATCGCAGTTGTCGCAGGGCAGCCAGCAGCTCGCCGGGGCTCATCTGCCTGGCGAAGGCCAATGTGTAACGACCGTCCGGCGTCGGTCCTTCGATCACTGCAGCTCCCACGGCAAGCACTATCGCGCGGAGCTCCCTTTCCGTGATGTCATCGTGAAAGATGAGCCGGACGTGGGGACCAAGTGGCGGATCATCGGCGGAAACGGGTTCGGGCACTGGAAGCAGATAACCCGCGTTGCGCAGCCACGCCGTGCTCTGGTGTGCATTGTCCCCGGCCCACACCACCAGAGAGGTCGAAAGCGCGAGCACGGCGGCGGCCATCCAGGGCATCGCCCGCGGCGCCGATGGCGCCCGCTCGATGCGGCGAGCCAGACGCTGCAGCGCGGCCTCGCATTCAGCATCCTGACCCGCACTCCGAGCATGCGTTGCCAAGGTTTCGAGCAGCTGGATTTCGCGTCGGCAGACAAGACACGGCCCAACGTGTTCACGCACACGCTGCTGCTCCTCACGCGCCAAAGTGCCATTCACATGCCACGGCAGAAGCGCGAAAACCTCTTCGTGCTCCTGTGCCCCGGCGGCAATCGGTAGTTCGTGCTGCATGGTAGTTCAGCTGCGCGCGCTGGCCAGCGCACCGAGCAACCTGCGCAGGTGAGCACGCGCATGAAACATGCGCGTCTTCACGGTATTTACCGGACACCCCACGATATCCGCGATCTCTTCGTAGGAGTAGTCAAGGAGATAGGTGAGCTCGATCACGCTGCGGTGCGCGGGGGACAAGCGCGCGAGCGCGGTATTGAGTGCGCCTCTCAGCCGCGCGATGTCTGCATCGTGAACGGGGTTCTCGTGGGCCACAAGCTCGTGAGTGTCATCCAGTGACTCGAGTTCCGTGTGACGGTTGCGCAGCAACCGTTTCAGCGCCTTGCGATAGGCAATGCCGAAAATCCAGGTCGAGACCTTGGAGCGCCCAGCGAACGCGCTCCCGGAAGTCCAGACGGTGTACATCGTGTCGTTGACGATTTCCTCGGCGAGGTCGCGGTGCGTGACAACGCGAACCAGAAAATCCATGAGGCGCGGATAGTAGCGCCGGTACATCTGGTCGAATTCGCTCCGGCTTCCACCAATTACGGCTTGCAGGGCCCGTGCGTCGACGGCGTCCTCGGCGCTTTGGCCGACCTGGCTCTGTTCCGGGACCTGAGGGGAGTTCATGCTCAGCGCTCCACACCGGGCATTTACGGCGTTACAGACTCTTAGTGTCTGCAAATCGGCGTCGGGTTCAATCCGCGCGTGGCTGGGAGCAGGGCAAACGCCTCAGGCACGCAGCCCGAGCACATCCTGCATGTCATAAAGACCCGGTGGTTGCTGCGCCAGCCAGTGCGCTGCCCGCAGGGCGCCGCTCGCGAAAGTGGCACGGTTTTCTGCGCGATGGGTGATTTCGACACGTTCACCGGCGCCCGCAAACAGCACCGTGTGATCGCCCACGATCTCGCCGGCGCGGATGGTCGCAAAGCCAATCGTCTTGCGGTCCCTGGCGCCAGTCTGTCCTTCCCGACCGTATACGGCACATTCCGAGAGGTTCCGCCCCAGAGCATTGGCGACCACCTCGCCCATGCGCAGTGCGGTCCCGGAAGGAGCGTCCACCTTGTGCCTGTGATGAGCCTCGATGATCTCGACGTCCACTTCATCCCCCAGCACACGGGCCGCCAGATCGAGCAGCTTGAAGCACAGGTTGACGCCCACGCTCATGTTGGGAGCCCAGACGATGGGGATGTCACGCGCGGCCTCCTGCAATTGCGACCGGTCCATACCGACCCCGGTAGTCCCGATCACGATGGCCCGCCGCAAGGCCCGGCATTGCGCGACATTGGCCATGCTGACCGCCGGCGCCGTGAAGTCCACGAGCACGTCAAAATTCCCGGCCGAGAGTTCTTCCCCGGAGATGAGCGGCACGCCCAGCGACCCCGCAGGGGTCAGCAGGCCTGCGTCCTGACCGACTTGCGGCGCATCCGCACGTTCAAAGGCTGCGCTCAGCCTGAGACCGGGATAACGGCTTGCCAACTCCACAAGGGTGCGACCCATGCGACCAGCGGCGCCGGTAATTGCGACATTGATAGGGGTCGTCATGGGCGCGTCCTCGGTCAGCCGAACTTCATGTCTTCGAAAAATTTCTTCACACCGTCCAGCCAGGAACTGGCACGGGGGCTGTGCTCCTCTGAGGCCTTGCCGAGAGATTCTCCAAAGGCCCTGAGCAGCTCTTTCTGTTGCTTGGTCAGGTTGACCGGGGTTTCCACCATCGCGCGGCAGATGAGATCCCCCACCGCTCCACCCCGCACGGAGCGCACTCCCTTGCCGCGCAGCCGGAACATCTTGCCGCTCTGGGTCTCTGCAGGAATCTTGAGCACCACGCGACCTTCAAGCGTGGGCACTTCAATCTCCCCACCCAGGGCCGCGGTAACGAAATCGATGGGGACTTCGGAGTAAAGGTCGCTCCCTTCGCGCGTGAAGATGGAGTGCTCGCGCACCACCACATTCACGTAAAGATCGCCGGATGGACCACCGTTCTGTCCGGGCTCACCCTCGCCACCGAGGCGGATGCGGTCCCCCGTATCCACCCCGCCCGGCACCTTCACCGAGATGGTCTTGTTGCCTCGGCCCTTGCCGGTCCCGTGGCAGCTGCCGCAGGGATCCTTGACCGACTTGCCCTTGCCGCGACAGGTCGGGCAGGCCTGCTGGACGGAGAAGAAGCCCTGCTGCATGCGAACCTGGCCCACGCCATTGCAGGTGCTGCAGGTTTCCGGCGCGGAACGCGAACGGCTACCTGAGCCCTCGCACGGCTCGCAGGAGATGAGGGTGGGGACGCGGATCTTGGCCTCGGTGCCACGTACCGCGTCTTCCAGGTTCAGTTCAAGGTCGTAGCGTAAATCAGACCCGCGGTATGCGCGATTGCCACCTTGGCGCCCACCCGCCCCGAAAATGTCGCCAAACACAGAATCGAAGATGTCGCTGAAACCACCACCGGCGCCACCACCAAAGCCGGCGCCTGCGGCAGCGGAAGGATCCACGCCCGCATGACCGAACTGGTCATAGGCCTGGCGTTTGCGGGCATCACTCAAGACCTCGAAGGCTTCCTTCGCTTCCTTGAACGACTCCTCCGCGGCGGCATCATCCGGGTTGCGGTCGGGATGGAATTTCATCGCCAGACGGCGATAGGCCTTCTTCAGCTCGGCCTCGCTGGCGCCGCGCTCGATCCCCAGTACTTCGTAGTAATCCCGCTTGGCCATCAGCCTTTTCGTCCGCTATTGATACGAATGCGGCCCGCAACGAATCTGTCGATTCGTCCGGGCCGTGCGATGCACGCGCCGGGGAAACCCCGGCGGTGCGCTTACTTGTTGTCCTTCACTTCCTCGAAGTCGGCATCGACTACGTTGCCTTGGTCAGCACTGGAAGCGGTTTCGGACTGGCCCGCTGCCTGCTCTGCCTGGTAGGCGCGCTGGGCGAGTTTACCCGATAGCTCACCCAACTTGCCGCTCTTGGCCTCGATGTCGTCCTTGTCGTCCGACTTCAGTACCGTACGCAGGTCTTCCATCGCAGCCTCGATTTCCTTGCGCTCGCCGTCCTCGACCTTGTCGCCCAGTTCTTCCAGGGACTTGCGGGTTGCATGCAGCAGGCCATCTGCCTGATTGCGCGCATTCACCAGTTCATGGAACTTGCGATCCTCTTCGGCGTGCGCCTCGGCGTCCTTCACCATGCGCTGGATTTCATCGTCTGAAAGGCCACTGGAGGCCTTGATGACGATGGATTGCTGTTTGCCGGTCGCCTTGTCCTTGGCCGACACGTTCAGGATGCCGTTGGCATCGATGTCGAAGGTCACCTCGATCTGGGGTACTCCACGGGGAGCGGGCGGAATATCGCTGAGGTCGAAACGACCCAGCGACTTGTTCGCGCTCGCCTGCTCACGCTCACCCTGCAGCACATGGACCGTCACTGCCGTCTGGCTGTCATCCGCCGTGGAGAACACCTGGTTGGCCTTGGTCGGGATGGTGGTGTTCTTCTCGATGAGCTTGGTCATCACGCCGCCAAGGGTTTCGATGCCCAGGGACAGCGGCGTCACGTCGAGCAGCAGCACGTCCTTCACATCGCCGCCCAGCACGCCGGCCTGGATTGCGGCACCCACCGCCACAGCTTCGTCAGGATTGACGTCCTTGCGCGGCTCCTGTCCGAAGAACTCCTTCACCATCTCCTGCACCTTGGGCATGCGCGACTGGCCACCCACGAGGATGACATCGTTGATGTCCCCGGGCTTCAGACCCGCGTCCTTCAGGGCTGTGCGGCAAGGCTCCATGGTGCGCTTGATGAGATCCTCCACCAGCGATTCGAGCTTGCTGCGGGTGATCTTCATGTTCAGGTGCTTGGGCCCTGTCGCGTCTGCCGTGATGTAGGGCAGGTTCACGTCGGTTTGCTGGCTGGAGGAAAGCTCGATCTTGGCCTTTTCAGCGGCCTCCTTCAGGCGCTGCAGGGCGAGGGGATCGCTGTGGAGATCGATGCCCTGCTCCTTCTTGAATTCGGCCGCCAGAAACTCGATGAGGCGCAGATCGAAGTCTTCACCGCCAAGGAAGGTGTCACCGTTGGTGGAGAGCACCTCGAACTGATGTTCGCCGTCGACTTCGGCGATCTCGATAATCGAGACGTCGAAAGTACCACCGCCCAGGTCATAGACCGCGATCTTGGAATCACCCTCGCGCTTGTCCATGCCGAATGCGAGCGCCGCTGCCGTCGGCTCATTGATGATGCGCTTGACCTCGAGGCCCGCGATCTTGCCGGCGTCCTTAGTTGCTTGGCGCTGGGAGTCGTTGAAGTAGGCTGGCACGGTGATCACCGCTTCCGTGACTTCCTCGCCCAGATAGTCCTCCGCGGTCTTCTTCATCTTCATGAGCACGCGCGCGGAAATTTCCGGCGGCGCCATCTTGCGGCCGCGCACTTCCACCCAAGCATCGCCATTGTCGGCGGCCACGATGTTGTAAGGGACCATACCCTTGTCGCGCTGGACGACATCGTCCTTGAACTTGCGTCCGATGAGGCGTTTAACCGCGAACAGGGTGTTCTGCGGGTTGGTGACCGCTTGGCGCTTGGCCGACTGGCCGACCAGTTCCTCGTTGTCGTTGGAGAACGCAACGATGGAAGGCGTGGTGCGGGCGCCTTCACTGTTCTCGATGACCTTGGCCTGCCCGCCCTCGAGGACGGCGACGCAGGAATTGGTGGTCCCGAGATCGATACCGATGATACGTGCCATATGTATGAAACCTTTCTTGGGCCGGGTCCGGTTCGGTCAGTTACCGCCGGAGGGCGTGGATTGATGATGAATCCTGATATGGGGCCGGGTGATGGTTTATCAAGTCCCCTCGGGGACCTTGGCCACCACCACCATTGCCGGGCGGATGACGCGATCGTGCAGGGTATAGCCCCGCTGCAGGACCCGCAGGACCGTACCCGCTTCGGCCTCGGCGCTGGCTTCCATCATCATGGCCTGGTGTTTTTCCGGGTCGAAACGACTGCCGGTGGGGTCGACCGCCACCACAGCCATTTTCTCCAGCGCCGCCTGGAACATCTGGGCGGTGAGAGCCATTCCCTCCTGCAGGCTGTTGATGTCGGTCGCCGTGCGTGCGGCCTCCAACCCGAGATCCAGACTGTCCTTGACCGGAATCAACGCCTCAACGAGGCGTTCGACCCCGAATTTATGGGCCGCCTCCACCTCGCGCTGAGCGCGCTTGCGGGCGTTGTCGATTTCGGCCCGGGCGCGGAGGACCTCTTCCCGATGGCGTTCCATCTCGGCCTTGGCGTTGGCAAGAGCCTCGCTGAGGAGGGCTATCTGCTGTTCCGGGGTTTGGGCGTCCGTGGCGTCCGCAGCCGGATCTGGCGCCGACTGCTCATGGGGGGTGGTGTCTTCGTTCACGACTGGACCTTGTGCTGTTAGCGAAAAAGCGCGCAGAGCACGGACCATTCCCGGCCCGTGTCATGCTCATCGAGTGGGGAGGTGGGGACTCATGTCGGGGAATTCAAGGCCGAGGTCAGCATCTTGGCCGTCAGATCCACAATGGGGATGACCCGTTCGTAGGACATCCGGGTAGGGCCGATCACCCCGAGCACTCCCAGAACCTCGCCGTCATCACCGTAGGTGGAGGTGACGATGCTGCAATCGTCGAAAGCCTCGTAGCCCGCTTCCTCTCCAATGAAAATCTGCACCCCATTGGCATTCAAGGCCTGGTCCAGCAGGTGCAGGATGTCGCGCTTGCGGTTGAAGGCCTCGAACAGGTTGCGGAGCTTGTCCAGATCCGACAACTCATTGATATCCATCAGATTGGTTTGGCCGGCCAACACATAGTCCTTGGCCGGATCCTCTTCCACGAAGACCTGCTGGGCCACGTCGATGACAGTGGCCATCATGCGGTTCATCTCGTCGCGGGTGTCGTTCATCTCCGCCAGCAGGTCACGCTTGACCTGGCGGATGTCACGGCCGGCGAAGGCGCTGTTGAGGTAATTGGCCGCCTCGGTGAGTTCCGAAGCCGAGTAACGACGCGCGGTCTTGATGATGCGGTTCTGGACCTCCTGGTCGTTGATGACGAGGATGACCAGCACGCGGTTGTCGTTCAGCGGAAGAAATTCCACCTGGCGCAGTTGCTTGCTGTCGGGCTTGGGCAGCATCACGAGCCCGGCGAAGCGGGTGATCTCGGAGAGCAGGCTCGACGTGCGCTCCAGCAGACGACGCACATCGGATTCCTGGCGCACGCCTTCCACCAGACGCTTCATTTCTGCAGCCTGGGGCGCGCGATAGGTAAGCATGCAGTCCACAAACAGGCGATACCCCCGCACGGTGGGGATGCGGCCAGCCGAGGTATGCGGCGAGCGGATAAGGCCCATGTCCTCAAGATCCGCCATCACATTGCGAATGGTGGCTGGGCTGAGCTCGAGGCGGGTATCCCTCGCAAGCGTGCGTGATCCCACGGGTTGGCCGTCCGCGATGTAGCGTTCCACCAGCGTCTTGAACAGGAATTGCGCGCGCTCGTTGAGCTCAAGTCCGGGGAATGCGTTATCTGCCATGAATACGACCAACACGCATGAGAAAGGACTGAAAATCTAGCACCGCGCCCCGGAGCATGCAAAACAAAAGGACCGGGCGCCTTGCGGAAGCCGGCGAGGTGCGCAACGCTAGGGTTTTTCCGCCAAGGTCAACATGTTCAAACGCATCGCCATCGTCACCAGACGGGAAGATCCCACCGTGTTGCAAGCCGTGGACGCGGTGTTGGAGGTGCTGCAACGGCGGCAGCTCGACTGCGTGATCGAAGGACTGACCACCGCCAGCTGCGAGGCGCGCGGGATTGCCCCGGCGGCCGGACCCGCAGTCGCGGAAACCCGCGATCTGGTCATCGCCGTGGGCGGCGACGGTACCCTGTTGCGCGCGGCGCGGCTGGCGCATCCCCACCAGGTACCCCTGCTCGGCGTGAATCTGGGTCGGCTCGGATTTCTGGCCGACCTCTCCCCTGCACAGGTGTGCACGAGCCTGGAAGCAATTCTGGCGGGTGCCTTCGATTTCGAGGACCGGACCGTCCTGCGCTGCGAGATCCTGCGCGAAGCAGAGGTAGTCGCGAGTGCCCGCGCGCTCAATGACGTGGTCATCCAGCGCTGGAACATGACGCGTCTCATCACCCTGCATACCTACGTGGATGGCCGCTTCGTCCACTCCCAGCGCGCGGACGGCATGATCATCTCCACCCCTACAGGCTCCACCGCGTATGCGCTGTCCGGCGGCGGCCCGATTCTCTCCCCTGAACTCCCGGCTGTGGTGTTGGTGCCGGTGTGCCCACACTCGCTGACCAACCGCCCGATCGTGCTGCCGCATACGGCCGTGGTAGAAATCGAGATAGGTTCCGACCACCCGGAAGAGGACGAGTCGCGGGTGACTTGCGATGGCAATGCCCTGCCCAGCGTGAGCGCTGGTGACCGCATCCGGGTGTCCCGACATCCGCAGCCCGTGCGCCTGATTCATCCTGCCGGGCATGATCATTTCGCGCTGCTGCGCGCGAAGCTGCAATGGGGCCAGGGACCTTGCTGAAATCGATCACCATCCAGGATCTCGCGGTCGTCCGCCATCTGGATCTCGAATTCCAGGCGGGGCTGACCGTGGTGACGGGAGAAACCGGCGCCGGCAAATCAATCGTGCTGGATGCGCTTGGCCTGCTGCTCGGTGATCGCGCGGATTCCACTCTGGTGCGCACCGGTGCTGCCCGCGCCGTGCTGAGTGCCGCTTTCGAGGGAGGATTCCAACCTGAGCTGCTTGAGTTGCTGGCGGATCATGAACTGGATAGCGAAAAGGAGCTGTTGCTCAGAAGAGTGATCAGCAGCGATGGGCGTTCGCGGGCGTTCTGCAACGAAACCCCTATCACCTTGCAGACGCTGCGCGAGATCGGGGCTCGGCTGGTGGACATGCACGGCCAGCACGAACACTACTCCCTGCTGCAGAAAGGCGTGCAGCGCGCACTGCTGGATGAGTTCGGAAAACTGGGCCGTTTGTGCATGGAAGTTTCGGAAGCACACGGCAGCTGGCACGCGGCCGCAGCTGAACTGACCGCCCTGCGCGCCGCCGGAGATCCCGCGGATCGTATGGAATTCCTGCGCTTCCAGCTGGAAGAACTCGGTGAAGCCCGCATCACCCCGGAAGAACTCGCCCGCCTCGAGCAAGAGCACCGACGCTCGGCCCATGTGCAGAGATTGGGTGATGGCTGTGCGGACGCAGGCGCACGTTTGTTCACGGGCGAGCGGTGCGCCGCCCGCCAGCTACGGCAGGCCAGCGCGCAGTTGCAGGACCTGGCTAGCCTCGATCCCGCCCTCGGCAGCGTACTGGAAATGGTCGAACAGGCCTCAATCAACCTGACCGAAGCAGAACGCGAGCTCATGCAATACAGCGAGAGCCTGTCTGCGCGTGATCCCGGTGAATACCGCGCGCTGGAGGAACGGCTGGGCAACCTGCATGACCTTGCGCGCAAGCACCGCTGCGAAATGAGCGCCCTGCCTGAGGCGGTGGCGCGACTCAGCGCGGAACTGGCTACGCTGGATGGGCGTGAGGAGCGCTGTGCTGCCCTTGAAAAACTGCTGGGAGATGCGCGCAGACGCTATGACGAGAAAGCTGGCGAGCTCTCTGCAGCACGACAACAGCAGGGCTCGGCTCTCGAGCTCGCCATCTCCGAAATCCTGCAGCAGCTGGGCATGCCGCATGCCCGCTTCGAGGTGGCCCTGACGCCCTTGCCGGAGCCCAGTGCGCATGGCAGTGACGATGTGGAGTTTCTGGTCAGCACCAATCCGGATATCCCGCCCCGACCGTTGCGCAAAGTGGCCTCGGGGGGTGAGCTTTCACGCACCAGCCTTGCGATCCAGGTGGCAACCGCAGGCACGGCGCAGGTGCCCACGCTGGTCTATGACGAAATCGACACCGGCATCGGGGGGCGCGTGGCCACCATTGTCGCGCGCCATCTGCAGAGCATTGCCGAGACGCGGCAGATTCTCTGCGTGACGCATCTGGCCCAGGTGGCTTCAGCCGGTGCGCAGCATCTCTATATCACCAAGGAAGTGGTGCAGGGGCAGACGGCAACGCGGGCGGTGTATCTGGACAAGGCCAGCCGGGTGGAGGAAATCGCCCGGATGTTGGGCGGGGACGAAGGCTCGGCCAAGGCCCGGGCCCACGCCAGGGAACTGTTGGGCAGCTGAGTACCGGTCAGGCCTTGCGCTTGACGTACAGGATGAGACTGTGGTCCTGGAGCTCAAAGCCATGTGCGGCGGCCACGGCGTGCTGACGACGCTCGATCTCCTCGTCGAAGAACTCCACCACTTCACCAGTCTCCGTGCACACCATGTGGTCGTGATGGGGCCCGCGTGCCATCTCGAACACCGCATGAGAGCCATCAAAATTGTGCCGCTCAACAATTCCGGCGCCCTCAAACTGGGTCAGCACACGGTATACGGTGGCGAGGCCGACATCCTCACCAGCCTCCAGCAACGCCCGGTAGACATCTTCCGCGCTCAGGTGGCGCTCACCGCCCTTTTCGAGGATCTCCAGGATTCGCAACCTGGGCAGCGTGGCCTTCAAACCGGCCTTCTTCAACGCAAATGTGTCCACCCGTCTCGCCTCTCTGGTTGGGCATCGCGGCCAATCATGGTCGCGTGGTTGAGCCGTAGGATATACTGCCCGTCCGATGGCAGCAGGCCGGTGTGGTCGTGAACCGGCGGCTGCCAGTCTACCACCTTCTTCGCGCCTCCCGCCGAGCGCCCCAGCGTCCTCAAGGCCAGACACCGAGCGTCAGATGAGTTTCAAGGTCCTTTCCGTCCTCTCGCTGTGTGGCGTGCTGCTTCAAGGTTGTGCGACCAATCGTCTGCCCACTACCGCCGATCTGCCCTCCATGGGCTCACTGCCCTCCGTTGGCTCACTGCCATTTGTGCACAAGATTGATGTTCAGCAAGGCAACGTCATCACCCAGGACATGATTGCCCAGCTGCAACTCGGCATGGACAAGAAGAAGGTCAATTTCGTGATGGGCTCGCCCATCATCATGGACACCTTCCATTCCAACCGTTGGGACTACCTCTACACCCTGAGCGAGCGCGGCAGCCCCCCGAAACGCCGCCGCATCACCCTGTTCTTCGAGAATGATGTGCTGGTGCGGGTGGAAGGGGATGTGAAGATCGCCCAAGGCCCCATTGCGGTCGACACCCGTCAGGACATGACGGTGGACGTGCCCAAAACGCAGAAAAAGGGCGTGGTGGGTGCCATCGTCGACACCATCCCCTTCGTCGGAGAAGACAAACCCAAGGCCAGGAAGCCGGCCAAGACCTCTTCGCTGGTGGAGGACGGTGCACCACCTGGCACGGATGTGGCGCCCGCCAAACCTCGCATCACGCCAGTGGAACGCGCGGCTCTGGAGGAACAGGGTGGCCCCGGCATGTTCTCCAAGCTGAAGAACGCCGTGCCCTTCACCGGCTCGGACGCCCCCGAGGACGCGCCCATCATCGAAGCAGATGAGGAGGATGCCGTCGACGAAGTCGTGGACGAGACAGTGACGGAGCTCGAAGAGACCACGCCAGAAGATGAAGCCCCTGCGGAGGAGCCGGAGGGCCCGGGTCTGATCGATACGCTGACCGGTGCCCTGCCTTTCATGGGCGAAGACGAGGATGAAGATGAGGCCGAGGCCGAGGAGAGGGAGGTTGAGGAAGAATTCCCGGAGGAGATGTCAAAGGAAGAGGACGACGAAGGCGAAGCCTGGGATTGGGAATCGCGGTATGACGACGACGAAGTGATCTCCGCCCCGCCGCCCGGTGCCCCGACCCCGATGCCGCTGGAAGACCGTCTCTCCGATGATGCTTATGAGAGCGAGGATGAGTCCGAGCAGGACGAATCGTCTGCCGACGACGAGGAAGACAAACCCGGTTTCTTCAAACGCCTGTTCGGGCGCGATTGAGACCGTTCAGTCCGTGATCCGCGCCGCACGGCGCCGCCTTCGCTCCTTGGGATCCCTCAGCAAGGGGCAATAGACCTCCACCCTGTCCCCGGCCATGACCGGGGCCTCCAGCGCCATCAGCCGGCCAAAGACACCCACCTTGTAGCGCGCGAGGTCTATCTCCGGATGCGCATCCAGCAACCGCGCCCGCTCGATGGCTCCTCGCACGGTGGTGCCGGCCGGCACCTTGAGCTCACACCGGAAAGCCACCTCTGCGGTGGCATAGGCTACTTCAATGCCGAAGGTTTCAAGTCCGGCCATGGAGTGATTCAGCGCGCTGCTTGAAGGAATTCACCAACGAGCCCGTGATGGCCTTGAACACCGGCGACAGGCTGAGCGCGATGATCCGGCTTGCAAATTCGAACTCGAGTTCGAGGCTCACCTTGCAGCCCAGCGGTGTATCGGTAAAGCGCCATACACCGTGCAGATGCTTGAACGGACCATCCACCAGTTTCATCTCGATGGTGTTGGGCCGGGTCCTGACGTTGTCCGTGGTGAAGGCATAGCGCAGCTTGCCTTTGGCCACCGAGAGGCGCGCACGCAGCGTGGTGTCGGTGTCGGCCAGCAGTTCCGCCTTCTCGCACCAGGGCAGGAATTCCGGGTAGCGCGCCACATCGTCCACCAGCGAGAACATCTGCTCAGCGGAATAGGCAACGATTGCGGACTGGCGGATTTCAGCCATGGCGGTGCGAGGTTCCGGTCATGAGAACAGGTTGTTTTACCCTTGCATCAAGCGGCTCGGCATTCTGCATCCCTGAAACCGCCCTGCCAATGCTCCCACCGTGGTCCCCCCGAACCGGGCCAAGGGCCGGGCTCCGGATGCCGCTGCTATACTCCCCCTCCCCCAGCCCGAAGTGATCCATGAACAAGCCTGCCGGAAAAAAATCGAGCGGTGACGGCTC
>JAURMM010000080.1 GCA_030830685.1 Gammaproteobacteria bacterium | reverse complement strand
GTCGGTGCCGGACCTACGGGCCTGGTGCTGGCGCTTGAACTGTCCGCGCACGGGATTCCGGTCATCGTGCTCGAAAAGCAGGCACAGGCGAGCGATGGCTCGCGCGCCATCTGCTGGTCGAAGCGGTCACTGGAAATTCTCGACCGACACGGCCTGGGCGAGCGCGTGCAAAGCATGGGGGTGACCTGGAACGTGGGTCGGGTGTTCCTCGGCTCCGCTCCGGAGCCTCTGTATTCCTTTGATCTGCTGCCCATCAAGGCTCAGAAATTCCCGGCCTTCATCAACCTTCAGCAATACCACGTCGAAGAAATCCTGGTGGAGTCACTGGCCTCCCGTCCCGGAGTCGAGTTGCGCTGGCAGCAGGAGGTGACCGACCTGCAGCAGCACAAGGAGGACACGACTGTCACCGTCCGCACACCGGCGGGCGAGTATCAGCTTGCGGCAGAGTGGGTGATAGCGGCAGATGGCCATCGCAGTCCCCTGCGCGGGATGCTGGGGCTCGATTTTGGCGGACGCACATTCGAAGATAATTTCCTCATCGCGGATGTACGCATGCGCGCACCGTTCCCACCGGAAAGGCGGTTCTACTTCAACGCGCCGTTCAACGAGGGTCGCACTGCGCTGATGCATCAGCAGCCCGGTAATCTCTGGCGACTGGATTTCCAGCTCGGCTGGGATATCGATCGAGAGGCGGCCCTTGCGCCTGACAATGTCGAGCGCAGGGTTCGAGCCATGCTTGGGGCAGAGATCCCCTTTGAGTACGAATGGGTCAGCCTCTACACCTTCCAGTGCAGACGCATGGAGCGCTTTGTTCATGGCCGGGTCGTCTTCATCGGTGATGCAGCACATCTCGTATCGCCGTTTGGTGCGCGGGGTGCCAATGGTGGTCTGCAGGATGTGGACAGTCTGGCCTGGCGACTGCGCGAAATACTGCAGAACGGCGCTCCTCCGGCTCTGCTCGCCGGCTATGAGGAGGAACGGATCCTCGGAGCCGATGAGAACATCCGGAACTCCACCCGGGCGACCGACTTCATGACCCCCAAGACGCCAGGTGCGCGCGCACTGCAATCAGCGGTGCTGGGCCTGGCGCGCGACTTTCCGTTTGCGCGTGCGCTCGTGAACAGCGGACGACTGTCCGTGCCCTGCAGCCTGAAAGACACCTCCGCATTCACGCCGGACGAGGATGCATTCATCACGCCGGGCATGGAGCCAGGGAGCGTGGCGCTCGATGCCCCGATCGGTGCGCAAGCTTGGCTGCTGACCCTGCTGGGAGGCCGCTTCGTGTGCCTGGTCTTGGGCGGACCAATCCCGGCGGCATTACCGAAGGGGGTGGATTGTCTGGTACTGGGCAGGGACTTCGAGGATCCAACGGGGCTGGTGCTGGCCCGCTACGCGCCCCACGGCAAGGCCATTTATCTCATCCGACCTGACCAGCATGTAGCTGCCCGTTGGCATGAGCCTTCCCCGGACAAGATTCACCGCGCATGGCGACGCAGTCTCGCCCTGTGCTGACCTCCGCAAACAACCTCGTCAAGGAGCATTCCCCATGAGCAAGGCATTTGCCTCGAAAGGCGATCTGGAACCGAAGAACGTGAGCTTCACCCGGCTGGCCGACAACGCCTATGCCTATACGGCGGAGGGAGATCCCAACACCGGCGTCATCATCGGTGATGACTGCGTGATGGTGCTCGATGCCCAGGCCACGCCCGTGATGGCCCGCGATGTGATCGCCAAGATCCGCACCGTCACCGACAAGCCCATCCGGCATGTTGTTCTCACCCATTACCACGCGGTGCGGGTCCTTGGAGCGAGCGGCTACGGGGCCGCCAACATCATCGCTAGCGAGGATACGCGCGATCTCATCGTCGAGCGCGGCGCGCAGGACTACCAATCGGAGTTCGAACGTTTCCCCCGTCTCTTTCAGGCTGTCGATTCGATCCCTGGCCTGACCTGGCCCACGATCGTTTTCCGCAATGAGCTCACGGTCTGGCTGGGGAAAACCGAAGTGAAGCTGCTGCAGCTTGGGCGAGGCCATACCAAGGGCGACACCGTGGCGTGGATGCCGAAAGAGGGCGTGCTCTTCAGCGGTGATCTGGTGGAGTTCGGCGCCACACCGTATACGGGAGACGCCTACCTCGGCGAATGGCCCGCCACCCTTGACCGTATCGCGGCGCTCAAGCCGCGCGCACTGGTGCCAGGCAGGGGGGACGCGTTGACCAATCCCGACCAGGTAGCCCAGTCGCTCGCTGGAACCCGGGCATTCATTACCACCCTCTTCGAGTCCGTACGTGCCGCACGTGCTGCCGGCAAATCCCTCAAGGAAGCCTATGATGCGACTTATGCCCGGCTGAAACCCGACTTCGGGCACTGGGTGATCTTCGATCACTGCCTGCCCTTTGATGTGAGCCGCGCCTTTGATGAAGCCGGAGGCACGCGCGATCCGCGCATCTGGACTGCCGAACGTGACGCCGAAATGTGGCAGTCCCTCGCCAGTCAGTGAGCAGCGCGATGACCTGCCCCGACCTGGCCCGACTCAAGCTGCAGGATCCGGACGCGTTCTATGCGCGTCTGGCATCTCTGCATGATGGCCTGGATGCCATGCAGAGCCTGGAACTGAGCAATCGCATCATCCTGCTGCTTGCCAATCAGGTCGGTGACGCGCGCATCCTTGACACGGTGCTCGAGGCTGCGTGCAAGGCCGTCTGATCAACGCCAAACCGATCAGGTGACGACGTTGAGGAAGTTCTCGTTCAGTCTGCGGTCGTGATAGAAGATGGCACGGCCGATCTGATCGGCCGTCCAGATGATAGGTTCATGATCCGGATACCAGGTGTAGTCGCCGCAAAAGACTTCATTGCGGTTACCTGAGGGGTCGAAGAAGTAGATGGTGCGGCCGCGCGTGATGCCGTGACGGGTGGGTCCCAGATCCAGCGAGATGTCATGCATGGCGATGATGTCGGCGGCGCGTAGCACTTCTTCCCAGGTCCCGAGCAGGAAGGAGGCATGGTGGAATTTCCCATCCTCTGCATGACGCACGAAGGCAATGTCGTGCGCCTTGTTCGAACAGGAAAGGAAAGCCGCCACCACCAGTTCACCGTCCACGACTTTTTCCGTGAGGTCGAACTTGAGGACATCACGCAGCAGCGCGATGTTGCCATCGATATCACGACCGTAGAGCAGGCAGTGATCGAAGCGTTGGGCCTGCATGCCCTTGACGCCCTCGAGCCAGGGGTCCGGGTTTACCCGGCCCAGCCCGTTGCCCATGAAATCCTTCTGAGCATAAAGCTCCACGACATGGCCCGTCGGAAGTTGAAAACGCACCCGCTCGCCGCAGTGCCTGAGTTCTCCCGCCGGCATCCGCTCGGTCACGCATCCCCACGCATTGAGATCGGATTCAAGTCGGGCGAGTGCGTCTGTGCCCAGGACCTTGAACCCGAGAAAGTCCATGCCGGGGTGATCGGCCTCGCGGAGCACCACGGAAAACCAGTCCTGCTCGTCCCAGCCCTTGAGATAGACCCTGCCCTCGCTGTCTCGCTCGATCTCCAGCAGGCCGACGCGATCCCTGTAATGCCGGACCGCTGCTTCCAGGTCCAGCACGCGCAGGCAGACATGACCGGGACGAATAACGGCTGATTGCGCCATGAGAACCTCCAGAATGTCGGTGGTTGAATTTCAGCCCTGCAACGGATTAACGGTGGACATCGGGTTCGATGTTCCGGAACCGAGAACTTCTATTTCGAGATCGCCCTGCGGCATAAGGCAGCAAGCGAGCGCGATGCCTGCCGCCTCGTCGGCCGCGGAGACGTGAATCCTGCTCATCCGGCGCGTCACATATTTTCCGCACCGTACGCGGATCCGGCAGACACCGCATCCCCCGCCGCGACAGCCCACGGGGATGAGGCGCAGGTTGAGCCGTTCCATCGCGCGCAGGATGTTCTCACCGGGCGCGCAGGCAATCCTTTGTCCGGTGTCGGGGATGCTGACCTCATGAAATCCCCGGAACCGCGAACCAGCGTCCGGGCCCTTCGTGGGAGGCGCGTTTGCGTCAACGCCGTGCAAGTCCGAGTTCCGAGAGGTATTCGAGAACGAAATCGAGGCGGTCATTCCCCCAGAAAATCTGGTCGTCGATGACGAAGCTCGGCACCCCGAACACGCCTTTCTCCTGTGCCTCGGTCCAATGCGCCCCGAGTCTGGCCTGATTGGCTGGCTCCTGGACAAACGCTTCGAACTCGCGGGCGTCGAGACCCACCGCGGAAGCGACGGCCTGGCGCACCTCGGGCAGACCGATATCCTGTCCGCCGGCCCATTCGGCACGCATCATCTCCACCACATAGGGCCGCAACACGCTCTTTTGCTCAGCGAGCAGCGAACCGACCCCGACCAGCGTGGCATCGGTGCTCAGGGGCGGTGGATTGAAGGGGATGCCCATGCGTTTGCAGTGGCGTGCCACATCCTGACGTGAGATCGGCACCTTGACCTTCGCGCGCTCTGGTGCGGATCGGCCATCCCATCCACCCAGTGGACGCCAGACGAGCGTGGTATGAAAGTCATCCAGCAGGCGCCACAAGGTCTTGGAAGCCAGGTAGCAGTAGGGACTGCGGAAGTGGAAGTAAAGATGGACCGGCTTGGCTGCCGGAATTCCGGAATGCATGAATTGTCCCCCGAGGCTCTTGCCGGCAGAGCTCTGTGGCTCCTGCCGGCATGATACCGAATGGCGGGGTTCCGGAAAGGGGTCCGTATCCTCAGGCGGCCTGGCGTTCCCACCAGGCTTTGACGGCAGCGTT
>JAURMM010000012.1 GCA_030830685.1 Gammaproteobacteria bacterium | reverse complement strand
CTCATGTGGTGTTGAACATCGACGATAACACACGCGAGACGGCCGATTCGCTGCGCGCTTTTGTGCCGCACTTCATCGTTACCCATCCCATGGGGCCGGAGGACAACTTCGGTCTCTATCGCCTGTTGGGTGGAATATTCGGTCGGGAAACCGAGGCTGCGGCGCTCTGCGCCAGGCTCGCCACGGTGATGGGCAACATCGCGGGTCTGGAAGGACGTCGGCTGCGGCGTGTGCTGTATCTCATCTGGCGCGATCCGTGGATGACCGTCTCCCGAGATACCTATATCTCGCGGACCCTGGCCCGCTTCCATTGGCTCACCGAGCCCGCCAACGCCGAGAGCCGATACCCCGTGATCAGCCTGCCCGAGGCCGCCGTGGGCGTGGATGAGATCCTGCTGAGCAGCGAACCCTATCCTTTTCGCGCCCGGCATATCGAAGAGATCCGAAGCCTGTGCCCCGGTGTGCCGGTGCGGATCATCGATGGTGAAATGACTTCCTGGTACGGTTCCCGCGCCATAGAAGGTCTGCGCTATCTGGCGCGTTTTACCCGGGGCGAGGCCGTCTACGAACCCGAGCCTCCGTTGGATTTCGTGGCGGGAACTGGGGATTCAGCCGCCCCCTCACCTGGGCAGGGCGGTGTGGTCTATGTCCGTGGTGAGCCCCTGGTGCTGCCGCCGCGCAAGAGAGGGCCCGCAGGGGGCACGGGCGGATTGCGGCCATGAGTGCGCCAGTCATCGAAAGCCCCTGCGTCGGGATCTGTCAGATCGAGAAAGCCACCAGCCTGTGCACGGGCTGCGCGCGAAGCCTGCGCGAAATTGCCGGCTGGGCCGGCTTTACCGACGCCGAACGCATACGCATCATGGGTGAGCTGCCTGCACGCCGCGGTCAGGCCTCGACCTGAATCGCTTGCTGCCGCGCACACGCATCCTGAAGGCGTGAGATTTCCACATTCCAACCAACGATCAATTGACGAGGGGACATCATGGATTTGCAGGATCTGAGCTTCGCCGTGGATGGCGGCATCGCCACAATCACACTCAACCGACCGGCCGAGGCCAATGCACTCAACCTGCGCATGGCGCAGGATCTGCATACGGTGGCCACGCATTGTGATTCCAATCCCGCCATACGGGCGGTGATCCTGACTGCCACGGGCAAGATGTTCTGTGCAGGGGGAGATGTCGTCAGCTTTGCTGCGGCAGGCGACGGCGTGAACGAATTGATGCGTAACATGACCACCTATCTGCACGCGGCTATTGCGCGCTTCCAGCGCATGAATGCGCCGCTCGTCGTGGCGGTCAACGGCACGGCCGCGGGTGCAGGTTTGTCGATCATGCTCACCGGCGATGTTGTCATTGCCGCCAGCTCTGCCAAATTCACCATGGCCTATACCGGCATCGGAGTGTCGCCAGATGGCAGCAGCAGCTTCTTCCTGCCTCGCATAGTGGGCATGCTGAAGGCCAAGGAAATGATGCTGCTCAATCCCCGCTATGACGCCGCCCAGGCGCTGGCACTTGGGCTGGTGACCGAAGTGGTGGCTGATGAAGAAGTGCTGCCGCGGGCCCAGGCGATTGCACGTAAACTGGCCGAGGGACCGACCCAGGCTTATGGCTCGCTCAAACGTCTCTTGCTCGACAGCTTCCATTCCGGTCTTGAGACCCAGATGGAGTATGAAACCCGCGGCATCGCCAATCTCGCACGGGACACGCACGACGCTCGCGAAGGCATCAACGCGTTCGCAGAGAAGCGCGCGCCGCGCTTCCAGGGCCGCTGATCATGCAGGCCGTGGTGCTCGGGGAACTGGCCGGCCCGTCGGCCGTGCGAGTGCAAGAGGTGCCGACGCCAGAACCGGGTGCAGGTGAGGTACGCGTCGCACTGCACGCCTCAGCCCTCAATCGACGTGACGTCTGGATCACCGTAGGCGCGTATCCCCGGATCAAGCTGCCTTCCATCGGGGGTTCAGACGGAGCAGGGGTGATCGATTCCGTCGGCGAAGGTCTGGATGTGGGGCTGCTCGGTCGCGAAGTGGTGATCTATCCCGCGCGTGATTGGGGCGATGATCCGCGCTGTGGCGGACCTCAGTTCCGGGTGCTCGGGATGCCCGACCAGGGCACGTTTGCCGAATTCATCTGTGTACCGGCGCAAGACGTGTTGCCCAAGCCCTCGCACCTGTCGTGGGCGCAGGCTGCTGCTTTCCCCCTGGCGGGGCTGACTGCCTGGCGCGCACTGGTCACCCATGGGGAAGTGCAGCGTGGACAGAAAGTGCTGGTGACCGGTATTGGCGGGGGAGCAGCCACCTTCGCCTTGTTGTGGGCGCGTTACCACGGCGCGGAGGTGTATGTGACCAGCGGTAGCGCCGAGAAGCTTGCCGCAGCGCAGGGCCTTGGGGCCGCAGGGGGGGCGAACTACCGTGACGAAGGATGGGACAAGACCATCCGCCAGATGAGTGGCGGCATCGATATCGTGATCGACAGCGCAGGTGGCCCGGGCATGAACCTCGCCCTCAATACTCTCAATAACGGGGGGCGTTACATCTTCTACGGTGCGACCCAGGGCAATCCGCCCGAAGGCCTGGAGATGGCCAAGCTTTTCTTCCGTCAGATCAGGATCCAGGGCACGACCATGGGTCGGCCCGAAGAATTTGCGGCGATGGTGGAATTCATCAATCGCCACCGGATCGAACCGGTGGTCGATCGAACCTTCCGTCTGGAAGAAGCGGCCGACGCTCACCAGCGCATGCACGATGCGGAGCAGATGGGCAAGTTGGTGTTGCTCAACCGGGAATAGCCGGTCCAGCTGGGGGCTTCTCCAGAAGCGCGAGTGGTGCTCGTCCCTCGCGCTTCGCAGAGCTTCAAAGCCTCAGGGCTTTTCGGCGCCGGCCTTCCCGGCATCGGCCGCCACCGTCATCTTCACGATGCGGTCGGGCTGGGTCGGGGGCTCTCCTTTCGCGACCTTGTCGATGAACTCCATGCCTTCGGTGACCTGGCCATACACCGTGTACTGGCCCGTCAAGAAGCTGCAGCCTTCATCGGTGAAGCAGATGAAGAACTGCGAATTGGCAGAATCCGGATCCTGGGTTCGCGCTGCGCCGAGCGTGCCGCGACGATAAGGATACTGGCTGAACTCTGCTTTCAGATCCGGCTCCTCGCTGCCGCCTGTCCCGGTGCCGGTGGGATCACCGGTCTGTGCCATGAATCCCTCAATGACCCGGTGGAACACCACACCGTCATAAAAGCCGTCGCGAGCGAGTTGCTTGGCGCGGGCAACATGTCCAGGCGCCAGATCGGGCAGCAGTTCGATGACTACCCGTCCGCCGCTGGAGACGTCCATGTACAAGGTATTCTCCGGATCCGCGGCAAGTGCGGGTGTGCTCAGAGCGCAGGCAAGCAGTGAAGGCACGATGATTTTGCGCATGGGATGATCTCTTCGACTGGGGTGACGGGGATTTCGCCAAAAGGCGTGGTCAGCCTACACGGGATTCCCGGCCGTGCAAGCGTGCCTTACCTCACAATCGGCCGAGTGCCTGCACCAGGACCTTGAGCGAGCGTGTATCGAAGGCTGGCAGGAAGTGATCGACGTGCGGCAGGGCGGCCTTCATGCCAGCCGCGCGCACCTGGAAAGTGGAAGCGCCATACATGGGATTGATCCAGACCACTGCGCTGGCTCGTCTGCGGAGCGCGCGCATCTCTTCGTCTATGAGCGCAGTTTCGCCATTGTCGTAGCCGTCGCTGATTATCATCACCACCGTGCTGCTGGCGCCGCCTTCGCGCAGTACGCCACGATTGAGGGTGGCAAGCGCCCCGCCGATGTTGGTGCCGCCTGACCAGTGGCGTACGGTATCACCCACTTCACGCAGGGTTTCCTCGACGCTGCGACGACGCAGCAGGGCGGTGATCTCAGTGACGTGCGTGCTGAAGACGAGTGTGCGTGAGCGTGGCAGCGCCTGCTGCAGGCCGAGCATCAGGCGCAACAGAAAAGGATTGAAGGCATCCATGGAGCCGCTCACATCGCACAGCATCACGATGCGGGTCTTGCGGGTGCGTCGCGCCACGCGTGAGAGCTCCAGCAGATCCATGCCATGGCGGGCATTGCGACGCATGCTGCGCCGAAGATCTATGCGTGACCCGCGTGCGGCAAGCACCACGCGCCGCGAGGGCCGATGCGCGAGGTGCTTAGCCAGCTCGCGAATCACCTCCTGCAAGGGCGGGGCATCCTCATTCCAGCGAGTGGTGAGATCCAACCCTTGGGTCACTGCATCCGGGCTGAAACTTTCTGCCGCCGTAGTGACATCCTGATCGAGCATCTTGTAGTGATGGCCCAGACTCCCCTGCATGGCCTCCCCGCGGATGCGGGAGTGCCATGGACGATCGCCCTCGGTGCCGTGAAAGAAACTCGCAAAGAGCTGATCGAAGCGTTGTTCTTCCTCCCGACTGGCCGCAAGGTTGAGACGCAGGGCGAGGCGATAGCTTTCTTCATCCGTGACATCAACACTAGTCAATGCGCGGAAGACATCGCGCACGCGACTCGGGGTGACTCTGAGCCGTGCCGTGCGGGCAGCCTGGCAAAGCGCGAGCGTACGATCGAAGATCTGCGCGCCCAGTTGCTCGGTCTGCGGATCCTGCATGCAGTGGCGCTCAGCGTTGTGTGCTGCTGCGTGCCGTGTCCACTTCACCCGTCAGGATACGTTCGGCACCTTGAGCTTCGAGGCGGGTAATATCATCCCGGTACTTCAGCAGTACGCCCGCCGTCTCGAGCAGCAAATCAGGGGTGATATCCGTTTCCCCCAGACCCACCAGTGCGCGACTCCAGTCCACAGCTTCCGCAATTCCCGGGCGCTTGTTGAAGTCCATGCTCCGCAGGGTCTGCATGAGGTCGGTGATCCGGCTCGCGAGCTGCGTACCAATGCCCGGCACGCGCCGGAGTATGATTTCGCGCTCCTTGGCGGGATCTGGATAATCAATCCACAAGTACAGACAGCGCCGCTTCAACGCATCATGGAGTTCGCGAGTGCGGTTGGATGTCAGGATCACCAGCGGGGGGTGGATCGCGCGTATCGTGCCGAGCTCCGGGATTGACACCTGGAAATCGGAGAGGATCTCGAGCAGAAACGCCTCGAACTCTTCATCGGCGCGATCGACTTCATCGATGAGCAGGACGGCAGGGCGAGGGCCGGGATGGCGCAGTGCCGCGAGGAGCGGACGCGCCAGGAGGAATTCGTCACTGAAGAGCGTGTGTTCCAGGGCGGCGCGTGCGGTGGGGTCGTGTTCTGCCATGCGGATGTGAAGGATCTGCCGGGCATGGTTCCATTCGTAGAGCGCCGTGTTCGCATCCAGCCCTTCATAGCATTGAAGCCGGATGAGTGGTGTGTCGAGCAGGCTTGCGAGGACCTTGGCCATCTCGGTCTTGCCGACGCCCGCTTCACCTTCCAGCAGCAAGGGTTTTCCCAGATCGTGTGCGAGCTTGAGGCTGAGCGCCAGTGCACGATCTGCGATGTAGTCATGGTCCGCGAGTACCGCCTGGAGATGCTCCAGTGAGGTGAAGGGTATTGGCTGGCTCATGGGAGGATTCCGGGGACTGACCGAGGTGCTGCCGCTTTGGGAGATTGAGCGGTAACATGATCGAGATTGGCCTATTTGCTGAAAGAGAACAAGATGCGACTGGTAGTTTTCCAGACCGGAGCCGACACCCCGCGTGTCGGGGAATTGTCGACCGACGGTACAAACGTCTCTCCCCTTGTGGTGTCCGGACCTGTGGCGCGCGAGGGCGTGCTGCTTGCCTTGGATGAAGACGGCAGGGTGCGCGCACTGCCCCGCAGCGGTGAGAACCTGCGACTCTCCGACCTCAAGCTGCTGGCTCCGGTGCCGCGGCCGCGCCGCAATGTGTTCTGCGTGGGCAAGAACTATCATGAGCACGTGAAGGAATTCGCCCGCAGCGGTTATGACTCCAGTGCCACCACCGAGGCACCGCCCGAGGCGCCCATCGTGTTCTCCAAGCTGCCCGAGTGCGTGATTGCTCATGGCGAACCCATCGAACAGGATGCGGCCGTCTCCACCGATACCGACTATGAGGCGGAGCTGGGCGTCATCATCGGCAAGGGCGGACGCGGGATCTCCGCTGCGGGGGCCATGTCCCATGTGGCAGGCTTCACCATCCTGAACGATGTGACCGCACGGGACATCCAGAAGACACATAAGCAATGGTTGCTTGGCAAGTCGCAGGACACCTACTGCCCCATGGGGCCCTGCTTCGTGTCCCCGGACGAAATCGATCTTGCGCACGCCATGATCCGCTGTTGGGTCAACGAAGAACTGCGTCAGGAGGCGTCGGTCAGCCAGATGATCTTCGACATCCCCACGCTGATCGCTGCAATCTCCCGCGGCATCACCCTCCAGGCCGGGGACATCATCGCCACCGGCACCCCATCCGGCGTGGCGGTCGGATTCACGCCCCCACGCTGGCTGAAACCAGGCGACCGTGTGCGCATCAGCATTACTGGCATCGGGACTCTCGAGAATGTCGTGCAGGCAAGGCAGCCCGCATGAGTACCCGCGTCGTCGGAGATTTGGTGGTGGAAGTTGACGGTAATGGGCCCCCACTCCTGCTGGTGCATGGGCTGGGTGGAACCTCCAACACGTTTTCTCCGCAGATGGAGATGCTCACAGAAAACTTCCTTGTCATCCGTCCTGACCTGCCCAACGCGGGTCGCAGTGGCATCATGCCACCCCAGACTCTGCGCGAAGTGGCTGCACGCCTGAATGGTGTGCTCGATGCGCTCGAGATTCCGGAGCTTGCGGTAGTTGGCCACTCCATGGGCACCATCCTGTGCCAATGTCTGATCGAAATGGCACCTTCGCGCATCACTCGCATGGCATTGTTGGGCCCGCTTCAGGAACCTGCAGAGGCAGGGCGCAAGGCGCTGCGCGATCGGGCCGCGCTGGCCCGCGGCCAAGGCATGGCCGATGTTGCGGACACGCTCATCAAGGGCGCACTGGCCGCGGAAACGCGAGCGACCCAACCCTCTACCGTCGCCTTCGTGCGCGAGTCCCTCATGCGCCAGCCGGCAGAAGGTTATGCAAGGCTCTGTGAGGCTCTGGCCGACGTACAGAGAGTCGATCCGGGGCGGCTGACCTGCCCGACCCTGCTGGTAACCGGAGATCAGGACGCCACCTCGCCTGTGGCAGCGGTGGAGGCTTTTGCCGCCAGTCTGGGTGGCCCTGCGCGGTTGACGGTACTCCCGGCCTGCGGCCACTGGGCCAGCGTGGAGCATCCGCATGCCGTGAATGTGCTTCTTGAAAACTTTCTGAGTCCATAGCGGGAGAACGCCATGAGCCAACGCATCGTGTTCCGCAATGCAAGGATTTTCGATGCTTCAGGAAAGCCACCTTTTGACGGAGAGGTGGAGGTCCTCGGGCAGGAGATTGCCGCAGTCAGGCGCGGCCGTGGTGCCGGGAGACGGCGGAGTGCGGCAGAGCAGGTAATCGACTGTCAGGGCGCGACCCTCATGCCG
>JAURMM010000079.1 GCA_030830685.1 Gammaproteobacteria bacterium | reverse complement strand
CAAAAGCCCGTACAGACTGAGCAAGCCCAGCAACACCACCCCCAGCACCACTAGCGGTCGCATGAGCGCGGTGTTGGCAATGCTGCCGATGAGGATCTGCACGGACAGCGGGACGGCAAGCGACAGCACACTCATGGCAATGCCATGAATGACAGCAAGCC
Source organism: Gammaproteobacteria bacterium (assembly GCA_030830685.1). Classification (GTDB taxonomy): domain Bacteria; phylum Pseudomonadota; class Gammaproteobacteria; genus CAIKBL01. The sequence goes on along the minus strand of JAURMM010000079.1, from coordinate 10,552 downwards.
AGTAGAAACCGCGTTCCGGGCCGAGCAGGGTGCGAATCAGATTCGCATGGGTCAGGGTCGGGGAAGCCACTGGTGTCAGGACAGCTCCGCTACGGGGATGAGCGCGCCATGGATGGCGGACGCCGCATCCGACCCCAGGAAGCAAATGACTTTCGCCAAATCATCCGGATGTACCCAGCGCGAAAAATCCGCCTCCGGCATGTCGGCCCGGTTACGCGGGGTATCGATGATGCTGGGCAAGACCGCGTTGACGTTGATGCCCTTGGCCCGTAGTTCCTTCGACAGGCTTTCGGTGAGTCGCATGACAACACTCTTGGCGGCGCAGTAGGCACTCATGTTGGCCTGTCCCTCGCGCGCCAACATGGCCCCGATGTTGACCATGCTGCCACGCCCGCGCGCAAGAAAGATGGGCATTGCCGCGTGGATGGCATTCTGGGTGGTGGCGACGTTGATCTTGATCATGGCTTCCCATTGGGGTGAGGCAATTTCGTAGGCGGTCTCTCCCATCGCAAAGCCACCGGCGACATTGCACAGGATGTCGATATCACCAAGGCGCTCAAAGAGTGCGTCTGTGGCATCCTTGTCCGTAAGATCCACCGTGGCAGTGGTGTATGGGAAGTATAAACCGCCATTCTGTTGGCTCGACAACGGGTGGTCTCGCCTGACAGGACCAGATTGGCGCCGACACCAACCGTCAGGAGACCGGGCGGGCCCGTCCAGCAGCGCGCAGATCGGCGCCACGCCTCGGAATTCTCCCCGGCGACGGCCGCGCCGGCACCCTGTTCCCCTCCCCGCCGATTTCCCGACCAGCCGCCGCCATGGCCGCGCTGCTGACGGCACAGCCCGAACGAGGTCATCCCGGGGTTGTCACCCCGTCTCGTCGAACAGCCTACGCTGCGGCGGCGCCCGGCAGGGCGGTCGCGGCGGGGCATCAGGCTCAGCCACTTTCGCATCCAGGTGAGCGAGGATCTTCTCGATGACTGCTGGATCCTCAATGCACGCAATGATCCGCCTGCGGAGAAAGAGCAAGCCTACTATCATCAACTCACCGAGTCGGCCTTGGCGGCCTGACCCAAGCTAAACAGCCTCCGGAGTTCCCGACCCGGTTCAATCTGTCTCAGATTCCGTTTCGTCTCAGAGCCATCTTCGCGATCTGAGAAAAGCCCTGACCCGAAGTTCAGTCAAGGCGGGAATCCCGAGAGGGGGACCCGCTTCGATTATTGATCGCAATGGCTCTTGGATTGTTTCGGGTGGTAGGCTTCGTGCATGGCATCTGCACCCGAGTTCATCGGCTCATCTCTCAAGCCCCCGCCGTTGCATCGAGCTCTACTTGGTGGCTCAGCGTTGCTCACCGTGGAAGGGTTCGTGCTTGACCAAGGCATGCTGGCTTTTTTAGTGGCTGCGGGTGTGTTGCTGATCGGTGTTCCTCGTACTTTTTTGTTGCAGCGGTTCGCTCCGGTTCGTCGCGCGCGGCTGCGCAATTCGGCGATCTATTTGGTTGCCGTGGCACTAGCGTTTATTGTGATCGCCACTAATAACCGCATTGCGAGGAATCGTGCTGAAATGCTGGTGACTGCGATTGAATCTTGGCACAGGAAACATCAGCGCTATCCGGAATCATTGGAAGAAATAGTGCCGGATTTCATCCCCAACGTACCACTCGCCAAGTACAACTTTGGATTCAACCAATTCGTCTACAGCCGCAATGAGGGTGATGCGACTCTCTATTATGTTGCGGTTCCCCCATTCGGGCGTCCCTTTTATGACTTCGCCAGCCGCGAGTGGAAGTACTTAGACTAGGGTCAGATACCCAAGCGCTTCTTCAGTCTGGGAACATACAGAGATGACCAACCCCATCCCCTTCATCCGCACGCCGGACCAGGCTTTTTCAGGACTGCCGGGCTATCCCTGGGCTCCGCACTTCGTGGACAGCCTCGCGAGTCTCGGCGGCATGCGGATGCATTATCTGGACGAAGGTCCGGCGGACGCTCCCGTCACCTGGCTTTGCCTGCACGGTAATCCGGCGTGGAGTTACCTCTACAGGCTGATGATTCCGGTGTTCCTCGCCGCCGGCCACCGGGTAGTCGCACCAGACATGCCCGGTTTCGGCAAGAGCGACAAACCCTTGCACCAGGAGCAGCACAGCTTCCACTGGCATCGGCAGGTGCTGCTGGAACTTGTTGAACATCTGGACCTGCGCAACATCTGCCTGGTCGTGCAGGACTGGGGTGGGCTGCTAGGGCTCACGCTCCCCATGGCGGCGGCGCATCGCTATCGGGGCTTGCTCGTGATGAACACGATGTTGGCAACCGGCACGACAGAGCTACCAGAGGGCTTTGTGCAGTGGCGCGCCATGTGTCGCGATAAACCGGACTTCTCAATCGGCAGACTGTTTGCGCGTGGCAATCCTCAAATGAGCGCCGAGGAATGCAGCGCTTATGACGCGCCCTTCCCTACTGCCGAGCATCGGGCAGCCACTCGGGCGTTTCCGGAGCTGGTTCCCGGTGATGCCACGTCCGAGGGGGCCGAGATCTCCCGTCAGGCGCAGGCGTTCTGGAGTTCCGCATGGAGCGGCCGGTCCATGATGGCTATTGGTGCCCAGGATCCGGTCTTCAACCTCTCGCTGATGGAGTCTTTGCGAGGTTCCATCAAAGGCTGCCCGCCGCCGTTGGTGATTGCGGAAGGTGGCCACTTTGTTCAGGAACATGGTGCGACAATCGCCGCTGAGGCAGTTCGTTTGCTGGCGTAGTAGCGCGCACCGGCTCATCGGGATTATCGGTGCGGGCGTCGGCGCACCCTTTTCATGCGGGTTGGAGTTTCAGCACCTTCACGCCCGACCAACGACTCCATCACCCCCCAACATCCGGCACCCAGTTCCCATGGAATCCGGGCGGCACCCGATGCGGCAGATGCACCAGTGCCACCGGCGGCGCGGTGAAATCGTCAGCTGCGAGCACCGCAAGATCTGTTGTCTGGGTGTTCATGTCGACGACCAGGCCGATGAGCCAGCCCTCGGTCTCTCCGGCCTGCGCATGGCGCGGCACAAACACAAACTCGCCGGGGTGCCGGCGCGGCCCAAAATCATGGACCTCGCGCTGCCCTGTCGCGAGATCGTGGTGGAACAAGCGCGTGTCGTTGACGAGGCCTGCGCCCGGCGCGGCAATCGCCATCGCATAGGCATGGCGATAGGGCTTGCCGGTCAGGCGCTCGTCATATCGCGGGAACTCCTGGGACTCGTCATCGATCACGCGGCGCTGCACCTTGCTGGCCGTCGCGCCCAGGGTCCAGCGTTCAAAAGTGGCACGGGATCCGTCCGGACCATCGAAGTTGTCATCAAACATGCGATCGTGCGCCACCACATCCACTGTCACTCCACCGGCTTCGTCTTCGAACGCATTGCAGGGGTGGAACACGTAGCATGGGTCGACCTCGTACCAGCGGATATCGGCAGCGGCGCCACTGCGCGGCAGCAGACCCACCCGGGCGGGATGCTCGGGGTTCCAGCGGTAGGGAAAGGGATGGCCGGCCAGCACCATCTTGAACGAGAACGTGACCGGCAGATCGAACACCAGCACGTAGCGTTTAGTGAGTGCGCAGTCATGCATGCTCGGCCCGTCACTCACCGGAATCGCGAGCTCGCGCACCACTTCACCCGCTGCATTCAGGACCGTATGCCAGACGATGTCGTGCACATCACCGCGATAGCAGATCGCGTGCAGCTCCCCGGTATCCGGGTCGCGATGGGGATGCGCCGAAAAGGATCCGCGCAGCGAGCCGCCAAAGGGATCGTAGGCCATGGTCTCGAGTTCATCCGACAACAGCACCGGCGAGACACCCGCTTCGACCAGTGCCCAGGTGCGGCCGGCAATACCGAGCACATTGGTGTTGACCTGCCCACGCGCGCGACCCGCCGGCGCTGCCACGGGCGCTTCACCCAGCGAGTCACTGATCGCGGCGCTGCGTATCCACCGGTTGCGGTACCACTGGGCCGTGCCGGCGCCAAGACGCACGCCGTGGACCATGCCTTCGCCCGTGAACCAGTGATGAGTGGCCGGATTGACCGGCGCCAGCGGGTTGGGGCCGATACGCAGGTAGCGGCCGTTCAAGTCGTTCGGAAGCGTGCCCGTCACGCGCAGATTGGTCAGGGTGTGCTCCTCACGGAGCGGGGCGTGGATGCCCACCAGGTAGGGATGCTCCCCGCTGCGGGAGCGCAGGGCATTGCTGAGCTGTGCAATCCCCTTGATGCCGGCATTGACCCCACCCCGAATCACTTGCTCGATGTTGCCGCTCATGTGGCCTCCCGTTCACCTACCGTCCATCTTAGTCCCGTCGGGGACATTGAGTCTGCGGTTGGTAATACGCTTTTTTCGGTGCTCTGCCCAAGCCCGGAAGTTCCAGCGAGACCGCGCGACGCGGTATCCTCCAGCGCCGATGAGCGCTCAGCAACCATCTTCCCCAACATGCAGAAACCAGAGCAGCCTGTGTGCGCCCTGGCTTCGTTCCTGCGCTGCGGCACTCGCCAGTGCCTTGATGCTGCCCTGTGCGGAGGCCGAGTGGCGTCATGCGCCTGGCCCGAACAGCGAGATCAGCGCGCGGGTGAACGCGGCCATGGTCGGGGTGACGATGGAGGGTGCAAACCTCGGCCGCGGCAGATTCGACCGCAGCTCTGGCACTTTCGATAGCGACCCAACCTGGGGTGAGATGTTTCTCCAACCCATCGTGAGAGGCACCGCAGGCCAGTGGTATGGCGAGGTCTCCGCTGTAGGCGCGATTACTTTCGGGGATGGCGACCCTACCGGCTTCACCACCGGTGGTGACGGTCAGTGGGATGTGGAGACCTTGGTGCTTGGCTGGCGCTCAGGTAATCCGGAGGACGATGTATCACGGCCCGTAATCGATCTTTCGCTTGGACGGCAGGCACTCAACATCGGCGACGGCTTCATCATCGATGACGGCAACTTCGATGCCGGGGACGATGGCGGCGTATGGCTGGTGCCGCGCCAGGCCTTCCAGCGCACCCTTCTGGCCCGCGTCGACTATCGCGCGGTGCATGCCGATCTGTTTTTTCTGGAAGCAGATCCGGACAACGAAGAACCTGCATTCGCCGGCGCCAATCTAGAATACCGTTTCGAAAAGCAGGGCCATCTTGGCCTGCTGCATTTTCAAATCCTTGATGCAGATGCCCCCACCGCATTCCTCGCGCGCGATGGAATGGAAGTTTCCTCCGTGCGCATCAACGACTACCGCCTGCCATGGGCGCCACAGATCGCGCTCTGGGGTGAGGCCACGCTGCAGCGGGGAGAGGGTCGCTATGGCGCCTTTGAAGCAAGCGCGTGGTACGCGGAAACGACCTACCATTTCGATTTGCCGTGGTCTCCACGGCTCAGCTACCGCCATGCATATTTCTCCGGCGATGCAAACTCCGCGGACGAGCTGCGCCGGGACTACGACCCGCTCTTCTATGGCTACGATGTGCGCGGCTGGGGAACCTGGTTCCAGGGCGAAGTCACCGGGGGATGGCTGCTCTTCAACAACAACCAGCGCAATCATCTCGTGCATCTCGCGGCGACTCCGCGCGAGAATCTCGTGGTAGGTGCGATTGGTGGATCTTTCCGTCTGGCGGAATCGAATTATCTCGGCACGCCCGTGACTGACCGCGCCTTCAGCGATGAAATCAACGTGTATGCCGATTGGTGGGTCAGCTCGCAGGTGTTCGTGACAGGGGCCGTGGCGATGATGTTTCCCTGTGACGGGGCCATCGAGGCGATAGGTGATGAAGAAAACTTCCATGTCCTGGAAGTGGCGGTGTATTACTTCTACTGATCACCGGAGCATCGCACCCCTCGGCAATGCGCTCCGGGGCACGCTGTTCTCAGGTCGCCATCAAGGCGTCATCAAAAATGGCCACCGCCCGGGTCCACCCTGCCGAGGCGCCACGTATCTTGTGCGGAAAGCAGCTGATATAGAAGCCGCTTGCCGGCAAGGACTCCAGGTTGTGCAGCTTTTCAAGGTGACAGTAACCGATATCCCGCCCGGCTTTGTGACCCTCCCAGATGATTGAGGCGTCTCCGGTTTCCCGGTATTTACCTGCCGTATGCACGAAAGGTGCATCCCAGCTCCAGGCATCAGTGCCTGTGAGGCGCACACCACGATCCAGCAGAAAACGGGTAGCTTCATAACCCATTCCGCAGCCGGAACTCACATAGTCCGGCTCTCCATAGCGCGAACCTGCGCGCGTGTTGATGACAACGATCTCCAGCGGCTGCAGCGTATGACCGATACGCGCCAGCTCTGCCTCCACATCGCTCGCCGTAACCACGTAGCCATCTGCATAGTGTCTGAAATCGAGCTTCACGCCAGGCTGGAAGCACCACTCCAGCGGGACTTCATCAATGGCAATGGCGCGCTTTCTGTCGCCCAGCGCACCGTCCATGGTGCTGTGAAAATGGTAGGGCGCATCAAGATGGGTACCGTTATGCGTGCTCAGCTGGATCATCTCTACCGCCCAGCCTTCGCCATCCGGCAGGTCTTCTTTTCTGAGCCCCGGAAAGAACGGAGCAATCTGCGTGAAGGAATCCTGATGGGTAAAGTACTCGATTCTGGGTGCGAACGCCGGGGGGTCACTCAGGACGTCATTCTCCAGAAAGATGGACAGGTCGACGAAGCGGCGTGGCATGAGCGTCTCCGTTCTGGGTGTTGCAGCAAGCGAGTTCCGGAAACAGTAGTTGGAGCGGCCAACACTCTCAAGCTCTCGTGAAGGACTGCTTTGACGGTTGAGGTCGAGACACGCTGCCCGCAAGTTCGACCACCGGCTTCAAGTGTGCCGCTCTGGACTGGCCTCTGCACACCAGCGTGCAAAGCGCGCGCGCTCCGTGGAGGCCATCCAGCGATTGATGTTCCAGAGGTGATCCACAGGGTCGATGCCGGAGGCCAGACACTGCAGATAACCATCGGGGCCGAATTCCGGCGTCATCGTGCAAACAGCCAAGCCACGTTCCCTTTGGGCATTCCAGATGCGTGTCCACCAACGCTGGTGGGCCGCCAGCTCAGAGGCATATTCTGGAGCCTCCGGGTGGGGTACCTGCGGCCCCTGGGCGTAGCCGACTCGACACTGGATATGAAGCGCACGCGGATAGACCGCCTCGAGCACTTCCGTTTCTTCGTCAATCAGGCGTTCCGCAACAACGCACCAATGGCTGAAATCACAGGTGAGGCGCAGATCCGGTAGAGCCTCCACGATGGCAAGCGTAGCCCACGGCGAGAAGAGCGAGCGTGAGCGGTGGGTCTCGAAAGCGATGGTGAAGCCAGCCGCAGCGGCCTGCTCCATTGCGCGACCGAAGAACTCGACGCTCGCACCAAGCGGCCACGCATCCAGCCCACCCATGCAATTCACGAGCCGTGGTTCGAGCCCACTACTTCGGATACGCTGGAAACCTCGACCGAGATCCTGCAGATGCTGTTCCACACTCGCGCGCCTCTCCGGAATCCACCAGGCGCCGTTGGTGCCACCGGTGCAGATCTCCGCAATCCATTCCAGCTCGTGGTCGGCAAGCGCCCGGGCAAAGGTGCGCATTGCCGGAGCTTCCTGTGGAAGACCCCCTTCAAGTCCGTGGAAGCCAGCGGCGCGCGCCGCGCCAGCGATCTCACCGAAGTCCTCGCCCGCGCCCCAAAGGCTCCGATACATGCGCAGTTCCACAGCCGTTCTCCTCGTTACCCATCTGGGATGAACGCAGCAATATCAGTGCCACAGGGCAGCGCTACTCCTTTGGCTTCATCACATCATGCCCGCTATGCTTGGCACTTCTGCAACAACTATGACTATCAAGGGGAGTCCTACCATGCCCAAGGCCTACTGGATCAGCGCCTATCACGCCGTTCACGACGAAAACAAACTGGCAGCCTACGCCAAGCTCGCCCTGCCCGCAGTACAAGAGGCCGGTGGCAAGTTCATCGCCCGCGGCATGGCCGCCAAGGCCTACGAGGCCGGGATTTTGCAGCGTACCGTGATCGTTGAGTTTGAATCTCTGGAAAAAGCCATCGCCTGCCACGACAGCCCGGGCTACCAGGCTGCCCTCGCGGCGCTGGGAGATGGCGTGACGCGCGACTTGCGCGTAGTGGAAGGGGTCTGATTTTCCCCTTTCAGCCGACGGCTCCCCGGGTCATCCGGGGAGACTCAACCGGTCTCTATCGGTAGGGACGCATCCTTGGCCCATTGGCTCATGGAGGCGTCGTAGACCGTGATGTTCTCGTAACCGAGTTGATGCAGCAGGAAGGCATCGAGCGTGGCGGCAATTCCCCCGCCGCAATACACGATGACGCGCCCGGTCTTGTCTTGAATGCCGTTGGCTTTGAAGACCTCGGCGGCCTCGTCAGCCGGACGAAAAGTGTTCTTTTCAGGATCAAGCAGGCGGGCGGCAGGAACATTTACGCTGCCCGGAATCCTGCCCGGCCGGCCATAACGTCCATTCTCTCCGCGATGGAGCTCAGGCGGCAGCGCATTGAGCGTGCAAGCCTTGGGGGATCCGATTGCGGCCAGCACCTCCTCCTTGTCGGTGAAGAGGCCAGCTCTTGGCGCAGGCGTGAATTTTCCGGGTGGCCTCGTAGCCGCAGGGCCGGCAGAAACCGCCCTCCCCTCCGCTTTCCATTTCTGGAACCCGCCGTTCAGCAGCGCCGCATTGTCGAAACCGAAGGCACGCAGCATCCACCAGATACGGGTGGCCCACTGCGGACTGGAGGATGAATACAGCACCACGCGCGTGCCTTCACCCACACCATGTCGCTCCATGGCCGCCGCGAAATGCGCCGTTGAAGGCAGCGTGAAATTCAAAGGTGAGTTGTTGTCCGAGAGCTCGCCTTGCAGATCGAGAAAGTCGGCGCCGGGAATATGCGCGCGATCGTAGTCTTCTCGGCCACTCTTGACCTTGTAGGGCTGGCCGGGCGGCGCTTCGTCGTACAGCAGGTGCACTGTGCAGTCGAAAAGACGCAGGGAAGGATCTTCCAGGTGGGTTTCCAGCCAGTCTGTTTCAGCGATGGCTTCGGGGTTGCGGTACTGGGTCATGGGTGGCCTGCGGCGTGTGATGAAGTATGTCTCAGTCTAGGCGTTGCGTTCTCGTCCCATCAATTCCGGGCGTGATAGTCCGCCAGCCCTTCGCCGTAATCAAAAGGTGCAGCTGTCTCCAGCATCACGCGCTCCGGGTCGCGCGCGGTCTCCGCTGCCAATCGTTCAGCCTCGGACTTCAGTTGTGCCTCCATGTAGGCTCCGAGATATTGTCCGCGGCCAACCATGGTGCGCCCCACTCGTAGCCTTGTGTGCTCGAATGCCTGCAGGCACGCTGGGTAATCCCCCCGGTTCCCGTGGATGGCTTTGGCGAGTGCCAGCGCATCGCCCGTGGCCTTGGGTACGCCTGCCGCTACATGCGGTCTCGCGGTGAACGCTGCATCCCCGATGACCACGATTCGCCCGTGCACAAGGCGCGGGGACTGCAGATCGAGGATGGGCTGGAAGAAGCGCGTTCGCGCTACGCGTGTCACTTCGGCAATCTGCGGTGGCAGCAGGTCTGTAGCCCGTGCCATCATCTCCGCCAGCACTGTTCGCGAAAGCGCCGTGGGCGGGATGCCGTTGGGATGGTAATGCCCGTCATCATCCGTGAGCAGTCTTGCAAGGCCTGCCTCTGGCACGGGTTGATACCACACCATGTTGTACTGGCGTTTTCCCGGCACCAATGCGTGGTCAGGGCCAGGCACAGCGTAACCAATCCCCTGCTGCCCCGGTGCGAACCACACAGCGTAACGGTTGAAGAGAGTGGCGTGGGTAGCACTCGAGAGTGCACTTTCATCTGCCAGACACCGCCATGCAATGTATCCGGGGTAAACAGGCTTTACTTCCGGCATCAGCTGCGTACGCACAGCCGAACGCAACCCATCGGCGGCCACGAGGAGATCGCCATGGAGTTCGGTCCCGTCCGTGAAGAAAGCGGTGACCCGAGCCTCGTTCTGTTCAACGCGCTGCACGGTCTTGTCGTCGTGATAGCGGTCCGCCGGAAACACCCCACGCAATGCATCGTAGAGCCTTTTCCAGGTGGTCATGGTCTGTGGGAACGTGCGTTCGGCGAGAATGTCTCCTTGATTTCCAAGTGCAATTCGCACGGGAAGATGCACACCCAGTTCCGCTTCTGTCACGTCTGCGCCGGCGGCCTGCAGGCCCTCGATCAGCCCCGGTAGCATGGTGATTCCTGCGCCACGTCCCTCCATGTGGCCAGGGGTACGCTCGAAGATGTGAACATCGAACCCGTTGCGATGCAGGAGATTGCCGAGCGTGAGTCCGGCAATCGATCCACCGATGATCAGGATGCGGGATTCGCGAGATGAGATCGGCATGCGGTTTGGCTCAGTCTGTGCGCGCGGACGACAAGCCGGCCTGACTTTCCGCGAGCTTGATGAGCGCCATGTAATCCTCCTCACCGTGACCTTCGCCCACCATCATCTGCAGGAGCTGCCGGGTAAGCGCAGTCAGCGGCATGGGTACATCCGATTCACGCGCGGCACCCAGCAT
>JAURMM010000078.1 GCA_030830685.1 Gammaproteobacteria bacterium | reverse complement strand
CAGGGTGCGCAAGCTCGATGAGTACACTGTCGGCGGGTCCCGGGGCTTGCCCCTCCTGAACGCCGATGATCTGCGCGCAGGGTCTGGCCACTTCTTCCAGATGCATGGTGACCAGCCGGGTGCTCATGGCCGCCATGTACTCGAAGCCCGTGAGCATCGCCCCTGCACGCTGCTGGACAAGCTGCAGCAGCTCCAGCGCTGCAGCCGGGGAGGCCACGCGCGCGAGCGCCGTGGTGGTGGCGGCTGGCCGCGGAAAGAGTTTGAGCACTGCCGCGGTGATGATGCCGAGTGTGCCCTCGCTGCCGATGAAGAGATCGCGGAGATCGTAGCCTGTGTTGTCCTTGCGTAGTCCCCGCAACCCGTTCCAGATCTCGCCCTGCGCGGTCACGACCTCGAGCCCAAGACATAGCTCGCGCGCATTGCCATAGCGGAGCACCGCCGTGCCGCCAGCATTTGTCGCGAGATTGCCGCCAATGGTGGCTGTGCCCTCCGCGCCCAGACTCAGAGGAAAGAGCAGGCCGCTGGATTCTGCCAGCATCTGCACTTCCGCGAGCGTCATGCCAGCCTCCACCGTCATCGTGCAATTGACTGCATCGAGTGCGCGCGATGCGCGCATGCGCGAGAGGGAGAGGATGACCTGTCCGCCCGAATCATCCGGGGTTGCCCCACCGGAAAGCCCGGTATTCCCGCCCTGGGGCACAAGTCCTATGCCGTATTCGCCAGCCAGGCGGACCACGGTTGCGGTCTCCTCGGTACTTGCCGGAAAAACCACCGCCAGCGGAACACCCCGATAGCGTTTGCGCCAGTCTTCGGCATGGGGTGCCATGGCAGACGCCTCTGTGACCACAGCAGTGGCGCCAATCAGCGCGGACAGGGCTGCCAGGAATTCACCGCGATTCGGCGCCGTTTTAGCGGTAGCGTTCAAGCGTTTCACCGCAAGCCTCGATTGGGCACGGGGGGCTCCTGTTGCCTCTCATCAGTGCGTATTCATCCCACGAAACACCGCGGCTCGGCAAGGAATCCACGCCTTTCCCGAGCGACCTGGCTTCCCGTGAAGGGAGAGGAGCTCCATCGCCGCCGGCTCACTCCGGGGCCGTTCGCGAGACACTCGAGCGCTGCGCTCACCGGGGCCGGAGGTGCAGGGTCTGCTACCTTGGGGTAACGTAGTCCCGGTCTGCAACCGGAGATCCCTTCATGAGCGACAGCGCTGCACGGCTTGTCACTGACTTCTGCAACTCACTGCTGCTGGGCGACATGGCCAAGACCTGTTCCTACCTCAGCCCCGAGGTGGTGTATCACAACATGCCGTGGGCACCGGTGACGGGGCATGCGGAGGTTCGGAAGATTCTCGATCCCCTGGTGCATGGCCCCGGGAATGCGCTGCGCGGCATGGACATCAGCCAGACCGTGAGCGACGGGGTGAACGTGATGAACGCCCGCATGGAGACCTGGGTACGCGGCACCGTTCACGTCGAGCTGCCGGTGGCCGGCGTCTTTGAGGTCCGCAGTGGCCTTATTGTGCGCTGGAGTGACTACTTCGATGCCACTACGGTGCAGCCGCTGATGGATACGCTGAAAGCCTGAGCAATGGCGCCGCCCGACAGACGGTACCGTTCAGCTCCCTTGCGGCCGCTCGCCTCGGCCAGCACGCTCAGGCGGCGCGCGGCGTGAACTTGATGGGCAGCGCTTTCAGTGGCCGGAAGTTCAAGCTGTAGACATGCGGTGGCTCTGGCAAGGGCCCGCTCAGCGCGAAGTTCTCAAGACGATCCAGCAACACCTTGGTGCCGGTGAAAATCTCCTGTCTGGCCAGTTGCTGCCCGAGACAGACGTGCACACCGGTGCCAAACGCAAGGTGAAATGCGGAATTCGGGCGTTCGATGTCGAACCGACGCGGTTCCGGAAATTTCTCCGGATCCTGATTTGCGGCGCCGAACCGGACAATCAGCGTATCACCCTGTTTCAGGGGCACTCCGGAGAGTTCGGTATCCCGTGTCACATGTCGCATGATGCCCTGCACGGGGCTTTCGATGCGCAAGACTTCTTCTACGTACCGCCGCAGAAGACCTGGATTCGCGCGGAGCTTCTGGTATTGGTCAGGGTGCTGTATCAGGAGCCATAGCCCGTGTGCAATGGCGCTGGTGGTCGTTTCATAGCCGCCGGTGATGAGCTGGTTCAGGAGATTCTGCAGCTCGTGCATGGTGAAGGGCTCCTCGCCCTCACGCGCAGCATGGACCAGATCCGAAATGAGATCTCCGGTGGGTTGCCGACGCCGCGCCTCGAATATTTCCGCCAGATAATGCTGCGCATCGAGCTCGATGTCCGCAACCTCCCTGAGTCTTTCCTCGCTCATGATCTCGTTGCTGGTAGCAAGCATTGCAAGCGCCCAGCGCTGGAAACGCGCAAAGTCATTCTTGTCCAGTCCGAGCTGCTCGCCAAGGATCATTCCGGGCAGCGGCAGCGCGAAGTCCTTGATGAGCTCGCACTCCCCCTTTGCGATGAAACGATCAACGAGCTCATTTGCGAGGGCTTCAACCTGCGGTACCAGCGAGCGCACGCGCTCGGCAGTAAACACCCGATCGACAAGCCGCCTGTGCGTCACGTGTTTCGGCGGATCCGTGCGGTGCAGAACGTGTACGTGAGCCCAGCCCTTTTCTGCCAGCATCTGCTGGTAACGTCTGCCGTTGTCCCCCTGCAGGGCCTCCATAGCCAGAATCACATTCGAGTAAGTAGTCGTATCGCGCATCACTTCCATGATGTCTTCGTAGCGACTGACCACGTGAATGCCCGTTTCCGGCATTCGATACACCGGACACTCCTGCTGCAGCCGTGCGTAGAGCTCCCAGGGATCGTTGAGTACCTGCTCATCAAGCAGGCTTATCTCGTTCAGGGGCTTTCCGGAGTAGGGGCAGCGATTGCTTGTCATGGTCATGCCCTCAGACCTGGTCACGTGGCACGTAGGCCGACGTGCGCAGCACACGGCCCGGCAATGCACCTGTGCATTCCCCGTCCTCGAACGTGGGCACCCCGTTGACGATGATGTAGCGATAGCCATCCGCCTTCTGGATGAGCCGTTTGCCACCCCCGATGATGTCCTCGTAGACCGGCTCCGAGGGCGTGATCTTCAGTGCTTCCAGATCATAGACCACGATATCCGCAGGCATTCCGGGCTGCAGGGTACCGATACCTTCGAGGCCGATGGCAGCTGCCGACATGTGGGACAGCCGCCAATGTGCCTCTTCCAGCGTGAGCTTCTTCTCGTCCCTGACCCATTTGGTGAGCATCACCGTCGGATACTTGCCAAGGCAAAGGAATTGGGTGTGAGCGCCACCGTCCGAAAGCCCCGGGATCACGAACGGGTGGCTGACGATCTCTCCCACCGCTTCATCCACCGAGTTGTTCAGATCCTCGATCAGGAACAGCGTGCGCAGTTCCTCTCCCAGCGCAATTTCGCAGAACATGTCCAGCGGATTCATGCCCTTGCAGCGCGCGATCTCGCCCACATAGCGGCCTTTGTACTCTGCCTGGCTAGAGTCAAAGATCTTCATCCTCTCCCAGTTCCCAGCCCACAGACGGTTGGTGTAGTGATCGAGGTCGTGCTGAAGCTTGGCGCGAATTTCAGGATTGCGCAGGTTGGCGAGGCGCTGTTCCATGGGACAGGCGAGCGCGGCATTCCACGCGGGCATGTCATCGAAGAGGTTGTAATCCACGAGATTGAAGAGGGATTCGATACGATGAGTGTTGCCAAGGGCGAAAATGCGATGTCGCGTATTCATGTCTTCGAGCCGGTGCAACGCTTCTTTCCACTGCCCGGGCAGATGGTGAACCTGGAGGATCGCGTTGTAATAGACCGGCCGGCCGCTGATTTCTGCCCAGCGCTCCAGCATCGTCGCCTCGTCAGGTCCGAGATGCAGAGACTCGGGTGTGACTTCGATCGATCCGACATTGAATTCCTGCGCGATGCCGATCAGCGCCTCGGTTTCCTCGGAGGACGCGATCAGGCTTGGCAACTTGGAGCCGTCGAAATCGCGATCGATGAGGTTGAGATCGGTGGACAGCCCCAAGGCACCGGCGCGATACCCTTCTCGCACCAGTTCCTTCATCTGCTCAAGCTCTTCCGGCGTGACCTTTTCGCGGCGCGTATCGTCTTCCCCCAACACCCAGGCGCGAATCGGAGATTGCGGGATGTAGCTTGCGACATTCACTCCAAGTCCCGCACGCTCGAGTGATTCCAGATAGTCACGCTGGCTCACCCAGTCCCAGCGCATCCCCTGCTTCATTGATTCATAGGGAATCGCTTCGACTCGGGTCATTCGTTGCATGGCGCGCTCACGATCTTCCGGCTTGCAGGGAGAGAAGCCGAAGCCGCAGGCGGCGACCACAATACTGGTAATGCCGTGCCAGCAGCTCTGGCTGGCATAGGGATCCCAGTTGAGCTGCGCGTCGTAATGCGTGTGCACATCGATGAAGCCGGGCGCGACGACGAGGCCGCGGGCATCTATCTCCCGGGTGCCTTGACCAGAGACCCGGCCGAGCGCCGCGACTTTTCCGTCCTTGATGGCGACATCCCCGACGAAGGCGGGCATGCGGGTGCCGTCCACAACACGTCCACCGCGGATAACCAGATCATATTGGGCCTGTGGCGACACGGACATCTCCCCCGACAATGGTTTGTGCCGTCACCATAGAGCGGGCGCTGCTAATCCGCCTGTCTCGCGCTATGCTGTTTGATGGCTGCAGCTACTCTTCCACGACCACTGCTTGGTGCGATGCACAAGCCCGGCGGCACGCCGGCAAGAGAGGACAGACATGCAAGCACAGGAAACGTTGCGCGCATTGCACCGCGGCATTGAAGGCTACGAGGGTGCCATCGTCAGGGCCTATGCCCCGATGCGGGTGAGCTCAGCGAGCCGTGGTGAACGTCACCGTTGGGCTGTCGAGGATGCGCCTTGCGGCGAACTCCGCGTAACACGCATCTTCGCCGAGGGCGCGATAAGGGCCTATATCCCCCGGGATCCCGCGCCCGTGAGCAATGGGCACGTGCTGCTCACCTACGTCGAGCGCGGAGCCTTCCAATTTGAGCAGGCCGGCCAGTCGGCTGAGTGTGCTGCAGGCAGCATGGTGCTGATGGATGCCTCCCACCCCTTGCGCGCAGAGCAGAGCGGGCTCGCCCAGCTGCTTTCCATAGTTTTCCCCGCTCCGCGCCTGCGGGCCGAAGCCTCTCATCTGGAACAGCGGTGTACGGTTCCCGTGCAAGTGACACCGGGCACGCCCAGCGTTCTACGGGATTTGATGCAGTGTGCGTGGCGCGAGCGCAAGGCGCTCTCGCGGGAAGGGGCAACCCCGCTCCCGAAGCTCTTTGGAAAACTCATTGAAGCCGTGTTTCCCGACCAACCGGGCCACCGGCGTGGAACGCGCCAGGCGCATCTGCCTGCAGTGCGCGAAATCATTCGCAGTGAGCTGCGCAACCCGCAGTTGTCACCACGGCTGATTGCAGCGCGCCTCGGTCTGTCCACAAGCTATCTGTTCTCACTGGCGCGCGAGGCTGGCACATCGGTTCACGAAGCCATCATTGAGGCGCGGCTGGAAGCCTGCCGCGAGGCCTTGAGCGCTCCGGCATGGTCCTCGGCCACCATCACGGAGATCGCCCTGGAGTTCGGGTTCCAGGACCCGACGCATTTCAGCAAGCGTTTCCGGGCGCGCTTCGGCCGGCCGCCATCGTCGATGCGCGTAGGCCCAGGTGGCTCGATGAAGATGTCGCTGTCCTGAGACTCAGGCGTTGAGCGGCGAAGTGGAGTTGGGCAGCCGTGCACGCTTATCCGCGCATACCCTGCGTGATCACTTGCTCAATCCTGTTTGCCGAACCTCCGATGAAGTTCCATGGTGTGCGGAGGCATTGACTCCTGAGTGGCTGACTCGGGTGCTCTGCGACAAAACGCCCGGAGCGGCCATCAGTCGGGTGACTGTGTCGACGGCCAGCACGGGCTCCAGCGTGCGCAAGCGAATTCTGGTGACCTACAACACCGCGGGCACAGTGGCAGGGCTCGTCACCCGTTTTTTCGCCAAAACCACACCAGATGTGCTGACGCGGCTCACGTCAGGGACTTCTGCCGGGCAGGAGGCACGCTTCTTCACCGAGCTCGCACCATTGCTCCCGATTGAACTGCCGGCGCATCGGCGCTCCTCGTTCGACCGGGTGAGTGGTCGCTCTCTGCATCTTTTTGAAGACCTGGTGGAGACGCGGGCCGCGCAATTCTGCGATTACCGGACAACCTTCACGCATCGGCAGATCGAAGCGGCACTGGAAACGCTTGCATGCCTGCACGGCACCCTCCATGGCGATGCCCGTCTCGTCACCCAGTTCAGCTGGATTCCCCGCTATGAAAAATTTTTCAGCGCCCTGGCAGCGACGGGCACGCGCGCAGGGCATGAGCAGGCGATGGAGGAGGCAAGGCATCTCATTCCTCCGGCGGTGTATGCGGCCCGCGACCGTCTGTGGCCGGCTGCGGAAGACAGCCTTGCTGAACACGCGGAAGGGCCGCGCAGCGTGATCCACTCGGATGTACATCCCGGCAACTGGTATCTCACCGCGGAGGGCCGCCCTGGTCTTTGTGACTGGCAGTGCATCGCACAGGGCCACTGGTCCCGTGATCTGGCCTACGCACTTTCCTCGATGCTTGATCCATTGTCCCGGCGGCAGTGGGAGCAGGATCTCCTGGCTCGCTACCTGCAGGCGCTAGCCGCTGCCGGTGGACCAGACATACCTCTGGAAACGGCCTGGCATCATTATCGACGACAATTGCCAGCGGCCCTGCTCATGTGGACGCCGACGCTTTGCCACCCACCGACCATGCCGGACATGCAACCCGTCGTGGTCAGCCTGGAGATGATCCGGCGTATCACGACGGCTATCGATGACCTTGGGGTTCCAACATGAGAAGCATTCTGGTCCAGATTCCTTCGGGCGAGCGACGCTGCACCGTCGCGGCAGCTGCGCTCGAAAGTTTTGCCCGGGAAATCATTGACGACTTGCTGTTCCAGGCAGCGCGCGCGATACCTGACGGCGCAGCTGCAGGACAGGTCGAAGCCACCCTGACTTTCACAGTCATGCTGGATCCCGTCACCGGCGATCTGCGCATCAACCGCTGAGGCGTCCACATGCAGATTCCCTCCCACATCGCTCACGACAGGATCCGCGACTTCGATATCTACCAGCCGCTGCGCGAGGGACTCGACTTTCATCATTCATGGAAAGCCCTGCAGGACAGCGACGTCCCTGATGTGATCTGGACGCCGCGCAACGGAGGTCACTGGTTGGTCCTGCGAGGTCGCCTGGTAGAACGGGTGCTCTCCGACTACTCCTGCTTCTCCAGCCACACTGTGCTGGTGCCCAAGGAAACGGCAGGTGTTGCCTATCGACTGCTGCCTTTGTCGCTCGATCCGCCCAAACACGCGCCGTTCCGCAAGCTGCTCACGAGTGGGCTCTCGCCCCAGGCGGTTACCCGGGTCGAAGATCGCATTCGCGCCCTCACGGTCAGTCTGATCGAGGGATTTCAGGCACAGGGCCAGTGCAACTTCACCCACGACTTTGCAGAGCAGCTCCCGATCCGGATCTTCATGCAGATCGTCGACCTTCCGGAAGGGGATATGCCCCGTCTGAAGTATCTCGCTGATCAATTTACGCGCCCGGATGGCTCACTGACGTTTCCGCAGGTGCGCCAGCTTTTTCATGAGTACATTGCGCCGGTGGTGACCGCACGACGGGGCGGCGAAGGCGCCGACATGCTCAGCCGGATGATCAATGGAGAAGTGAACGGCAGGGCGCTGACGGACGACGAAGCGGCCAATCTCTGCATCCAGGTTCTGGTAGGAGGTCTGGACACGGTCGTCAACTTCATGGGTTTCGTGATGCTGTTTCTCGCGGAGAATCCGGGTGAGAGGGCGATGCTAGCGTCCGCACCTGAGCGAATCCGTCTCGCCACCAATGAATTGGCGAGACGCTTTCCTCTGGTCGTGGTCGGGCGCGAAGTGCGCACGGACATGGAATTCGAAGGCGTGAAGCTCAAGCAAGGTGAAATGGTGGTCGCACCCACGCCACTCCACGGGCTCGATGAGACCGAAAATGCGAACCCTTTCCATGTGGACTTTGAGCGTGGCGAGGCGCGGCATTCCAGCTTTGGCAGCGGCTCACATACCTGCCCGGGAGCTCACCTGGCGCGAACGGAGGTTCGTATCCTGCTTGAAGAGTGGCTCGCACGTATTCCCGATTTCCAGGTGGCGCCGGGTTTCAAGGTCGAATACACCGGGGGTATTGTCGGCAGCGTGAATGAGCTGCGCCTCGTGTGGCAAGTCCCGGGTCATGCGGCGCGGCCACTTTCGCGTTGATCCGCGCGCCTTTTCGCCTGCAGCGTGCGATCACGTCATGGTCGGGCGGGGGCCGCGCCTTTTTTCGGCTCAGCAGTGCCGAGGTCTTCGGGAATTCGGATCCAGCCGGGCAGTCCTGACCGGCGGGTTTGTCCGAACTCCGGTACCTTATCGCCCGGAAAATATTCGAGGATGCGCGCCTGTTCGAACAGGGTCTCCTGAGCATCGATCTTCCAGGCTCCATCCTGCAGGACGACCCGGTAAACCTCGAACTCGGTGCTGCTCTGCGTGTTGAGTACGTCACTCGCGTGGAGCACATTGGGCACGCTCGCGGCAGGGGCGCAACTGCCATCGGCATTGAGATCGCGCCGTGCCGCTCGCACATCGATAGCGCCGATTCTCACGCCACCGCGGTCGAACATCGTCTTCTGGAGGGCGGCCCATTCACCGACCGGTCGGGCGTCGGTCATGTTTGCGGTGACGTGCTTGTAGGCCTCGCTGAAGTCCCGGGACTTCATGGCGTGCATGAAATTTTCGACCGCAACGCGTGGACCGGGGTCATCCGCGCAGGGCAGCAGATCGGCGCCATGGGCGACGGACACAAACAGACAGCTCAGCAACAAAGACAAGGATTTCAAGGGGAGCCTCCGAGGACGACAGGGTGGTCAGTAATGTCCCGCCGCGCAGCCCGAGCGGCGGGCGGCGGGCGGCGGGCGGCGGGAAAGGCTGCCAGGACGCGAGACGCCGGCAGCCGTGCGAGCATAATCTGCCTTCCCAGTCCATGCGAGACTTGGCCACTGCGGACCGTTCCGGTGTAACCCGCACCAACCGATTTCCCTTGCGCCCAACGAGCCGGCCCCTGACCATGCGACTGAATCACTGCCCGTGGCGCTCGCCTGAAGGAGTCCCAGATGGTTGAAAGACTGTTGGCACCGGGGCACGTAGGTCGGTGGTTTGCCTGTCTGCTGTTGATTGCAGGAAGTCTTCTTGCAGGCTGGAAGCTGCCAGATCTGCGTCTCGACCGCAGCGATGAGCGCCTGATTGGCGAGGACGCAGAAGGCTGGGAAACCCTACGCGCCATGGAGCGCGATTTTGGCGCGGATCAGGGCGTGCTCGTCTATCTGCGGGCCGAAACGCTCTGGACCACCGAGCACCTGAAGGCCATTCAGGATCTCGGCTTCAAACTGGAAGAAATCCCCGGTGTAAGCTCTGTGCGCACGTTGCTCGGAGCAACCAGCATCCGGGACAAGTCGCGTTATGTGGATGCAGGTCCGCTCATCGATATCGTACCGAAGATACCCGAGGCCCTGGCCACGGCCAGGGAGGATGCACTCTACGGGCCCTTGATTCGGGATCTGTTCGTGTCCCCCGATGGCAACGCCACAAGCATTGCGCTTGCGTACGCACCCAGACCGGAGGATCCCCTGCATGAATTGAAGATGCACGCGGCAATTGAGGATGCCATCGCGCCCCTGCGTGGACAGTTCCAACAGGTTTTCCAGCTGGGTTGGCCCCGCCTCAGTGCCGAGATTGAGGCAGGTCTCGGAAAGGATCTGCGCAGGCTCACGCCGCTGTCGGTGATGATCCTCGTGTGCACGGTCACCCTCTTCCTGCGTTCCACACGCATCCTGCCGATTCCGCTCGTTACCGCCGGCCTGACGATTCTGTGGACGTTGGGTTTCATGGCCGCCATGGATATCCCGATAACCCTGCTCACGGCCATCCTGCCAGCGCTGATCATCGTCGTGGGATCAGTGGAAGACGTGCACCTCGTCGCGAACTATTACGAAGGCCTGGAACCACCGCCTCAAGACGCGAGAACCCGTGCCATACGCCACATGGCGCACCATACAGGCACCGCGATTCTCATCACTTCCCTCACCACGGCTCTGGGCTTTGCTTCAAACGTGATCTCGAACGTGCCGATGATTCGGGAGTTTGCGGTGGCCGCGTCTTTCGCGATGGCCGCCAATCTGGTGATAACCGTTGCGGCCCTGCCATTGCTGTTGCACCTGATGGGGCCGCGCACGAATCCGCTCGGCATCTCGGACGAGGTCCCGCGGGGTGTCGTCGGCGCAGTGGTGCGCCTGATCGAGAAACTGAGCGGTGGATATCCGCGTCTGGTCATCGCCGCCTTCGCGCTTCTGCTGCTGATTGCCGGGCTGCAAATACCAGGGCTGAAGGCTGACAATGACCCCATGGCGTATTTCCACGCCGATCATGGATTTGTAGGGGATGCAGACCAGGTTCACCGGGACCTGGCCGGCTTGAAGGGCTTCAGCGTCGTGATGCGAGCCGGCACACCCGGATGGTTTCGCACGGTGGAGGGCCTGTCGGGCATCGCGCGCGCGCAGGCCGTCATCGAGGATCAGAAGATCCATGACAAGACGCTCTCACTCGCCGATTTGATGGCTCTCATGCATCGCGAAATGCATGCAGGCGACCCTGATTTCCATGTCATACCCACCACACAGCAGGATTTTGACCTCTATCTCTCAAGCATGCCCCGCAGTGAGCTGGAGGCATTCGTCTCGGAGGATTTCAGCGTGGCGCGCATCCAGGTACGCCACAATGTTCCCGATTCTGCCCGGGTCAACGCCGCGGCCGATGCACTCGCGGTCATCCTCCCGGCCATCTTTGCGGACAAGGCAAAGGTCGAGATTACCGGGCGTGACCTGCTCATCAGCCGTTCTGCCGAATCGCTGATTTCAGGCGAGCTTGTGTCACTCGGCCTGATCCTCGTGGTCATCTTCCTGCTCTTCAGTTTTCTGTACACTTCCTGGCATGCCGGTCTGCTGGCGCTCGTGCCCAACCTGATTCCGCTGGTGCTGAATTTTGGTGCCATGGCATACCTGGGGGTGCCGCTCAATCCCGGCACGGCGATGGTGGCCACCATCGCCATCGGCTTGGCAGTGGACGACACCATTCATCTGATGACCCGCTTCGGCACGGAGAGTCGGCAGCATCTGGATGAACAGGTGGCGGTTGTCGCGACGATCCGGGCAGAGGCCGTGCCGGTGATCACCACCACCATCGCCCTGGGCCTCGGTTTTTGCGTGTTCGGCCTGTCCAGCTTCCGCATCGTGGCTGAGTTTGGCCTGCTGGCAGCGGGGACCATGCTCTACGCCGCATCGTCCGACTTGCTGCTCATGCCGATATTGCTCAGGAACCTGCGCCTCGCCACGGTTTGGGATATCGTGAAACTCGAGGTTGATCCTGCGGTGCTGGAGGGATGCCCCCTGTTCCGCGACATGAGCCCCTATCAGATCCGGAAGTTGATCCTGCTTTCCGATATGACGGATTTTGCCGCCGGTACTGATCTCATGCGGCAGGGTGAGGTGTCTCCGGGGATGTATGTACTGCTGCGCGGGCGGGCGGAGGTTGCCATCGAACATGAGGGCTCGCGACTGGTCGTGGACCAGGGCGGCCCCGGAGATATTTTTGGAGAGATCGGATTTGCAGGCCCCGGCGTTCCGCGCACGGCAAGCATCAGGGCGGTGACACCGGTCACTGCCGTGAAGCTCGATGCAGCAAGAGCGCACCGCGGTCTGCGCCTCTATCCTCGGATCGCAACCCTCGTTTTCCGCAACATCTCCCGTCTGTTGGGAGAAAGACTCCAAGCCTCTCATGAGCGGCTGTTGCGCGCTGCGGGCAAGGATTGATCCCTTGGGGTGCCGGTCAGACTTTGTGGCTTGGGGAGAATGTTCATGACGGAAGTGGACTTGCTGATCAAGGGCGGTCGGGTGGTGGATGGCACGGGCGCAGAGGCCTGTGAAGCTGACGTCGCCATTGCCGAGGGTCGCATCGTCGGCGTAGGAAAACTGGATACGTCGGCGCGGGAAGTGATTGATGCCCGTGACCGAATCATCACCCCGGGCTTCGTCGATATTCACACCCATTACGATGGCCAGGTGACCTGGGAAAACCGCCTGGTCCCCTCCTCCTTGCATGGGGTGACGACCGTGGTGATGGGGAATTGCGGTGTCGGCTTCGCGCCCTGCCGACCGGACCAGCGCGAGATGCTCATACGCCTCATGGAGGGTGTGGAAGACATCCCTCATCCAGTGCTCGCAGAAGGTCTGCCGTGGCGCTGGGAAACCTATCCGCAATATCTCGACTTTCTTGCGAGCCGACAGTACGACATGGATATCTGCGCCTACGTGCCGCATGGCCCGGTGCGTGTCTACGTCATGGGCCAGCGCGGGGCGGACCGTGAACCGGCCACCGACGCGGATCTCGGACACATGGCCCGACTTGTGCGCGAAGCCTTGCAGGCAGGCGCGATGGGCGTGTCGACTTCACGCACCTACTTTCATCGGTCCAGCGACGGCAAGTCCACCCCCAGCTTTGAAGCGGCAGACCGGGAATTGCTGATGCTCGCGCAGGCCCTGAAGGACACCGGGCAGGGTTCGATGCAGATGATCACCGACTTCGAGGATCAACAAGGCACCCTGGCCTTGCTCAAGAAGCTTTCAATCGCCTCGGGCCGTCCCCTGTCGGTCTCGCTGCTCGAAGGAACCTACGGGCCCATGACCCTGCGTTGGCGTGAGGTGCTCGACTGGGCGGCGGAGGCCACAGCCGCGGGGCCCAGCATCAAGGCGCAGGTGCTCAGCCGGGCGATTGGTGTGATGATGGGGCACGAGCTGACCCTGAATCCCTTCTATACCTGCCCGACCTATCTCGCCCTGATGCCATTGCCCTTCGCAAAGCGCATCGAGGAACTGCGGCGCCCCGAAGTACGCTCAAGAATTCTCGCCGAAGCGGCAGATCCTGATCCGGCGATCGTGCTCGGGCGGCTGGCACGCGAGTTTGACCACATGTTCATTCTGGGTGATCCACCGGATTACGAGCAGCCACTGGAACAGAGCATCGCAGCGCGAGCGCAGCGGCTGGGCAGCTCGCCGGAAGCGCTGGCCTATGATCTGATGCTCGAACAGGACGGACGCAACGCGCTTTATTCCACGCTCTGCAATTACGAGTACGGCTCGCTGGAGTCATCACTCGAGATGATGCGTCATCCGGGTGCCGTGCTAGGACTGGGAGATGGAGGGGCTCACTGCGGCACCATCTGTGATGGCAGTTACCCGACGTTCATGCTGACTTACTGGGTCCGCGACCGTACCCGCGGGGAGCGACTCCCGCTCGGGGAAGTTGTGAAATGGCTGAGCCACGATACCGCGCGTGCGATAGGCCTCATGGACCGCGGCGTCATTCGCCCGGGTTATCGCGCAGATCTCAATATCCTGGATTTCAGCCGACTCCACCTGCATGCGCCGGAGGTTGCGCATGATCTGCCCGGCAGCGGACGTCGGCTGGTCCAGCGTGCCGAGGGTTACTCGGCAACACTCGTGAACGGCACTGTGGTCTACCGGGACGGGGTTGCCACCGGCGCCCTGCCGGGGCGGCTGGTGCGCGGAGCGCAGATGAGGTAAATCCGGTAATAACCGATAAACTGACGATACTGGCAGTCACAGACTCAGGAGGATTCGAGATGGCAACTGTACTCAAGGCGGCGAGCGATGTTCGCGCGCAGGTGAGCAGCGAAGAATGGCAGGTACGCGTGGATCTCGCGGCGGCCTATCGTCTGGTCCATCACTATGGCTGGACCGACATGATCTTCACGCACCTGTCGGCGCGGGTCCCCGGACCTGAGCACCATTTCCTCATCAACCCCTACGGCCTGATGTTCGACGAGGTGACTGCATCGAATCTGGTGAAGATCGATCTCGATGGCAACATCGTGATGTCGAATGGTTACGAGGTGAATCCCGCCGGCTTCACCATCCACAGCGCCATTCACATGGCGCGCGAAGATGCCCGCGCGGTGATGCATCTCCATACGGACGATGGCGTTGCGGTGTCCGCGATGGCGCAGGGCCTGATGCCCATCACGCAAACCGCGATGGTGATTGCAGACCAGGTCGCCTACCACGAATATGAGGGCGTGGCGCTTGATCTGGGCGAGCGTGAACGTCTCGTGGCCGACCTCGGCACGAAGAAACTCATGCTTTTACGCAACCATGGCACGCTTGCCGTGGGCGCCACCGTGTCCGACTGCTTCCTGATGCTGTACACGTTCGAACGTGCCTGCAGTATGCAGGGGCGAGCGCTGGCCAGCGGCGCGTTGCACCTGCCATCAGCAACCGCGGTG
>JAURMM010000011.1 GCA_030830685.1 Gammaproteobacteria bacterium | reverse complement strand
GCGAAGGAATCAACACCGGCGGTGTCTGGCCCATGGTGCGGGCGCGTCTGGTGTCGATCAACGGTCGCCCAGTGCAGCCCGAGGATTATGCAGATCCCCGCGCGCGGCGCCTTGCCGACCGGGAGTTCAATCTCTCCACGGCGGACCGGCTCAAGCATGACAACCGGCTCGTGGCGGGACAGTTCTGGCAGGCTGGCGAGGATCCCGCGCAATTCTCGTTCGAGGTGGAGATTGCCCAGACACTCGGCATCAGTCTCGGCGACACGGTCAACTATCGTATTGCTGATCGCATGCTGACCGGCAAGGTCACCAGCCTCAGGGCGGTGAACTGGGAGACCATGGAGGCTAATTTCTTCGTGGTCTCGCCCCCTGCCTTCCTTGAAGGCTATCCCGCGACACATATAACCAGCTTCAAGCTGCCCGAGGGCCGCGAGGACATTCTGAAATCACTCAGCACGCGCCATCCGAGTGTGACCGTGATCGATGTTCAGGCACTGCTGCAGCAGGTTCGTGGTGTGATGGACCGGGCCCTTGCCGCCATCGAGTTCGTGTTCTTCTTCACGCTCGCTGCCAGCGTAGTCGTGGTTTTCGCGGCAGTGGAAGCCACCCACGGCGAGCGTCTCCACGATGTCACGGTCATGAAGACCCTGGGTGCCACGAGGGACCGCATCCTCGTCGTGACCAGTCTGGAGTTTGCGAGTCTCGGAGCACTCGCAGGGGTGATCGGAACCGCAGCCGCAAGCCTCGGTGCGTGGTGGCTGGCCACACGGCTCCTCAACATGGAATATCACTTCAACAGCACGGCATTACTGCTCGGCGCCGGCCTCGGCACGCTTGCGGTATGGCTGGCAGGTTTGCGCGCTGTGGTCGGTGCCTGGCGCCAACCCGTCGCGCAGGTCTTGCGCGAGTGGTCTTGAGGCTTCAGTTCAGCGCACGGGCCAGCTGCGTCCGATACTCGCGAATAAGCGGATCACCGGCGGGCAGCAGGGAAAACACGTCGAGCATCAGCTTGCGCGCGGCATCCTCGCCATAGGCGCGATCGCTGCGTACGACCTGCAGCAACGTCTCGAGCCCTCCCGCATAGTCTCCCTCGATCATCTGTTTTACCGCCCAGTGGAAGCGGGTATCGCTGTCAGTGGCACCGGCTTCGATGCGCGCCTTGAGTGTGGCGGCATCCGCACTGCCGGTGGCGAGACGGGCGAAGCGCAAGCGAGCCTGCTGCTGCGCCAAGGCATCGCTGGCGGCACGCGCCGGGACACGGTCGATGACCGCGGCCGCTTCATCCAGCGCACCGCCGTCGATGAGGCAGGCCGCATAGTCCGGATAGAGCACATAGTGTTCGGGGTCGCTCGCGATGGCCTCGGCCAGCAGGCGGGTTGCTTCGTCAGGACTTCCTGCAGCCAGCGCGGCACGCGCGGCCTCTGCCTTGAGATCGGATTCGCGTACGAGATGGCGCGAGACCAGCGCAACGAGCGCTTGCAGGGGATGCGCCCCGACCAGTGTTTCCGCAACGACACCGTTCCGGAACACGGCAAGCGTCGGCAAGCTGCGCACACCGTAACGCCCGGCAAGCTCCACTTCTGCATCCGTGTCGACTTTCGCAACCGAAAGCTTGCCGCTGAACTGGGCCACCAATTGTTCGAGCAAGGGCGCGATGGAGCGACAGGGTCCGCACCAGGCCGCCCAGAAATCGACCAGCACCGGGCGCGCGTGCGACAACTCGAGAACCCGGCTCGCAAAATCGGCGCTGCTGACGGGATACAGATCGGGGTGATTGCTCATGACAACAAATCCTGGAAGCGGGCGGGCGTGCCCTTGGTTAAGTGGGGCTCGGAAACTTTTTCTTCAATCCCCGGTACGGCCTGAGCCCACAGCTGCCCGGCCAAGACGATCCTGCAGGGCCTCCCAGCCGGAAGCGGTTGGCAAGGCTTCCACCAGCACACAATCCCGCTCGGCGGCGTCCGCTTCGCGCAGGCGCGCATACAGCGCACGCGCATAGTCTTCCGGCAACGAGGGCATGCGCAGCCACAGGAGCTCGGCATCCTGCGGCTCCGGGGCAGACGCACGCGACAACACGACCACACGCTTCTTCCGCGCCAGCAGATCGGTCAAACGGGCGGTGAGCCCTGCCGGGGGCACGATTTCCAGCGGCGTGCGTGGGGCGTAGTGCGCGGCGAGTGATCCGGACACTCGAGGCTGCGAAGGTGCTGAGTGATTGCAGAGCGCCCGGCCCAAGACCGCCACCAGCTGGGACTCCGTGATCATGCCCGGCCGCAGGATGCGCGGCTCTGGACCGCTCAAATCGATGATTGTCGATTCGATGCCGACCTCGGCAGGCCCGCCATCGAGAATCAGAAGGTCGTCACCAAATTCTGCACGTACATGCAGGGCCGTGGTGGGGCTCACATGACCGAAGCGATTGGCGGAGGGTGCAGCAAGGCCATGGATCCCGGCCTGCTCACAGGCGCGCAGGAGCGCCTGCGCCAGGGGATGGGCAGGACAGCGCACGCCTACCGTGTCCTGGCCCCCGGTCACCGAATCGCTCACACCCGGAGCTCTGCGCAGGATGAGCGTGAGCGGGCCGGGCCAGAAGGCCTGCACCAACAGGTGTGCCGCCGGTGGAATTTCCAGCGCCCAGTGGGACAGGGCGTCCGCACCTGCCACGTGCACGATCACCGGGTGATCGAGAGGGCGTCCCTTGCGCGCGAAGATCCGCGCCACTGCCGCGGGATTGTCGGCATCCGCGCCCAGACCGTAGACCGTTTCGGTGGGAAAGGCGACGAGCTCGCCCGCCGCCAGGCGTGCGACAGCCTCTGCGATCAGAGGATCATTGGAAGTGGCGGAAGATTCCCCCCCGCGAGCGTCAGCGGGCACTGTCCGGGGCAGGCACAAACGGGGGCGGAGGAGGCACTTCGGTACTGAACTCCGGTGGCTCTTCCGGCGCCGCTGGCGCGGCGAGTTCGGGCAAGGGCTGGCGCAGGCTCGGCGACTCGCGCTCCTCGGGCGGAGATTCTTCCGCGGCCAGTACGCCGGACCAGGCGAGGACCAGCAACACGACCAGCCTGAAGGTGGACAGCATGACTCAGGTGGCTCGCAGGGTATGCCCCAGGCCATCGATCATCCGATCGATCTCGGCGTGGGTGACTGTCAGTGCCGGCATGAAGCGCAGCAACGAGGGACGTGGGGAATTGAGCAACAGGCCGGTGTTTTCCCAACCGGGTGCGCCCGCAAGCGCATCACGGGCATGGGCCACGATGGCGGCACCCCGTTCGGACCCGAGTTCCAAGGCGCGCAGCAGGCCGATGCCGCGCTCCGCGCCGAGGCCATGCGCCGCAGACAGGGCGGTCAGCTTGTGCGAGAGGTAGTCGCCTGTGGCCCGCACGGTTGGAAGAAAATCAGGCTTCAGCATTTCACCCAACACCGCGAGACCCACCGCCGCCATGAGCGGGTTGCCATTGTAGGTACCACCCTGGTCACCGTGCTCGAACACACAGACTTCACGCTTTGCCAGTAGGGCTGCGAGGGGCACGCCTCCCCCGATACCCTTGCCGAGGGTCATGATGTCGGGCTCAACGCTGAATTGCTGATACCCGAACAGTGTCCCGAGGCGGCCCATGCCGGTCTGCACCTCGTCGCAGATGAGCAAGAGGCCGTGGCGGTCCGCCAGGTCCCTCAGTGCGCACATGAACTCGGGGCTCGCGGCATTCACGCCCCCCTCGCCCTGCACGGGCTCCAGCATGATGGCCACGGTCTTGTCCGTGATGAGAGCCTCGACGGACTCAGCATCGTTCAACACCGCCTTGGGGAAGCCCGGCACCTGGGGCGCGAACATGGTGTCCCAACCGGGCTTGCCGGAGGCCGACATGGTCGCAAGGGTGCGGCCGTGGAAGCTGTTGATGAAGGTGATGATCTCGTGGGCCCCGTGCTTGCGCACCCGCCCCCACTTGCGGGCAAGCTTGATGGCGCCTTCGTTGGCCTCCGCCCCGGAATTGGCGAAGAACACCTGGTCAAAACAGGAGTTCCGGGTCAGAAGATCGGCCAGCGCCAGCGAGGTTTCATTGTAGAACGCGGGGCTCGGCGTGATGAGGCGCGGGGCTTGGGCTGCCAGCGCCTCGACGATGCAGGGAGGACAATGGCCAAGCGCATTGACCGCCCAGCCCTGCACGAAATCCAGATAGCGCTTGCCGGTGTGGTCCCAGAGCCAGGAACCTTCGCCGCGGGTGAAGACCGCCGCGGGCCTGGCCGTGATGTCCATGAGTGCGTGTGTGGGAAAATCCTGGAACTGCATGCGTGCTGCTACCCGTTGACCTTGTGCCGGCGAAAGGCGACACAATACAAGAACCGGTGTCAAAATTCGCGACTGCGGCGTGCTGGCATCGGCGCGCCATCGCCATGACCCAAATTGATCCAAGGAGCATCCCGGTGTTGTGCGTTCGCCTCTCACTGATCCCACTGCTGGTGGCTCTCGCTGGAATCGCGCCATCGGCGCTTGCAGATGCCGACCTTGACGCAGAACTGGAAGCCGCATGGGGCGATGGCAACAAAACCTCTGCGCAGACCATGCTGAGCCCGCAGAAGCAGTTCGAGGCGCGCCTCAAATTGTTGGAGGCACAGCGGGATGCCGGCCTTGACCGCTGCCGCGCCAAATCAGGCGGGCAACGCTACTGCACGAATTACTCGAAAGAGCTGTTCCGTAAGGCGCGCCGGCAGCTGGAGGAAGAATTCGAGGGGCAGCTCGAGGACGGTGAAATGTCGCGCAACGAATCCAAGGGTTTCGGCCGACGCTGAGCCTGGGCGCTCAGGGCTTGCTGCATTTCTCGCGCAGGAAACGTTCCAGTCGCGTGCGGTCTTCCGGTGCCAGGCGCAGGCCGTCGGGCTCACCCTCGGACAGTTCGGCGGCGGCGCTCTCACAAGCTTCCTGCTCGCGAAGTTCATCAGCGATGCGCAATTCCTCGGTCCCACCATAAGGTACCTTGCAGGTCTCTGCGATGATGGCCTCCTGCGCCTTGATGGCTGCAGCGCGCGACGCATCATCCAGATAACGTCGTCCGCCGGTGTAGGCGTCTCCTTGGCCGGGCGGTCGCTTGATGCGATAGCCTCCCTCGTCATCCTCGTAGACCGGCCGTTCCATCCGAAGCATGGTCAGCGCGCGCTTGGCCTCCTCGCAACGCTGACGCACCCGTTGGTCCGCTTCGGCATTGCGCACGGCGCGCTCAGCTTCCGTGCGACGCTCGGCCTCTGCTTCACGTATCCCGACCTCGGCCTTTTCACGCAGCTGGCGCACGGCCGCTTCAGCCTCCTGTGGCGTCATCGGGGAGGGTGGGGGTGCCACCGTCACAGGTTCGGCCGCCACGCCCTCGGGCGGGGTATCCCCGAAGTTGAGATTCCCTTCGGCGTCGCGCCAGCGCCAGGTTTCGGCGGCAGCGCCACTACAGAGCAGGAACATCATCCCGCAGCAGGCCATGGCAAGTGCGGGCGTGCTCAGCCTGCGCTGGCGGCCGGGAGACTGAAGTCGCGATATGCGTGAGGCTGCGCCCATGCTGGCCCGGACCGTTTATCCGCGTCCGACCTCCTGATTGAAAGTCTGCTCATGACCTTATCACAGCCGCCAGCGACCATGGCCCGCCCGTCTGCGCTGCGCTATCTTGGCGGTTGATTCCCCGTCGATAGGCAAGGCCCCGCCCCATGCGTGCACTTCTGCTGACACTCAGTCTCATCGGCCTCGCTCTCAGCCAGGGCGCCCTCGCGCTAGATGAGTCCTTCGCCCGCCAATACGGCAAGAACCGTATCAAGGTGGAGCGCCTGGAAGCCCCCAAGAGTGTTTCGGAGACCCAGATGCAGTCTGCACGCGCGAAGTATGAAACCCGTATGGATCAGTGCCGGGGTGAGGCAGGGCGCAACCGTCAGTACTGCATGCAGGAGGCGGAAAACACGCTGATGATGGAAGAACGCAAGATCCGTGATCGCGCGCGCAAGGCCGAGGCGGAAGCGACACGCTGACGTCCGTGAACGCTCACCAACCGTCTCCCGTCCGTCACCGGCAGGCAGACTGGCCCGCAGCCGTGCTGGCCGGGTTGCTGGCGGGGGTGATTTTCCTGCTGCTCAATGTGGCCCTGTGCCATGTGCTGCTCGCCAATCCCTGGCTCCCCGTGCAGCTGCCAGCAGCCCTGGTGCTGGGTGCGGACATCCTGCCGCCGGCACCCATCGCGGGTGTCGGGGTGCCGCTAGTGGGCTTCGCGGTCCACCTGCTGCTTGCAACAGGCTTTACCTGCCTCATCGCCTTCTGCCTCCATCGCTGGGGAGTGCTGGTCGGCATATTGGGAGGGGCGGTGTTCGGGCTTTGTCTGTACAGCATCAACTATTACTTCGTCGCAGATTTCATTGCGGGTTTCGTGGCGCTGCGGGGCTGGCTGATGCTGGCCAGCCATTGCGTGTTCGGTGCGGCAGCGGGCGGCCTGTATGAGTTTCTCGAACGCGATCACCGCTGACAGGCCTGCCTCATGATCGATGGCAATCTCAGAGTCAGGCTGATCATCATGGCAGTGATCGGCGCCTTCTCCTTCTTTTCCTACCTGGGCAAGGAATCAGTCAATCCGATAACCGGCGAACGTCAGCGCGTGAGCCTGACCCACGAACAGGAAATCGCCATGGGCATGCGGTCCGCCCCGGAAATGGCGCAACAGTTCGGAGGACTCAGCACTGATCCCGAGCTCACGGCAGTCGTCACCAGGGTGGGTGAGCGCATCTTGGCGCGCAGCGTGGCTGCGCGTAGCGGATATCCTTTCAGTTTCCATGTCCTTGCCGACCGCAATACCGTCAATGCCTTTGCCCTCCCCGGCGGCCCCATCTTCATCACCTTGGCCCTGCTGTCGCGGCTCGAGAACGAAGACCAGCTGGCAGGTGTGCTGGCGCACGAGGTGGGGCACGTGATTGCAAGGCACAGTGCGGAGCGCCTGGCCAAGCAGGAGCTCACGGCGGGACTCACCGGTGCTGTCGTGATGGGCGCGGGGTCCTATGAAATGGGCCGCGTGGCGCAGATGGTAGGTGGCTTCGTGACCATGAAGTACGGTCGTGACGACGAGCTGGAGGCGGATCGTCTGGGCCTTTGTCTGATGGCAGAAGCAGGCTACCGTCCGCAAGCGCTGAGCGGCGTCATGCGCATTCTCGCCAAGGCCAGCGGTGGCAGCCGCATGCCCGAATTCGCGAGCACGCATCCCAGCTCCACGAACCGCCTTCAGCAGATCAAGGCCATGCTCGGAGACTTGCCTCGCCTGTGCCAGACCGGGGTCGCGCGGCCCTTGTGATGATCCTTCCATCCTTTCGACTCTGGCCTTGACCGGCAGGGAGAACTCACCCATGACTGCCACTATCATCGAATGCGCCTTGAATGGTCCCTGGACGCGCAAGCGGCAACCGCTGATTCCCATCAGCGTCAGCGAGTGCATCGAGGCAGGTCTCGCCTGTGTCGCCGCCGGTGCGAGCATTATCCACGTCCATCCCTACGACGAGACCCGCGGTGTGCAATGCGATGACTGGGTGATTTACGCCCGCATCATCGAAGGCATACGGGCACGGGCGGATGTCCCGGTTTACCCCACCATACCGCTCGGCACACAAGAGGCTTCGCAGCGCGATGCCACAGCCCGTTATTCAGCAACGCAGCAGCTGGCGGCGCGCGGACTGATCGAGCTGGCGGCAGTGGACCCCGGATCCGTCAACTTCACGCTGGCCAACGGGGAGCCCGGTTTCGTCTATGCGAACCCCGAGGAGGACATCCTCCATGGCCTTGCGCTCGCGGCCACGCATCACTTCAAACCCGCCTACGCAATCTATGAGCCGGGCTTTCTGCGCACGGGCGCAGCGCTGCACGCAAGAGTCGCGGGCGCTCCCGAGCCTCTGTACCGGTTCATGTTCAGCAGCGATTTCCTGTTTGGCTTCCCACCCGAGCCCTACGCACTGGAGGCTCTGCTGCAGCTGAAGGACAGTTGCGCCGCGGCTGCGCCCTGGATGGTGTCCGGCCTCGGCGTGGATGTCACACCGCTGATTCTGGCCGTGGTGGCGCGTGGTGGACATCTGCGCGTGGGGTTGGAAGACGCGCCCTTGGGCAGCACTCTCAGCAACGTGCAATGGGTGGAACGAGCGGTCCGCGCGGTCGAAACTGCGGGCGGGACTGTCGCATCCCCGTCAGGGATGCGACAGTTGCTGGATCTCGACAAGCGCGCCTGAAGCGCTCAGCGGGCGGATGGAAAGTTTGGCGCGCGTTTCTCGCGCACGGCCGCCACACCTTCCTTTGCATCCTCGCCCAGAAAGCAGAGCATCTCCATCGCGAGTGAGTTGTCGAACGCCGGCCCCGCCATCCGCAGCCAGTTGTTGAGGGACTTCTTGGTAAAGCGTATCGCCTGCTGGCTGCCGGTTGCGAGTTTGTGCGCAACCTTCAGCGCGCGCGGCAGCACCTCTTCGGCGGGCGCGCTGAAACTCACGAGGCCAATACGCTCAGCTTCCTTGCCGTCGACGAAATCAGCCGTCATGAGGTAGTACTTGGCCTTGGCCATGCCACAGAGGAGCGGCCAGAGGATCACGGCATGATCACCGGCCGCCACGCCCAGTCGTACATGGCCGTCGGTAATCCTGGCAGACTCGGACATGATGCTGATATCCGCAAGCATTGCCACGGCAAGCCCTGCACCCACCGCGACGCCGTTGATTGCCGAGATGATCGGCTTATCGCAGTCGAGCATGCGGTAGACGATATCAGCAGCCTCCTGCATGGTGTTGGCGATTTTCCCCGCATCTCCGACCATCTCCTCGATCCATTCGAGATCACCACCCGCCGAGAACGCCTTGTCGCCCGCCCCGGTGATCACGACCACACGCACCTCAGGGTCATCATTGACCACCGGCCAGATGCGGGTGAGCTCCCAATGCAGCCGTGCATTGGTGGCATTCATGACGTCCGGGCGATTGATGGTGATGAGAAGCACACCCTTTTCCGGGTGGTCAAACTTGAGAAACTGGAAGTCACTGTACAGCATGATGTTCATTCCCCCTTCAGCGCACGCGTGCGGTTGCCTTCGCCGGTGGTCCCGCGATTGATTCTCGCCTTTTCCATCTGCGCTTCGCGCGGAATGCCGAAGCGCTGCCATAGATCAGGGCCGATGGCCGTCAGTGCGCCATCGACCACGATGGCTTCACCAGAGACGAAACGTGCATCATCGCTTGCCAGGAAAAGTGCCGTGCCGGCGATGTCGTCTCCTGTGCCATGGTCGGGCCACGGCTGCATGCCATCGAGGTGACGTCCGGCCTCTTCGATGCTTTGCCGTTCGGAGCGCGTGAGACCGGTCAGGATGAAACCGGGGCAGATGGCGTTCACGCGAATGCGGTCCGGCGCCAGCTGGACGGCTGCGGCCTTGGAGAGATTGATAACGGCAGCCTTGGCTGCAGAGTAGGCGAGCGGCCCGCACCCCCCGGAGATTCCAGCAATGGAAGCCGTGTTGATGATCGCGCCACCCTGCTGCTGTTGGCGCAGCACGCGGGTGGCATGCTTGATACCGAAGAAAACGCCCTTCACCAGCACGTCGAAAGTGTAGTCCCACTCCTCTTCCTCGATCTCCCACACCGGGCCTATGGCGCCGCCCACGCCGGCGTTGTTGAAGACTATGTCCAGCCGCCCGAACTCATCCATCGCGCAGTCGATCATGGCCTTGACGTCGGCTTCAAGCGCGACGTCGGTGCGGACGAAGCGTACGGCCTCATCCAGGCCCTGCGCGCGCGCCTGCACCAGCGCGGCTTCGCCGTTCGCTGCGTTGAAATCGGCAACCACCACGCGCGCGCCTTCGGCGAGGAAACGCTTGACCGTCGACAACCCCATGCCGCCGGCGCCTCCCGTGACAACGGCTACCTTGTCCTTCAATCTCATGGCTTCACTCCCCCGTTCCTGATTTTCTTGTTGTGAATCTCTCCGGCTCAGGCGGTGAGCCGGCCGGCCTGGTAATCATGCACCGCCTGCTCTATTTCCTGGCGGGTGTTCATCACGAAAGGTCCGTACTGCACCACCGGCTCGCGCAGGGGCTTGCCGCCGATCAAGAGGCACCGCGCCGCGCTGTCCCGGGTCATCAGTGCCACTTCATCCCCCTCGCTCAGCACCACTGCCGTGGCTGTGGGAACCGAGCGATCACCCAGCAGCAAGGTGCCCTCAAACACGTAAATCAGCAGATTGTGCCCGGCCGGCACTGGAAGAGTCAGCGCGGATTGCGGGGGTAGTCCCACATCGAGATACAGCGGATCGGTCGCGCCTCCTGCGATGGGTCCGGTCACCGGTTTTCCATCCAGTTCCAGCTGCCCGGCGATCACTTTGACCTGACCGCCTCGTGCGAGATCTATGCACGGGATTTCCTCGGGGGTGATGTCACGATAACCCGCAGGTTTCATCTTTTCGCGCGCGGGCAGGTTGATCCACAGCTGGAAACCACGCAGGCGCCCCTCGGTCTGCTGCGGCATTTCGGAATGGATGATGCCGCGACCGGCCGTCATCCACTGGACGCCACCGGCCACAAGATTACCGCGATTGCCAAGGTGATCTTCGTGCAGCATGTGTCCGTCAAGGATATAGGTGACCGTTTCAAATCCCCGGTGCGGGTGCGCCGGAAACCCGGCGATGTAGTCATCCGGGTTGTCTGAGGAGAAGGCATCGAGCATCAACAGCGGATCGAGGCGAGCGCCGGGTCGGGCACCCAGTGCGCGCTGGAGCCGCACACCAGCGCCATCTTGGGTGTCCACGGCGGGCATGATTTCGACGATGGAACGCTGGGTCATGGACCAAATCCTCGGGGAACTGATGATGGAGGGAAGCGAGTATACGCAGCCCGTGTGTCGGCTCAGGCGACAACCGGCGTGAGCGGCAGCGGCAGCGCCCTGATCACTTCGGCCAGCAGGGCGATGGCACGCGGCCGATAAAATCCGCGACGCGTTGCCAGGACCACGCGCCTGCGCGGAACGGGCTCTGCGAACGGAATCCGTTTCACCAGCGGCGTGGCGTGACGCGGAGTGCCCGCCGTGGCCGGCACCACGGTGATCCCCATGCCGGAAGCCACCATGCTGCGCAGGGTCTCCAGGGAATTGCCCTGGCGTGTGGTGTCGTTGGGGCGTGCGAAGCGATTGCAGGCAGCAAGCACCTGGTCACGCAGGCAGTGCCCCATGCTGAGCAGCAGCAGATTCTCCTGCTCGAGTTCATCGGCCGGGACCTTCTTGCGCCTCGCCCATGGATGCCTGACAGGCACGATGATTTCGAAATCTTCGTCATAGACGGGCGTGATCTCCACACCCGGGGCCTCGAAGGGAAGCGCAAGCAGGGCCACATCGATAGCACCTTCGGTGAGCATGCGATCGAGATGGTCTGTCTGGTTTTCCTCGATATCGAGCGGCATCTGGCGTGCGCGCACCCTGAGGGCCGCAACGAGGTCGGGCAGGATGTAGGGTGCGATGGTGTGGATCACGCCAAAGCGCAGCGCTCCGGCCAGTTGATCCTTCCCGGCCGCTGCCATCTGCTTGACCTTCGCCGCTTCCTCCAGCACGCGTGCCGCCTGCGCCACTATCTGCTGGCCGACTTCGGTGACCACCACCTCATTGCGCGTGCGCTCGAAGACAGCGACATCAAGCTCTTCCTCGAGATGCTTGATGGCCACACTGAGGCTCGGCTGGCTGACGAAGCATTTTTCAGCCGCACGCCCGAAGTGACGCTCGCGAGCCACCGCCACGAGATAACGAAGTTCCTGCAAGGTCATGGATTCAATCCCGATAGCACATTTCTATCGGCATCATACCAACAAAGAATTGGAGCGCCCGCCCCGGGCGCCATTAGGCTTTGCGCCATGTTCAATTACATGCTTGCAAGGAGTCAGTGATGTCCGATAACCATGAAGGCCGAAAAGTACCGCAGGTGAGCTTTCGTGTGCGCGAGAACCATGACTGGAAGACGGTCACTACCGACGAGCTCTTCGTGGGCAAGACGGTGGTGGTGTTCTCCCTGCCCGGAGCGTTCACGCCCACCTGTTCTTCCACGCATCTCCCGCGCTACAACGAGCTTGCGCCCACCTTCTTCGCCAATGGCGTGGACTCAATCCTGTGTGTATCAGTGAACGATGCGTTCGTCATGAACGAATGGGCTGCCAATCAGGAAGCGGACAACATCCGGCTCATCCCCGATGGCAACGGAGAGTTCACGGCCGGCATGGGTCAGCTGGTGGACAAGTCCGATCTCGGCTTCGGCAAGCGTTCCTGGCGCTACTCGATGCTGGTCCGCAATGGCGTGGTGGATAAGATGTTCGTGGAACCCCACAAGCCCGGGGATCCCTTTGAGGTTTCGGATGCGGACACCATGCTCAACTACCTGAATCCACGTGCACGCAAGCCTGATCGGGTCGCCCTCTTCACCCGCGAAGGTTGTCAGTACTGCGTGGAGGCCAAGGCCCTGCTCAAGGACGCTGGCTATGACTTCGAGGAGGTTGTACTGCCGCACCGGAACCGCAGCCGCGTGATTGGTGCCATCACGGGCGAGAGCACTGTCCCGCAGGTGTTCATCAACGGCGAGCACATCGGCGGTGCGGACGCCCTTCGCACCTGGCTGGGGGCACGCAAGGCGGCTTGAGGCTCACGACAGTGCGGTCACACTCTTTGGCGGGGTGTGGCCGCCCGTCGAGACTCTCCGGTTCTCACGGCCCGGGGGTGGATCGGCCATAATCGCAGCTCACTCATCCATGCACTGGAGTCCAACGTGCCTCTGTCCCGTCGTCACTGGCTTGCGCAAACCGGCCTGCTGTGCTCCGCCTCGCTACTGTCCCTCCCGCTTTTCGCAACGGCCGGTGCGCGTCAGGCCAACGGCCCCTTCGGTGCCTTGAGAGAACCTGATGCGCACGGCCTGCGCCTGCCCCCCGGATTCAAAGCACGGTTGGTGGCACAAACCGGCGAGAGGCTTCCGGGTAAAGGTTATGTCTGGCATGCAGCCCCCGATGGGGGCGCCACGTTCCGCGCACCGGATGGCGGCTGGTTCTATGTGTCGAATGCCGAAATCTCCGGCGGCGGTGGCGGTGCCGCTTCTCTTAACTTCGCTGCCGATGGTGAACTGCGTGATGCCTGGCGAATCCTCGACGGCACTCAACGCAACTGTGCAGGTGGCCCGACCCCCTGGGGCACCTGGCTTTCGGGTGAAGAGGTGGAACTCGGCCTCATTCACGAATGCGATCCCACGCGACCGGGCCTGGGTGTTCCCCGTCCCTTGCTCGGCAGCTTCATGCATGAAGCTGCGGCAGTAGACCCGGCCACGGGTTTTGTCTATCTCACGGAAGACCATGTCGAGGGTCGCTTCTATCGCTTTCGGCCAACAACCCCGGGAAGGCTCCATGCCGGCTTGCTCGAGGCAGCCCACCTCGGGGCGGACGGCAGACTGGACTGGCGCATCGTTCCCCACACCGAACCATGCCGCACGCCCGGGACCACCGCCTTCGCGCGCGGAGAAGGTATCTGGTACGCCGGAGGGCGAATCTATTTCAGCACCACGCATGACCATCGCATCTGGTGCCATGAGCCGGCCACGGGCGCGCTCACCGTCATCTACGACGGCATCGCGCTGGGGGATGCGGCCATCCTGCGTTGGCCGGACAATCTCACCGTGCATCCGACCAGCGGGTCGCTGTTCGTGGCTGAGGATGGCGACGACATGCAAGTGAACATGCTGAGTGCCACTCCCTCAGGCTGGACGGTGGCACCTTTTCTGAAGTTCGAAGGTCACGATCAATCCGAAGTCACAGGCCCGGCCTTCAGTCCGGATGGTAATCGCCTCTATCTCAGCTCCCAGCGTGGTCGTGACGGCACGACCGGCATGACCTTCGAGATCAGCGGCCCTTTCACCCAGACCTGATTTTCAGGCCTGTTTTTGAGATCTCTCTTTCGCCTGCAGGAGTTGACCATGTGGAATTTTGAGACGGAACCGGGGTTTCGCGCGAGCCTCGACTGGATCACCCGCTTCGTGCGGGAGGAAATCGAGCCGCTCGACTATCTGTTCCCCAAGGATGAGACCTACAACACGCACAACCAAGCGCTCATGTCCATCCTGAATCCGCTCAAACAGCAAGTGCGAGAGGCCGGTTTCTGGGCCTGTCATCTGCCACCAGCCATGGGAGGTGGCGGTTGGGGTCAGTTGAAGCTGGCGCTCATGAACGAGATTCTGGGCCGGAGCTTCTTTGCGCCGACGGTTTTCGGGACCGCTGCACCGGATACCGGCAATGCCGAGATTCTCGCCCACTTCGGAACCTCTGAACAGAAAGCCCGCTATCTCAAGCCCCTGCTCGATGGCGACATCGTCTCCTGCTTCTCGATGACCGAACCGCAGGGCGGTGCAGATCCCAAGGTGTTCACCTGCCGTGCCGACCGCGTGGGCAACAACTGGGTTCTGCGTGGCGAGAAATGGTTTTCCTCCAATGCGCGCTGGGCCGATTTCCTGATCGTGATGGCCATCACCGATCCGGAAGTCTCCATCTACAAGGGCGCTTCCATGTTCTTGGTGCCGGTGAACACCCCGGGTGTGGAATTCGTGCGCAACAGTGGCATGGCTTTTGAGCACGCTGAACATGGTGCACACGCCTATCTGCGCTTCAACGACGTGAAGCTTGGCGATGCAGATCTGCTCGGGCAGGCCGGCGACGCGTTCCGCATCGCCCAGACGCGACTGGGCGGCGGGCGTGTGCATCACGCCATGCGCACCGTCGGTCTCGCGAAGAGGGTTTTCGAAGCGATCTGCGAGCGGGTGCAATCCCGCAGCACGCAGGGCGAGACCCTCTCACGCAAGCAACTGATGCAGGGCACTATTGCCGATCTCTGGATGGAGATAGAACAGTTCAGGCTGCTGGTGCTGCAGACAGCATGGAAAATCGACCGCTTCAATGATTACGCCCAGGTGCGGCAGGATATCGCGGCGGTCAAGGTATTGAGCGAGCGCGTGATGACGCGTGTGGCTGGTCAGGCCATCCACCTGCATGGAGCGCTCGGGATCTCAAATGAGATGCTGTTCGGTGAATACCTGCTCTGGGGTTATGCCCTTGGTCTCGCGGATGGCCCTTCGGAGGTGCATCAGATGACGGTCGCCAAGGAAGCACTGCGCCAGGTGGCACCTGTCGACAGTCTTTTCCCCACGGCACATGTCCCGAGCCAGGTGGCGGCGCTGCGCAGTCGGTATGTCGAGGCGCTCAAGCTGCCCGGCCACAAGCGCAGCTGGGTCTGAGGCACGTCTCTACACCGGGCGACCTACCGCCCGGTGTATGGCAAGACGCGAGGGTGTTCGGAAGCCCCGGAGACCTCAGAGGCCTGCCTCTTGCCGCCACTGCGCAAGCGTACCTGCAGACGCGAGGCGTTCAATCTCCTCATCCACGCGTTGCTTGAGCAGAGGATTGTCGAGCGGCAAAGCCACTGCAAACTCGTGCGACACCACTATCGGTGAGATCTGCAAGGCCCTGGGTTGCTTCTGCGCATCGAGCCACACCCGCAGGTTGACACGCGGGGCGATAAAACCGTCTGCGGCGCCAGTCTCCACGCGACGGGCCGCGTCTTCCACACTCTGCACGGTAACCACGGTGTTCGGGTCGCGTCCGAGAAGCCGCAGATCTTCGCGCCAGTCCTCCTGGTCCTTGGCCAGTGCCAGCAACCTGGCGGTCGCCAGCGCGGGCTGCGCGTGTCCTTTCTGTTGAAGAATGGACAGACCATCGCGGTAGTAAGGACGAGAGAAAGCCGTAAGCCTGCGAGCACCATTCTCGGGTCGGAACATCGAAATCCCCAAATCCACCTCTCCGCCCGCCACGGCGGGCAGGCGTTGCACCTTGCGCAGCACACGCAGTTCCAGTGCCTCGGGATTACCCGGCAGCACACGCGCCAGCGCCTGCGCGAGC
Organism: Gammaproteobacteria bacterium; assembly: GCA_030830685.1. Taxonomy (GTDB): domain Bacteria; phylum Pseudomonadota; class Gammaproteobacteria; genus CAIKBL01. Next base: position 3,661 of record JAURMM010000011.1, on the reverse strand, counting down.
CGCACTTCGAAAGCCCGCTTGGCCTCATGCGCTGGGTCCCGATGGGATCCTGCAGCGCGCGCGACATCGTTCTTCACCGCCACGATGGTATGGCCCCGATTCTCGATCGCCCGCAGGCGATCCAGCGCTGAGACCGGCCACCACACCTGACGGTCAGGCGAACCCGGGCGCCGGAATGCGCTGACCGCCGCCTGGGCTTCTGCGCTACGCAGGGCCTCGATCACGCGCTGGGCGCGGGCCGAATCAGCACTGCTGACCGGCCAGGCCATCAGAGGTCTCAGGACGCGCGGATCAGGCGGAACAAAGGCCTGGCCGCGCCCGCCCAGCGCGTCCTCGGCCATCAGGAAAGGATGCAGACCCCACCACAAATACTGGCCTTTGCCCAAGGCTGCGAGCACGGCACCAAGCCCGGTCGCGCCGTCATCGGAGGGGGAACATCCCAGCGCTGCGTCATGAAGCTGGCGCAGATGCACCAAGGCATTCTCGCGCAGACACCCGCCTGCGTTTCGAATGGCTGCATGGGCCTGTTCGATGGTCTTCGCCCGGGCCACCTCGGCGGGAGCATTGGCGGGACCAATCAGCGCGACCGGATTGGCAAAGACCACCGCACCTGCATTCAGCAGCCCCTGCTGCAAGAGCTGCTGGCTGCCGGCAAAGTCCACATGCGTGATGATGAGATCGGCATGGCCCTCGCGCGCCGCGCGGATCACGGCATCACCATGATGCGCAGTGATTTCCGCCACGCGCGCAGCCGTCTCGTCCTGTTTCGCGAGTACCGCGGCCAGGAAGTGATCCTGGTTGACGATGGGCACCGTGTGAATGCGCAGGGGCTGTGTGGCCGCAGTTCCGGCGAGCGCCGAAAGACTGTTCAGCGCCAGCCACAGGATAGCCCCTGCAAGACGCAGACGTGCGCTCATCGGGTGAGACCGCTCTTGCCTCGACGTCGCCCGAACAACAACACCGGAATGTGCTTGAGCTCGATCTGACGACCAGATCCCCGGCTGTCGCTGCCGGGGATCTGGTTCAGTGCGCGTTTGTAGGTCTGCCCACCCAACAGTCGCAGGAGTTGTGCGCCGGGCTTGCGCCGCAGGGTCTCGCGAGAAACTGCCAACAGGTATTTCTCCGTGACGACGGCATGAAAATGCAGATTGAAGCGCTCTGCAGCGGCGCGCGCGCCCAAGCCGACATCCGCGCGACCACTGGCAATCGTTGCCGCGACAGCGCTGTGTGTGTACTCCTCATCCAGGTAACCCTTGAGGGTATCGGGTTCGATTGCGTGTTCCGACAGCAGGATATCCAGCAGCAGTCGACTGCCGGAGCCGGGCTGACGGTTCAGGAAGCGCAGCTTGCGCTCGACAATCTGGGTGGGGCTGGTGATCAGGGTGCCCTCACGACTCATGAAACCGAGTTCGCGGGTCTCGACCAGCAGGGTCACATCCCGACGCGGCTGCAGATAGGCCTGGAAGCGCGCCCAGAGCGGTTTGCCATAGAGGCCCATCGGCAGGTGGAAGCCCGCGACCTGACATTCACCCGCGGCGTACCGGCGCAAGGCCTCTTCACTCCCCACGATTTGCATCTCGGGTTCGATTTTCGCCTTGCGTAACAGTGACGTGAGCGATGAGAGCCCGAAGCCATGGCTCCCTGCGAATACCAGACGCTCGTGAACCGGCTCACTGCTGATGCGCTGCAACTGCTGCGAAGCCTGCATCGACGCTTCCTGCAGCGCTCCACTGTTACGCTCCAGGGTCTTGTGCCATACCTCTCTCAGGCGTTCGCCCGCCCGGGACAGATCTGCCCCGCGGCCCTGCTCCAGCGCCACCAGCGGTACACCAAAGCGACCCTCCCAGTGCTTGAGCATGCCCCACGCGTGGCGATAGGACAGCTGCGCGCCCTGTGCAGCAGCCCGCAGATTGCCGCCGCGTGCGATGCCATCCAGAAGCTCGATGAGCGCGGCAGGGATCTCCTCCCCGGATTCACCCGCCATCCACCACCGCAGACCCAAACGTATTTCCATGCTCACCTCTCGGAACCGACAGCTTGCAGAATGATGCGCTGTTTTAAAACCGATATCGGCTCGATTGTGCATATATGGGCAGTTTTTCTGGCCGCTGAGCGCCGATAGTTGCATCTCAGGATCTGCAACCCTTCCCCGCGCACTCCGAATGCTCCCGAAACGTTCATCGTCCGTGTCCGCCGCTCCCCACGGAACCCTCTCTGCCGCTTTGTTGAGCCTGCTCGCGGCGACCTTGCCGTGGATCGCGCAGGCTGCCGACCGCGTTCCTGATCTCGGAGAGGTGGTGGTGACAGCCCATCGACCGGTGGTGGAGCAGGCGGGTGTAGTGCGCGAGGTCGACCAGGCATTTCTCGAAGGTAGCGCGGCGCGTTCGCTGGATGAAGCCATCGATCTCCTGCCCGGTGTGAATGTGCGTGTCGGTGGGCAAGGCACGCCTCGCATCGATGTCCGTGGCTTCCGCACCCGACATGTGAAGCTGCTGGTGAATGGCATCCCCTTGAACGGAGCGGGAGACGGCCAGTTCGATCCCACACTGATTCCGACCGAATGGATTTCCCGGATCAAGCTGACTTCGGGCGCCAGCTCCCAGTTGTACGGTGACGGGGCCTTGGGTGGAGTCATCAACGTCATCACTCGCCGGGGGGACGAGGGGGCGGAATCCCATCTCAACCTCGAAGGCGGAGAATACGGACACTTCCGCAGCACTGGCAGTTTCGCCTGGGGCAACGAGATGGCCGACGTGTTCTTCAGCCTGGGGCGGCGCACTCGTTCAGGATTCGGCCTGTCCGAAGATTTTCGGGCCACGCCGTGGGAAGACGCCGGGGAGCGCCTGAACAGCGATCTCGAGCGCAACACGGTCTACGGTGCGTTCAGCCTGAGACCCTCGGACTTCATGGAGCTCGGCCTTTCCCTGCAATTTCATGAGGGTGCGCATGGCCTGCCCACAGGAGTCCTTGATGCGGATACTGACGCATACGCTCAACGCCAGCGCTGGGATCGGGTGGAGGACGAGGAGGGTTATTCAGTACAGCTGAACATGCTGCTGAGTCCTACCGCCCGCCTGAGCAACCATTCATGGATCTACATCGCCACCGAATCCGACAACCAGAACCGGTATGAGGATGCGCGCTTCGTACCCCCCACGGACCCCAGCGTCTCGAACACCTTTGCGCGTGAGGCCCGCTCGCGCACGCTGGGATTTCATAACCAGCTGGAATACGTGCATGACTGGGGCGGCAGTCTCGCCTTCATGCTGGAAGGCCGACAGGAAAGCCTCGACACCGAATGTCTGGTCCGCGATGTGCCCAATCTTCCTCCGGTCATCGATCCGGAAGATCCCGATGATCCCGATGATCCCGATGATCCGCCGGATCTCGCAAATGCCGATGCGCTGGATCTGGCGTTTGAGCTCACGGCAAACGGCACTGTTTCCCGGGTAGCCACCCTCAGTGGCCGGAATGTAGCGGGGGGGGCGGTCGACTTTTCACTGACCCTGGAGGATGCCGCAGCGACAGTCTTCGGCAGCGACGCCTATCTGCGTCGCCTGTTCCTCAATGCAGGCGATGACGCGCTGGACAGGATTCGTTTCGATGCACTGGGCGACAGCGACGCGAGCTTCACGCGCAACAACGTGGGGCCCTCTGTCTC
>JAURMM010000077.1 GCA_030830685.1 Gammaproteobacteria bacterium | reverse complement strand
AGCTAACTCCTGCTCGCTTTTTGAACAAACACGACCATGACAAGGAGGTCATGCCGTGAACCCTAGCAAGCTTTGGGCGTCAAGCCTAGCGGTGGTGTCGAACCTTTACGAACGCACCATAAAAGGTCTCTCGCGCGGTCTTCGCTGCCGTCTCTGTCTTGGCTTGTCAGAGGAGACACTGTGCCCCGCATGCTGCGCGGATCTGCCATGGCTACCTGCCATGCAGCGTATGCGGCATCGCCCTTATGGACCAGAATTGGCCGCTTTTAGTTACGAATTTCCGATAAATGCGCTGATCGTGTCAGCAAAATATCACCGGGCCATCGGGACCTGCCGCCTGTTGGGTGAGTTGCTCGCCGTTTCGCTGGCACGCCCTGCTGAGCCCGTCGACTGCCTGATTCCGGTGCCCATGCCTTGGGGACGGGTGCTGAAGCGCGGGTACAATCAGGCAGAGGAGATCGCGGCGACCCTTGGGCGGGCATGGGACATTCCACTCAGGGTCGATGCGCTGAAACGACGAGGATGGCAGCCTCAGCAACAAGGGGCTTCCCGCCGCGTCCGCAGGGCGAATCTAAAGGCGGCCTTTATAGCGCAGGCCGAACTGGCCGGTCGCGCCGTGCTCCTGGTGGATGATGTCGCCACCACCGGCGCCACCCTGGAAGCCTGCGCCGAGGCGCTGTACAAGGCTGGTACCTCCCGCGTGGGCGCCGTCGTAGTAGCCAGAACAACCTGAAATGGGGCTTAAATCCCCGGTTTATCAGGTGTCCAGATTGGTCACGGTCAGCGCATGGCGTTCGATGAATTCCCGCCGGGGTTCTACCTGGTCTCCCATCAGTGTGGAGAAAATCTCGTCCGCCATCACCGCGTCCTCGATACGAACCTGAAGCAGATTGCGGGTGTCCACGTTCATGGTTGTCTCGGACAGCTGCTCGGGGTTCATTTCGCCCAACCCCTTGTAGCGCTGGATCTGGATACCTCGTTTGGAATCGTGCAGTAGCCACTCCATGGCTTCTCTATAGGTAACAACGGACTCGGTTTCGTCGCCACGCTGTACCGTCATGCCTGGCTCGCCCCTGTCGAGCATCGCGCTGAGCTCTTTCATTTGCCGATATTCCAGTGAGCGGAAGAAGTCCTTGTCGAGCCAGGTTTCCCGCGCCACCCCGTGCGCCATGACTTCACAGCAGATTCGCCAGTTTTCGATATCCCGGAATTCGAGCCTGGCCTTCAGTGCTTCACCAGCTCCCGCCAAGGTCATCGCCGCCTGATTGATTTCATCCACCCAGCGTTGGAGATATTCATCCACCCGTGTATCGGCATGCGCAAACGTACTGACCTGCTGCAGACATACCAAGATGGAAGGGTCGAAGCGACGACCCAGACGATCAGCGAGGCGTTTGAGCTGAAGATGTTGTTCGCCGAGCTTGGCCAAGGCATCACCCTGAATCTTTTCATCGGCCAGATTGATGCCGGTGTCCTGCAGTGCGAGTTCGAGAAGATAGTCTTCCAGTGCCGATTCGTCTTTCAGGTAGCGCTCCTGCTTGCCCTTCTTGGCCTTGTAGAGCGGCGGCTGGGCAATATAGATGTGTCCACGCCGCAGCAGCTCCGGCATCTGGCGATAGAAGAATGTCAGCAACAGAGTACGGATGTGCGAACCATCCACATCCGCGTCCGTCATGATGATGATACGGTGGTAGCGCAGTTTGTCAGGGTCGTACTCTTCCTTGCCGATGCCGCAACCCAAGGCTGTGATCAAGGTGGCGACTTCCGCGGATGAAAGCATCTTGTCAAAGCGCGCTTTCTCCACGTTCAGGATTTTGCCCTTGAGAGGGAGAACCGCCTGATTCTTGCGATCCCTGCCCTGCTTCGCCGAGCCACCTGCGGAATCACCCTCAACGATGAAAAGTTCCGAGCGCGAGGGATCGCGCTCCTGACAATCAGCCAACTTTCCGGGCAGGCCCGCCACATCCAGGGCCGTTTTGCGGCGCGTCAGCTCACGCGCTTTGCGTGCCGCTTCTCGTGCCCGTGCGGCCTCGATGATCTTGCTGGCGATCGCCTTGGCTTCCTGCGGCTTCTCCAGCAGGAAGGCGTGGAGGTACTCGCCAAACACGGACTCTACGGCTGGCTTGACCTCACTGGAGACCAGCTTTTCCTTGGTCTGGGAGGAGAACTTGGGATCCGGCACCTTCACGGACAAGATGGCAGTCAGACCCTCACGGGCGTCCTCACCGGTCGCATTAACCTTGTGTTTGGCGAGGATTCCTTCCTTCTCGAAGTAAGTGTTGATGGTTCGAGTGAGGGCCGCCCTGAAGCCGGCCAGGTGAGTGCCCCCGTCCCGCTGCGGAATATTGTTGGTATAACAGAAGATGTTTTCCTGGTAGGAATCATTCCACTGCAGGGCCACTTCCACCTGTACATCATCCTTCACAGCTGTGATGTGAATGATCGAGGAATGAAGCGGCTGACGTGTCTTGTGCAGATGCTGGATGAAGGCCGAGATGCCGCCCACATATTCGAAGGCGTCGTTGCGGCCGTCTCGCTCGTCATGGAGATGAATCCTGAGACCGGAATTCAGGAACGCCAGCTCACGCAGGCGGTTGGCCAGAATGTCGTAGCTGAACTCTATTTCCCTGAAAATCGCCGGATTAGGGAAAAAAGTGACTCTGGTTCCGCGCTCGGTAGACAGGTTGAGCTGTTTGAGCGGTTCGACCGGTTCGCCTTCGCGGTATTCCTGGTACCACTCGTACCCATCTCTGAAGATGTTGAGCCGCAAAGTCTCAGACAGCGCGTTGACGACCGAGACACCCACGCCGTGCAAACCGCCGGAAACCTTGTAAGAGTTGTCGTCGAACTTACCGCCCGCATGCAAGGTTGTCATGATGACTTCGGCTGCGGACACACCCTCTTCCGCGTGCATGTCCACCGGGATCCCGCGGCCATTATCGGAGACAGAGACGCCGTTATTGGCTTGAATGCGAACGGTGATCTCGTTGCAGTAACCCGCGAGTGCCTCATCAACGCAGTTATCGACAACCTCAAACACCATGTGGTGGAGGCCCGTGCCATCATCGGTGTCGCCGATATACATGCCAGGCCGCTTGCGCACGGCCTCCAGTCCCTTCAGGACTTTAATGCTGGATGAATCGTAGGAAGCGGACATAGCGAGATTACCTGTTTGCGGGATCAGAGCACGGGGGAAACTTCACCGTGTTCCACGTGGAACAGGGCGTCGTCATCAGCGCCAACCTTTTTTGCCAATTGTGAGTGAATGGTGGTCAAGAAGGCTTGAGCACCCGTGTCTCGCACCATTTTAAGCGTTAAACCCAACATTAGGTCATCGAGTTCTGCGCCAAAATCATCAACCATCAGGATTGGGCGAATGGTCCTGCGGGTATGGATGTAATCACACAACGTAGCCATGAGCTTGATGACTACAGCCTTGATCTGCCCCCTGGAGGCGATGCGAGCCAGTGATTCGCCTTGGGTCTGGATGATCAGTTCAGCCTTGTGGGGACCACTGAGGGTCTGTCCGGCCTGCCACTCCGCAACCCCTTGACGCTCCAATGTCTCCAGGAGGCTCGAGCCCTCTCGCCATCCTTGTCGGTATTTGAGACTGATGCGCCCCACGATCTGTTCCAGGACCTCTTCGGTGGCCAGCATCTCATTTAGAAAGCGCACGCAACGTAGGCGAGCCTCGTGCACCCGCTCTCCGCTACTAGCTACTTCGTGATTCCAGTAATCCAACTGAGGTGATCGTTGTCGGGTTTTGAGCAGGGCGTTCCGTTGGGCCAAGCCGTTGAGGTAGGTTTTTGCGGCTGCGATGAAATCTGGTTCCACGTGGAACACTGCACGATCAATCAGGGACCGACGGATTCTGGGCCCTCCCTCCACAATGCCGAAACTGTGGGGGTCGACCAACAATAAGGGGAAGGTAGTGGCCAGGGTTGCGGCGCTGGTTACCGCCTGGCTATCCACTTCAATCCGGGATGTTTTCTCCGTTTTCTGAATGCGGATCGAGCGAACTTGGCCTTCTCTGTCCGAGAGCTGCCCGGAAACCCCGAACAATAGTTCTTGATGAGAAACAAGATCCTTGAAGCCGCTGCTGCGAAAGGACTTTGCGGAATTCAGCAGGTGAACGGCCTCCAGCAGAGTCGTCTTGCCGCTGCCATTGGCTCCCCAGATCAGATTCAGCGCTGGAGACGGGGTGATTTCCAAGACTCGAATTTTTCGTAGGTTTTGAGCCCTGAGTCTGCTGATTTGCATTCGCGGGAGCAGTTGGCCCTCAGAGCCGCATCGGCATGACGACGTAGCGGCTGCGGGGATCTTCTGCCGCCTGTATAAGGCAACTGCTGTTGGAATCGGAAAGGGTCAGCTGAACTGACTCCGACTGCAACACACCCAGTACATCGAGGAGATAAGACACGTTGAAACCTATTTCCAGAGCCTCCCCCGCATACTCAATCTCAATCTCCTCCTCTGCTTCCTCCTGCTCTGGATTGTGAGCAGAGGCCTTGAGTACCCCTGGGCTGAAGTTGAGTCTCACCCCGCGAAATTTCTCATTGGACAGTATGGAAGTTCTTTGCAGTGCAGCACGAAGCGTTTCTCGGTGAGACAACACAATCTTGTCGCCATTTCTCGGGATTACGCGCTCATAGTCCGGGAACTTGCCGTCAACGAGCTTGACGGTGACGGTTTGCCCTCCCCCGGACACGCGCAACGCGTTGGAAGAAATTCCCAAAGTCAAAGCTCCGTCCGCATGGGATGCCAGCCGCTGGATCTCTGCAACGCCCTTGCGGGGCACGATGAGTTGTCGATTTCCGACCACCGGCTCAATCTCCAGGCTCCTCTCACAAAGCGCCAGGCGATGGCCATCTGTGGCGACTGCCCGGAGAGTCTTTCCGGAGATCTCCAGCAACAGGCCATTCAGGTAGTAGCGCACGTCCTGATGAGCCATGGCGAACTGTGTTGCGCCCACCAGAGATTGAAGCATCCCGCTTTCCAGAGTGAGCGACACTTCCTCTGCTGGATATCCCAATGCAGGGAAGTCACTCGCAGGCAAGGTAGAGAGCATGAACCGACTGCGGCCGGTCTGAATCCGGACCTTCTTGTCCTTCTCCTCAAGCACCAAGGTCGATTGCCCCGGTAGGGATCTCACGATATCCAGAAGTTTCCGCCCTGGCAGGGTGATCGCCCCCGGCCGCGACACTGTAGCGTCTATCTTCGCAACAGATTCGACTTCCATATCCGTGGCTGTCAGGTGAAGTTCTGTGCCCTCTGCCGACAACAGCATGTTGCTCAGTATCGGTAGTGTTTGCCGTCTTTCCACAACATTGGCGACAGCCTGGAGGGCGAGCAGCAAAGTCTCTCTCTCAATACTGATTTTCATATTCTTGTATAGGGATAAGTAGTGGTTATAGGCGGGCTTGAGGTGGTGGGAAACTTTTTTTATTCTTTTTAATCAACTGGTTGGAATTAAAGAAAGACCATCATTCTGCCGGATAAGCGGGGCCTGACCTGTGGATTAAATTGCTCGAGGCAGACTGCACAGAGGTTTTCCACATCAACTGCTCAGGATTCTTT
>JAURMM010000076.1 GCA_030830685.1 Gammaproteobacteria bacterium | reverse complement strand
TCCGAGGCCATCACCGAGCCCTTCACCTCCAGGCCCTCGTCGGCGGCCTTGATGCCGGCGATCCGCGCACTGTAAACCCGGCTCATCTGGCCGGCGCCGATACCGATGGTGCGGGAATCCCGGGCGTAGACAATCGCATTCGATTTGACGCACTTCACTACGCGCCAGGCGAACATCAGATCCCTGAGTTCCTCTGCCGTGGGCGCGCGGCGCGTGACGATTTTCAGATCTTTTTCTGCCAGCGCGCAGGCAATGGCATCCCGGTCCTGCACCAAGAGCCCCCCGGTCACCCGTTTGTAGTCGAGCATCGGCTCATCCACCGCGAAGGGGCCGACCACCAACAAACGCAGATCCCGCTTGCGCTGGCAGATTTCCCGCGCTTCAGCGCTCACTCCCGGTGCGACGATGACTTCCACGAACTGGCGTCCGACTATTTTTGCTGCGGTGGCTGCATCGAGATCGCGATTGAAGGCGATGATGCCGCCGAAGGCGGACGTGGGATCGGTGGCCCAGGCCAGCTCATAAGCCGCCTCCAGGGTGGTCGCTTCCGCGACTCCACAAGGATTGGCGTGCTTGACGATACAACAGGCAGGTCGCGCGAACGCGGCCACGCACATGAGCGCTGCATCGGTATCTGCGATGTTGTTGAAGGAAAGCTCCTTGCCATGAAGCTGCGTGGCGGCGGCGATGGAGCCCGAAGGCGGATTGGCTTCGGCATAGAAAGCTGCGGCCTGATGCGGATTCTCTCCATAACGCAGGTCCTGCAGCTTGCTGAAGGCTGGCGCAATGCGTGGAGGAAAGTGGTCGTGTTCGCTGCCGTTGCGTGCGAGATAGGCGGCGATCGCCGCATCGTATTCGCTCGTGTGGGCGAACGCCTTGGCGGCCAGGCGGAAACAGGTTGCGGGTGCAAGGCGGGCAGCCCCAGCATCGAGCTCTGTAGCCAGAGATGGATAGTCCGCAGGGTCGACCACTACGGCCACATGGGCGTGATTCTTGGCGGCGCCCCGCAACATGGCGGGCCCACCGACATCGATGTTCTCGATGGCGGTATCGAGATCGCACCCCGGCTGCGCAATCGTCTCCCGAAAAGGATAGAGATTGACCACAAGCAGATCGATGGGAGCAATGCCGTGCTCTGCCATGATGGCGTCATCCGTACCACGCCGGCCGAGCAGCCCCCCATGCACCTTCGGGTGCAGGGTCTTCACGCGGCCATCCATCATCTCGGGAAAGCCCGTGTAGTCCGAAACCTCCCTGACCTTGACCCCGGCCTGCACGAGCAGCCTGGCGGTGCCGCCAGTGGAGAGGATCTCCACACCATGGGCAATGAGAGTTGAGACAAAAGGCAGCAGGCCTTCCTTGTTGGAGACGCTGATCAGCGCGCGCCTAATCTTGATCATTCAGGTGTGGGTCTTTCCGGTGTTTCAGGGATTCAGGCCGTAGCGCTCAAGTTTCTTGCGCAGCGTGGCGCGATTGAGACCCAGGTATTGGGCCGCCTTGGAGATATTGCCGCGCGTGCGTTTCATCACTACCTCGAGAAGCGGGCGCTCCACCTCAGTCAGCACTAAATCGTAAAGCCCGCCGGGGTCATGCCCGTTGAGCTGATTGAAGTAACGCTCGAGCGCCTGCTTCACATGGTGTGAGAGAGGCTGTGTCTCGCGCTCCTGCAGCAGATTCACAATCTGGGCAGTGGGTGTTGCAATCGGCTTGGTCGGGCTGATCATGCCGCGTCTCCGTAACAGTCGTTATTGTAGTGTTGAATAAAGTCCATCTGGGCTGCCGCGCTTTGCAGGCTGTTGAACGCCGCACGTAACGGATGACCGCTGGCGTGCCAACGCTGGAGATACCAGCCAACATGCTTACGGGCGATGCGGGTGCCCATCGTTTCGCCGTAGAGGGCATACAGTCCGGATACATGCACGCACAAGGTGTTGCGTAGCGCGTCCTCACCTGGACCAGCGAGGATCGTGCCATCCCGCAGAAAAGCGCGTATGCGGCGGAAGATCCACGGATCGCCCTGTGCGCCACGGCCGATCATCAAGCCATCTGCACCTGTATGGGCCAACACATGGGCCGCCTGCTCCGGAGTGGTGATATCGCCATTGGCGATGATGGGTATGCGCACCGCCTGTTTCACTTCTGCGATGGTGTCGTACTCGGCGGCTCCGCCGTAACCGCAGGCGCGCGTGCGCCCGTGCAAGGTAAGCGCCTGTATCCCTGAGCTCTCCGCAAGGCGCGCGATCCTCACCGCGTTACGATGCGCGAGATCCCAGCCTGTCCGTGTCTTGAGGGTCACCGGCACGGGCACGGCCTGCACCACTGCGGTCAGGATTTCCGCAACCAGTGGTTCGTCTCTCAAAAGGGCGGAGCCGGCAAGACGCTGGCACACCCGCTTGGCCGGACAACCCATGTTGATGTCGATGATCTCCGCGCCCGCAGCGACCGCTGCACGCGCTGCATCCGCCATCTCTGCCGGCACGGCGCCGGCAATCTGCACAATGCGCGGTCCTCGATCGGCACTCAGATCCAGCCTGCGGCGGGTTTGCTCAGTGGTGCGCAGTACGGGGTCAGCGGACGCCATTTCGGCAGGCGCATAGTCGGCACCCTCGGCCCGGCAGAGATTCCTGAACACGCGATCAGACACGCCCGCCATGGGCGCGAGGATCAACGGTTTGTCGAACGAGTATGGGCCGAGCTGCATCTTTATTATTTCTTGTGGTGCACAACTCCGGACACGGAATCCAAATCCTCGCGCTGCAGGCAGCACGTCCGGAAAAGCCAGATGCTGATGTCTTCGATCAGAACTGTGGAGCTAATGCCTGCACCACTGCTTTGCGCCTGCCCGATCGAAGCTGAGCTGAAGCGAAAGTGGGAGGGATGATAGCGACAAAAATCCGGGCACGAAAGCACCACCCACAGGATCAGCGCATCACAAAAACGTGATCTCGAAATTTTGTGCGCCGCGTATCGGTTCGAGAACTTCGAGCAGAACATGAACCTCCGCGCCAGGTGCTACACCCATGCGGATGTCAATCCCTTGGCTGAGATATTCCTGCGGCTCGAAACGTCGAACACCCGCCAGCAGCCCTTCTGAATTTTCGAGACGCAGCTGCAGAATCGGATAGTCCGCGAGACCGGATGCACGATTTACAAACAGCGCATTCACGAGCAGAGCACCAGGCTGGTGCGGATGCTCCCTGATCTCTCTCGCGACCAACTCGAATTTGCCAGGGCGGCGCGGCAGCTCGGTCTCGCAACCAAGGCCTGTGCATACCCGCTGTGCGATTTGGGCGAGAACTGGTGCGCGGGGATACCAGCGCTCTCGGGTGTACCACACCGCCTGGATGGCGAGTCCGCTGAGCGCCATCACAACGATCATCAACCACAGCCCTCGCCACGGCGTGTTGCGGTGGTTCATCTGCATGAGTTCCTCGCGCAGCACGGCAGGCACAGCGCTGATATCCAGCACGCCTCCATCCGCGGTACGCGGTTCATCCACGAGCCGCTCACGCGCATCAAACACGTGATCACAGTCGCCGCAGGTGACGTAGCCCCCCGCGGCCTCGAGGTGATGCTGCTCTATGCGATAAACGGTTTCACAAGCCGGACACTGCGTGAGCATGGACGATCAGCGGCGTAGCCGGCCCGTGAGAAGCGCCCATTCCGCGTGGCTCCGGGGAGTGTCCATCTCGAAGAGATCCCCATAGGCCGCCAATACCTTCGGCACCTGATCGAGCATCAGCCCGGAGAGGGCGAGATGCCCACCGGGAACCAGTCTGGCCGCGAACTCATCGCGCAGCGCGAGGATGGGCTGCAGCAGAAGATTGGCCACGATCACATCGAATCGGCCTGTTTCAGAACCTTCGGGTGGGAGCTGCGACGGTAGACCGATGACGATCTCCGGGCAGTGGTTTCGTAGCGCATTCTCGCGACTCACCGCGCACGCGGCCGGATCGATGTCGACCGCCGAGACAGCGGGCGCGCCCAGCTTGGCCGCGGCAATGGCAAGGATGCCGGAGCCACAACCATAGTCGAGCACCCGCGTGGTTGGTGTGTAAGCAAAATCTGCGAGCCAGGAGAGACAAAGCGCCGTGGTGGGATGGGTGCCGGTGCCAAAGGCCATGCCGGGATCGAGATGCAGGATATGTTCTGCCTCGGCGGGCGGCTCATGCCAGCTCGGCACCACCCACAGGCGGCCAAAACACAGCGGTGGGAAATGGGCGCGGAAGGCCGCCTGCCAGTCCTGATCCGCCACCAGGCGCTGACGCGCACCCAGTGCGGAGAACCCCTCTGCGGCGAGCGCCGCTATGACACTCTCGGTTTCCTGCTCTGCAGGGAACAGGGCCTCCACGCTGCAATTGGCCCACAGTGGCGGCTCACTGCCATCCAACAGATCAAACACGGGACGGTCATCCATGGCCTCGACCGTGACAGCCAGCGCACCGAGCGCTTCGAGCGCCGCCTCCAGATGATCGACCTCATCGTCGCGCGCCGGGAGTGACAGCGTCCGCCAGGCTTGTGCGCTCACTCCAGCGCGAGCTTTCGTTCCAGGTAGTGGATGTCAGTCCCACCCTGGATGAAAGCGCCGTCATGAACCAGGTCCCGGTGCAGGGGAATGTTGGTATCGATACCGTCCACCACCATCTCATTGAGGGCACCGGACATACGGGCCAGCGCACCTTCGCGGGTCGGCGCGTGCGTGATCAGCTTGCACACCAGGGAGTCGTAATTGGGTGGCACGAGGTAGCCATCATAGAGATGAGAATCCACCCGCACGCCCGGACCGCCTGCCGCATGAAAAGTCTTCACACGGCCCGGTGAAGGGCGGAAGGTCCGGGGATCTTCCGCGTTGATTCGGCATTCGATGGCGTGACCCCGCAGCACGACATCTTCCTGGCGGACCGACAGCGTTGCACCCGCGGCGACGCAGAGCTGCTCGCGCACGATGTCGATGCCGGTGACCATCTCCGTCACGGGGTGCTCAACCTGGACGCGGGTATTCATTTCGATGAAGAAGAACTCGCCGTTCTCGTAGAGGAACTCGAAAGTGCCTGCGCCCCGGTAACCGATGGCCTTGCAGGCCTCCACACAGCGCTGTCCCATGCGGGCGCGAGTTTCCGGATCAATGCCCGGTGCCGGTGATTCTTCGATCACCTTCTGATGCCTGCGTTGCATGGAGCAGTCGCGCTCACCCAGATGCACGCAATTGCCGTGATGATCCGCCAGCACCTGGAATTCAATGTGGCGCGGATGCTCCAGGAACTTTTCCATGTAGACCGCGTCGTTCTGGAACGCCGCGAGGGCTTCGCTCTTGGTGAGCTGGATGGCATTACGCAGGGCGGCCTCCGCGTGCACTACGCGCATGCCGCGGCCGCCGCCGCCGCCGGCGGCCTTGATGATGATGGGGTAGCCGACCTCGCGGGCGATGCGTGCGTTTTCTTCCAGATCCTCGCCCAGCGGCTTGCCGGAGCCCGGCACGCACGGAATGCCGGCGGCTTTCATGGCCGTGATGGCGGAGACCTTGTCGCCCATCAGGCGGATGGTTTCAGAGCGTGGCCCGATGAAGACGAAACCGCTCTGCTCGACCCGCTCCGCGAAGTCTGCATTCTCCGAAAGGAATCCATAGCCCGGATGGATGGCTACCGCGTCCGTGACTGCGGCAGCACTGATGACAGCGGGAATGTTCAGATAGGACAGCGCCGGTGGCGGCGGCCCTATACAAACCGACTCATCCGCCAGGCGTACATGCTTGAGGTCCCGGTCCACCGTGGAATGGACGGCCACGGTCTTGATGCCGAGTTCCCGGCAGGCGCGCAGGATACGCAGCGCGATTTCGCCCCGGTTGGCAATGACGACTTTGTCGAACATGCGAAACCCGGGCCTTAGGCGATGATGAACAGGGGTTGTTCGAACTCGACTGGCTGGCCGTTTTCAGCCATCACCGAAACCACGGTCCCAGCCCGGTCGGCCTCGATGGGATTCATGATTTTCATGGCCTCGATGATGCAGAGCGGATCTCCCACCTTGACCACCTGGCCCACCTTCACGAATGCAGCGGCTTCCGGGGAAGGTGCCGAGTAGAAGGTCCCCACCATGGGAGAAGTGACCACGTGCCCATCCGGGCGGGCGGGCGGCGGAGCAGCGGCGGCCACGGCTGCCGGGCCCGCGGCTGGCACGGGCGCTGCGGCCATGGGAGCGACTATCGCGGCACTCTGCACCAAGCGGCTGATCCTGACTGATTCTTCACCTTCCTTGATCTCGATTTCGGCGATGCCGGATTCCTCCAGCAGTTCGATGAGCTTTTTGACTTTGCGCAAATCCATGGGGGTCTCTCTTGGAAGTTCGTGTCCGGAGTCAGCCTTGAGCCAGGCGCCTGGCGGCCGCGCTGATGGCGAATTCATAGCCCTGCCCACCGAGGCCCGTAATCACACCCACCGCACAGTCAGATAGATAGGAATGCTGCCGGAAGGGTTCGCGCGCATGCACGTTGGAGAGGTGGACTTCGATGAACGGGATGCTCACGCCGAGCAGCGCATCGCGCAGGGCGATACTGGTGTGTGTATAGGCGCCCGGATTGATGATGATGAAGGCAACTTGTTCGCTTTTGGCGGCGTGTATTCGCTCAATCAGGGCATGTTCCGCGTTGCTCTGGAAGCAGCTGAGGGTATGACCGAGTGAAGTCGCGTGCTGGGTGGCCGCAGCCTCGAGGGTCCCCAAGGTGTTGTGCCCGTACTTCTCCGGTTCACGGGTACCCAGAAGGTTGAGATTGGGTCCGTTGATGAGCAGCAAGCTGGCCACAGATCCCCCTCGTGTGTCGATGCGCGCCCTTTGCGGCGGCGCGAAAGCTAGCACAGGGAAAGCCACGAAGCGAGCGCGTTCGAGGCAATTCGAGACTGTTCGTAGGGTTTTAGGGCCTCTTCGTCTCTGTGGGCGAAGTGCCAAGGGTCAGCCCGGAGGGATCGGCTGATGTCAGCAGGGGTTCGAGGGTCCGTCTCGCATCCTCGAGACTCCATTCGCCTTGGTGGGCGTAGCGCTGTTGGCCTTCTCGGTCCAGCACCACTGTGTAGGGCAGGCCGCCAATGGCGTTACCCATCTCACGCATCAGCTGCATCACCTCGTTCTCGCCCACGAGGATGGGGTAGCTCACGCCATGAGTTTGCACAAATTCGCGAGTGGGCTCCGTGTCGTCCAGCGCAATGCCCACAAACTGCAGCCCCCGGTCACCCCATTCCTGCTGCAGCTGCACAAAAGCCGGGATTTCGGTCACGCAGGGCGGGCACCAGGTGGCCCAGAAGTTCACCACCACCACCGCTCCCCGCCACTCGGAAAGCCTGCGGCTTTGCCCGGAGAGATCCGGAATGGCGATCTCTGCTGGCGTTGCCGCAGTCCCAGGCGCAGCATTTTGCTGCACCCCTGCCAGATCAGACACTCCCTCTGAAGGCGCAGCATTTTGCCGGCCCAGCCAGAGTCCGGCAGCTCCGGCCACGGCGGCGACTGCGACTGTCAGTACCCAGATGGCAGCCTTTTTCACTGGCGGTCATCCTCATTGAAACGGCCCAGCTGGGCCTGGAATGCTGCAGGGTCGAGGTACCCGATGAGCCGATGTTGTCGCTGCTCCACCCCCGCCGCATCGAACAGCAGCACGGCCGGTGGGCCATGGAGCTCGAAGCGGGCCAGCAAAGCTTGGTCGGCCTCGTCTCCGAGTGTGACGTCCGCCCGCAGGAGGCGGAAGCCGGCCAGCGCCGCCTGCACCGAGGGGTCCGCAAAAGTATTGCGCTCGAGGCGCTTGCACTCGATGCACCAGTCCGCATAGAAATCGAGCAGCACTGGCTGGCCCGCCGCTTTTGCTGCAGCAAGCGCCGCAGCAAAGCCTTCTTCGCCCTTCACCGGCAGGAACGCCTCGCGGGGGGTATCAGCATGGGCAAGCCGGCCTGCCGCTAGGGGCCCCAGAGGCTTCAGAGGATCCTGCGCGCCCGCGGCCGCTCCCACCAGCAACACTACGCCATAACAGAGGAGTGCGAGGCCGAGACCCTTCCAGAATCGTTGCCAGCCGGTCGCTGTTTCGCGCAGGGGCTCCAGCGCGCCCAGGTAAATGGCGGCGGCGATGGCGAGCACTGCCCACAGCGCGAGAGCGGCGGGGGCGGGAATGAGGCGCTCCAGAAACCAGATGGCCAGGGCTAGAAAGACGACCCCGAAACCCTGTTTCACGGCTTCCATCCACGGTCCCGTCCGGGGTAGCAGGCGGCCGGCTGAGGCACCCAGTACCAACAGAGGGGCGCCCATGCCGAGGCCCAGCGCGAACAGCGCGAGCCCGCCGGTCACCGGGCTCCCCTGATGACTGAGATAAAGAAGGGCTGCTGCCAAAGGTGGCGCGACGCAGGGTCCCACGATGACGGCGGACAAAACCCCCATCGCGGCGACCCCGAGGAGACTGCCGCCGCGCTGGCGCCGGCTGGTAGCCTCCAGCCGCGTCTGGATGAAGGCGGGAACCTGGAGATGGAAGAAGCCGAACATCGAAAGGGCCAGCAGGACGAACAACACACTGAAGCCGACCAGAATCGCGGGATGCTGGAAGCTCGCCTGCAGATTGCGGCCGAACATGCCTGCGATGAGCCCGACCAGCGCATAGGTGCCGGCCATGGCCAGCACATATACCAGGGACAGGCTGAAACTGCGCGCGCCGGACAGGGGCCGCTCCTGGCCCACGATGATCCCGGTGAGAATCGGCACCATGGGGAAGACACAAGGCGTGAGCGCGAGCGCCAGGCCTGCCAGCAGAAACCACAGCACGGTTGCGCCAAGTGACCGGCTCGCGAGTTCCTGGGCGATGCGATCGGTTTCGCCGAGGGGTGTCCCTGCGAGGCCCGCCTGCCCCTGGAAAACGTCCTCTTTTGCCGCCGCGACAAGTGGCTGGGGCGCCTCCGGCGCTCCGGCCACGCCAGCCGGTGCAATCTCCTTGCGGACGGGTGGATAACAGATTCCGTCCTCCGCACACCCTTGGTAGGTGACCCGGAGCCGCGCCTCAGCCGCGGGATCGGTCCGGAAAACGGACACTGGCACCGAGAGAGTATCCCGATAGATCTCCACCCGGCCGAACTCAGGATCGTCCTTCGGTTCGCTGGGGGGCAGCTGCAAAGGACCGACCTCAACGCCGGAATCAAGGGCCTCCACCTGAAGCTTGTCGCGGTAGAGGTAGTAATCCGGGGCGATCTCGAACTGCAGCATGAGGCCTGCGGCGGTCGCTTCATGCATGAAGCGGAAAGCCTGGTCAGGAGGCAGGAATTGGCGGGCAGACGAACGACCCCCTAGGCTGTCGAGTCCGTCCAGCAGGCCAGCAGCACCGGCCGGCGCCACCAAAGACCACAGGACCAGCCAGAGGCTCAGCGAACTGCGCCGCATAACCACGCGAGATACTCCTGATGACCGAGGGCAACTGGCAAGGCTACCAGCTCCGGAACTGTGTACGGGTGACGGGCCCGCACGGCCGCTTCGAGCGCGGGGAAGGCGTCCACTGTCGTCTTGATGATGAGCAGCACTTCCGGTTCTTCCTGTATTTCATCCTGCCACCGGTAGATGGACCGCAGACCTGGCAGCACGTTCACACAGGCCGCCACCCGGTCTTCGACCAAGGCACGAGCGAGGCGCCCGGCCACGGCCTCATCCGGACAGGTGCACAGGCAGACGAGGGCATTGGACATGCATGCGTTTCCGCGAGCGGGTGCGGTGATTGTATGTCTTCAGCCGTCGCGCCAGATAGCCTCGGCGGTTTGCCCCGAATCGCTCAGAGCGCGGCGAGCAGGGCGGCGGCGCGACGCAGGGTGTCATCCTCCTTGCAGAAGCAGAAGCGGACGGAACGTTCGCCAGGATCCTGCGCGTGGAAGACTGATGTGGGGATGGCGGCCACGCCCTTCTCGCAGGTCAGCCAGCGCGCGAACTCCTTGTCGGGCAGGTTGCTGATCGCGCTGTAGTCCGCCATCTGGAAAAAAGTCCCGGCCGAGGGCTTGAGACGGAACCTCGAGCCTGCGAGCGATGCCACGAAAAGGTCCCGCTTGTGCTGGTAGAAACCGGGCAAGCCTGCAAGATGCTCAGGGTGCGAGCGCATGAAGTCTGCCAGCGCCCACTGGAGCGGTGTGATGCCGACGAAGGTGACGAACTGGTGCACCCGCCGCAGTTCGCGGGTCAGCACCTCCGGCGCCACACAGTAGCCGGTCTTCCAGCCAGTGACGTGATAGGTCTTGCCGAACGAGAAGACCGCAAACGCGCGGGCCGCGAGCGCCGGATAGCGCAGCACGCTTTCATGGAGCGCCCCATCGAAGACGAGATGCTCATAGACTTCGTCCGAGCAGACGATGAGATCGTGCTGCACAGCCAGTCGTTCGAGCTCGCGCATGTCGTCGCCGGACATCACCATGCCCGTGGGGTTGTGCGGTGTGTTGACCATGATCATGCGCGTGCGGGGCGAGATCGCGGAGGCTACACGCTGCCAGTCGATGCGGTATTCGGGCGCCGCAAGCGACAGACGCACCGCCCGCGCCCCGCACAGGGTGACGGCTGGCTCGTAGCAGTCATAGGCGGGGTCGAACATGATCACCTCATCCCCTGGCCGGCACACCGCAGTCACCGCACAGAAAATGGCTTCCGTGGCCCCAGGCGTGACGGTGACTTCGGTCTCTGGCGATACGCGTGCCGCATAGAAAGCGGCCACTTTCTCGCTGATCGCCTCACGCAGCGGCAGGATTCCCGCCATCGGGGGGTACTGGTTATGGCCCGCATCGAGGTGATGCTTCACCCGATCCTTGAGAGCTTCCGGCCCATCGTAATCCGGGAAGCCTTGGGAAAGATTGATGGCGCCGTGTTCAGCCGCGAGTGCGGACATGACGGTGAAGATGGTCGTCCCGACGTGCGGGAGCTTGCTGTTAATATCGAGGCTCATGGACCCATTATCGTGAATGTGAAGCGCGCCCCACAGTCCCGACTCAGTTCTGCGGGGTCCCTGTTGCCATGATTCCCCGCCCGAGCCTTGAGGGCTTGCCTGCCGCACTGACCGAAGAGGCACAACGTTGCATTGCGGCCCTCTCCTCGGGGCTCCCGCACAGGCTGGATGCAAACCTGCTCAGCCGGCTTTTTGTCGCCAGCCCCTTCATCGCCGAACATGCGCTCCGCGATCCGGGTGGATTCCAGGCCCTGATTGATCCGGCAGCCTTGAACGAGGGCTTTGATCCGCAAGCTTTCGGGGTCCGGCTGGCGGTCGAGCTGGCTGGCGCCAGCGATGAGCCCACATTCCGGCGCATCCTCCGCCGCGAACGCAACACCCAGCTGGTGCGCATTGCCTGTCGGGATCTCCTGGGCCTGGCCGAACTCACGACAGTGCTGGCAGAAATTTCCGACCTGGCGGATACGCTCCTCAAGGGCGCTCTCGGATGGCTACGCGCGCCGATGATCGAACGCTACGGCACACCGGTCGACGAGCAGGGCGATCCGGTGGACTTCCTCGTGCTCGCCATGGGCAAACTCGGGGGCCGTGAGCTCAATTTTTCGTCCGACATCGACCTCATCTTCCTGTTCCGGGCCCAGGGTGAAACGCGCGGCCCTACGCGTGTGATCACCAACCAGGAATTCTTCGATCGGCTTGGCAAGAAACTCATCGCCGCCCTCAATGACATCACGGCTGATGGCTTCGTATATCGGGTGGACATGCGCTTGCGTCCTTTTGGCGAGAGCGGCGCGCTCACCACGAGCTTCAGCGCACTGGAACACTATTACAGCGTCCACGGCCGGGATTGGGAGCGCTATGCCCTGATCAAGGGCCGCGTCATCAACGGCGATGCGCGGGACGTACAGCAGCTGGAAGCAATCACGCAACCCTTCGTGTTCAGGCGTTATCTCGACTTCGGTGCACTGGAGGCTGTGCGCGAGATGAAGGCTCTGATCAACGCCGAAGTAGCACGCTACGGCTTGCAGCAGGATGTGAAGCGCGGCGCGGGCGGGATTCGCGAGGTGGAATTCATCGGCCAGATGTTTCAGCTGATCCGCGGTGGGCGCGAGCCGAGACTACGCCAGCGGGGTATCGTCGCGGTGCTGGAGGTCTGCGCTGAGCTCGACCTCATCCCGGCAGAGGAAGTGGCGGGGTTGGTGGAGGCTTATCGTTTCCTGCGTGTCACTGAGCATCGCCTGCAGCAGGTGCGGGATGAACAGACCCAGGCCCTGCCAGAGAGCCCTGTGGAGCGCGCGCGCATCGCCTTCTCCGCTGGCTTTGCCGGCTGGCCAGAGTTTCTCGCGGCGCTGGAGACGCAAAGGGCACGTGTCCGTCACAGCTTCGCGGCCTTGCTGAATCCGACGGAAGAGGAGGCACCCATTGAAACGGGCTCCGCGCTCCTGTGGCGCGATGGCCTGGACCCGGACCGGACCCAGGATATCCTCGCCGCCGCAGGCTTCGAGGATCTTGCGCGCACGGCGGTAGTCCTGACACAGCTCAAGGATCCCCGGTTCCTGGGGCGACTGAGCCAAGAGGCTCGGGTGCGGCTCGATCGCCTGATGCCGGCCATGGTCGCTGCATGTGCTGGACGCAAGGCCGCGACCGAAACCCTCTCAAGGCTTGCCGAGCTGGTACGCGCGGTGGCGCGGCGTTCAGTCTACCTGGCGCTGCTCGCCGACAATCCGGGAGCCCTCAGGCGGCTGGTAGCGCTGTGCGGGGCGAGTCTCTGGATTGCGCGCGAGCTCACCAACAGCCCCATCCTGCTGGATGAACTGCTGGACGGTCGCAACCTGTTTTCCCCGCCTGCACGCCGGGTACTGGAGCGGCAACTGGATGAGTTGCTCGCCAATACCCGTGCCGAAGGCTTGGAACACACGATGGAGACCCTGCGCGTATTCAAGCATCAGCAGGTTCTCCGCGTGGCAGCGAGCGACCTGATGGTGAATTTCCCGATCGCGGAAGTGAGCAATCATCTCACCTGGATTGCCGACGTTCTGATTGATCGCACGCGCACCATTGCCTGGCAGGACCTGGCTGAGAAACACGGCAGCCCCGTCGTTATCCGACGAGGGGAGGCCCGCGAGGCTGGGTTCGCCATCATCGCCTACGGCAAGCTGGGAGGCTTGGAGCTCGGCTACGGCTCGGATCTCGATCTTGTGTTCGTGCACGACACGCTTGACGCCCAGAACCAGACCAACGGAGGGCGCCCTATCGCGAACGATGTGTTCTTCACACGACTGGTCCAACGCATCATCCACCTGCTCGCCACCCGGACACCTGCAGGCACCGCGTACGAGCTGGATGTCCGCCTGAGGCCCAGCGGCACTGCCGGCATGCTGGTGAGCTCCATCGAGGCTTTTAGCGAGTATCAGCAGCGGGAAGCCTGGACCTGGGAACACCAGGCGCTGGTGCGGGCGCGGGCCGTGGCCGGAGATCCAGAGACCCGGGCGCGCTTTGAACATGTCCGCCGAGAGATCCTACGCCGACCTCGCGAGCCGCAGAAGCTGCGGGAGGAAATACTCGAGATGCGCGCGCGGATGCGCGAGGCGCTGGACCGCTCCACTGAGGAGACCTTTGATCTCAAGCACGGGGTAGGCGGTATTACCGATATCGAATTTATGGTGCAATACGCTGTGCTGCGCTGGGCCTGCCAGTATCAGGTTCTCTGCGCTTACACCGACAACCTGCGCCTCCTCGATTTGATCGCTGATCTCGGCCTCATTTCGCGAGCGGACAGCGAGGCCCTGCGTGCGGCCTATTTCGCGTTCCGCGCGGAAGTGCATCGCTGCGCGCTGCAGGAAATCGATGGTCTTGTCGAGTCAACACGCTTTCACGAGGAGCGCCAGGCGGTCTCAGCCGTGTGGGCCCGCGTGATGCAAACCCAGCGGTGAAGGAGAAGAGACATGAGTTACGCCGATCGTGATGGCGTCATCTGGATGGATGGGGAGATGGTGGAGTGGCGCGCGGCTAACACCCACGTCCTGACCCATTCGCTGCATTACGCCACCGCTGCCTTCGAGGGCTTGCGCGCGTACGAGACGCCCAAAGGCACTGCGATCTTCAGACTTGCGGACCACACGCGCCGTCTGTTCAACACCACCCATATTCTGGGCATGAAGATCCCCTTCGATCAGGCGACCGTCAACCAGGCCTGTGTGGACTGCGTGAAGCACAACAAGCTGGAAACGGCGTACTTGCGCCCACTCGCCTATTACGGCTCGGAAGGCATGGGGTTGCATGCGGAGAATCTCTCCGTGCGCGTGATGGTGGCAGCATGGTACTGGGGCGCCTATCTCGGCGGAGAGGCTCTCGAAAAAGGCATCCGCATTAAGACGTCGTCCTTCACGCGTAACCACGTGAACAGCGTTTTCGCCAAGGCCAAGGCCACTGGCAATTACCTGAATTCGATCATGGCGCTGCAGGAAGTCTCGCGCGACGGCTACGACGAAGCACTGCTCCTCGATCACGACGGCATGGTAGCCGAGGGCAGCGGTGAGAATATCTTCATCGTGCGCAATGGCACCCTCTATACGCCGGACCCTGTGTGTGCACTGGAAGGCATCACGCGCGAAACGGTGATGATGCTGGCGCGCGAAGAGGGAATCCCGGTGGTGGAAAAGCGTTTCACCCGTGATGAGTTCTATATCGCAGATGAAGCCTTCTTTACCGGCACTGCCGCGGAAGTCACACCCATTCGTGAGCTCGACAACCGCACCATCGGCAGCGGCGCACCCGGCCCCATCACCAAGCGCCTGCAGCAGGCCTACCTCGATACCGTGCAGGGTCGCAGGCCCTGTCCGGATGGATGGCTGACCCTCTGCAACTGAGCAGTTCCGGCGCGGTGAGCGGTGCGCTCACCGTCTGGCGCTTCTGTGACGGCAAGCCCGGGCATGAACGCCAGACCGCGGGTCTTGTTGCAGCCTTGCAGGCCCGCGCCCCCTTGCGTGTGAGAGTGATCGCGACCCGCACGATCCGCTACGCGCCTTGGCATTGGCTGCGCGCGCACTGGCCCGAGCCAGCGCCGGAGCACCCTCCGGATCTCATCCTGGGTGCGGGGAGGGCGTGCCAGTGGCCCATGCTCGCCGCAGCGCGCGCGCTGGGCGGACGCACGGTGTACTGCATGCGCCCGGGATTGCCGCATACCCTGTTCGATCTCTGTCTGATACCCCAGCACGACAACCCGCGTCGCGGACCGCATGTTGAACCAACCATCGGCGTGCTCAACGACATCACACTCACAGGCCGCGAGCCCAAGGCCCATGATCTCATTCTGGTGGGAGGCCCTTCGCGCCACCACGGCTGGGACGAAACGGCGCTGTTGGCGCAGATGGAAGCCGTGATCGCGCGCGCGACCGGGCCACTGCTGGTGGGGGATTCACGCCGCACACCACGCAGTACGCACGAGGCCTTGATGCGACTCGTCGCGCGACCAACGGGGGTGCCGGTGAGTTTTCAGCCAGCGGAGTCCAGTCCCTCTGACTGGCTGCGCACCACCCTCGCCGGCGCGCGCTCGGTCTGGGTGACGGCCGACAGCGTATCGATGATCTTCGAAGCGCTCACCGCCGGAGCGGGCGTGGGTCTGCTCGAGGTACCAAGGCGTCGACAGGATCGCATCACGCGGCTCACGGATATGCTGCTGCAATCCGGCCAGATCACGAGCTTTGCAGACTGGCAAGCTGGCGAAGCGTTGCAAGCGCCGAACCCACCCCTGGCTGAGGCAGCTCGTTGCGCGGATCTCATCCTGGGACGCTGGTCATGAGTGGCCGTGCGCTGACAGTGGTGCAACTGCTGCCGGAACTGGAGGTCGGCGGGGTGGAGCAAGGGACTCTGGAAATCGCCGAGGCACTGGTGGCGGCTGGCCACCGCGCTGTGGTGGTTTCCGGCGGGGGCCGTCTGGTGCCCGCACTGGAAGCCGCAGGCGCGCAACACGTTACGCTCACGGTCGGGCGCAAACGCCTGTCCAGTCTCGCGCTGGTGCCTCGCTTGCGCGCCCTGTTCAAGAATGAGGCCGTGGATGTAGTCCATGCGCGATCCCGACTGCCGGCCTGGCTGGGTCACCTGGCGCTGCGCGGCATGCCCGTCGAGCAGCGCCCACACTGGGTGACTACGGTTCACGGGCCTTACACGGTCAATCGGTACAGCGGCATCATGGCGAGCGGCGAACGGGTGATCGCCATCTCGGAATTCATTCGTGACTACGTCGTGCAGGCCTGGCCTGAGGTGCCGCAATCACGCATTCGCGTGATTCCGCGTGGCGTGTCGCGGGAGCGCTTTCCTTGGGGCTATCGCCCTTCCACCGACTGGTTGGCGCGCTGGTCCACCGAAGGCCCGCCGCCAGGGCGACGTCTCCTGACACTGCCGGCACGGCTCACGCGCTGGAAAGGACAGCTAGACTTCATCGACATGATGGCGCGTCTGGTGGGGCAGGGTTTGCCGGTGCATGGCTTGCTGGTGGGTGGGCCACATCCCCGCAAGCGCGAATTCGAGTCTGAGCTGAGGGCACGCATCACTGCACTTGGGCTGTCCGGCCACGTGCAGCTGCTCGGTCAACGCAGTGACATGCGCGAGCTGCTGGCGATTTCCGATGTGGTGTACTCGCTTACTCGCGAGCCGGAGGCTTTTGGGCGCACCACGGTCGAAGCCCTGAGTCTGGGTCGGCCCGTGATCGGTTTCGATCATGGTGGCACCGGAGAGATTCTGCGCACGGTATTTCCTGCAGGCTTGGTGCCGGTGGGGGACGTCGCAGCAGCAGCGCGGCGTACTGCCGAGCTGCTGGCTACGTGCCCGCCCGTGCCCCGGGAACAGCCCTTCACCCTGCAGCGCCTGCAGGCAGCCACTCTTCAGGTTTATGAGGAGCTCTGCCAAGCGCCCCCCGCGCACGGAGATACAGCGCATGAATGACGGTTCCTCAAGCTCCATCGCCCTGCGCGGCCTCGCGCCACTGTTGGCGATCACACCCGGCTTGATGGCCGTGAGCCCGGCGACTGTGGGCGTCTTCGTGCCACTCTATGCGCTTGTCTGGCTTGGTTTCCAGCCACAACGTTCCTCGTGGTGGCAGGTGGCGCGGTCGCCTTTTTCGTTGCTTATCGTGGCCGTTGTCGCATGGGGCGCGCTCAGCAGCGCATGGGCGATTGATGAATCGCTCGCGCTGGAAAAATCTCTGAAATTTGGCCTGGTCTGCTTGCCGCCCTTGTGGGCTGTGCAGCTCCTTCGCCTACGCGGAATCGACACGGCAGGAGCCGCGCGCCTGTTCCTGTGGGGGATGATCGCAGGCGCGGCTCTACTTTCCTGGCAGACCTTTGGCGATGTGCTGCTGGGCCGCGAGACGCAGAATGCGGCGGTCAAGACCAATGTGCCTGGCGCGGCACTTTCAATCCTGGCTTGGGCACTACCACTCGCCCGGGTTCATCTGGCCGGGGCGCTCAGAGGACTGAGCCTTCTGGTGATCGCAATCATCGGCATCTGCAC
>JAURMM010000075.1 GCA_030830685.1 Gammaproteobacteria bacterium | reverse complement strand
TTTTTGTGGGAATCATCTGAAACTGTCGGTCGCTTCCAGCAACGCCGCCGTGATGCCCGGTTCGAAAGCCGAGTGGCCGGCATCCGGGATCACCACCAGCCTGGAGCCGGGCCAACGCTGATGCAGGGCCCAGGCCGTGGCCGCAGGGCACACCACGTCGTAGCGCCCCTGAACGATGATGCCGGGCAGGTGGGAGATGGACGCCATGCCGTCGAGCAGCGCGGTATCGGACTCGAAAAATCCCCCGTGGACGAAGTAATGCGCCTCGATACGCGCGAAAGCGAGTGCGAATTCCTCTTCGCCGAAAGCCTCGATTCGCACCGCGTCCGGAACCAGGCAACTGGTGCGCGCCTCCCATACGCTCCACGCACGGGCCGCCTTGAGTCTTTCAACCGGATCGTTACCCGTGAGTCGACGATGGTAAGCGGCGATCAGGTCGCCGCGCTCTGCCGGTGGAATGATGTCGATGTAATCCGCGAAGGCCTCGGGGAAGAGCGCGCTTGCACCTTGCTGGTAGAACCATGCCAGCTCCTCGCGCCGTAGCGTGAAGATGCCACGCAGGACCAGTCCCGTGACGCGTGCTGGATGCGATTGCGCATAAGCAAGTGCCAGCGTGGAGCCCCAGGATCCTCCAAACAGCAGCCAGGCAGGAATCCCGAGAAGTTCGCGCAGGCGTTCCATGTCCGCCACCAGATCCCAGGTGGTGTTGTGGTCGAGGCAGGCATGCGGAGTGGATTTGCCGCAACCGCGTTGATCAAACAACACGATCCGCCAGCAGCGAGGATCGAAGAAACGGCGCAGTACGGGTGAAGTGCCCCCGCCCGGTCCACCATGGAGGACGACGACCGGTTTGCCCTTCGGATTGCCACATTGCTCCCAGTACACGCGGTGGCCGTGACCGACATCGAGCATCCCGGAATCGTAGGGTTCCAGAGGGGGGTAGAGATCTCGCATGGGGGACATCGCACAAGTTTGGGAGCCGAGAGGGAATCCACGTACCATGCCCACTCTGCAGGCTGGCTGGGGGCCGGTACGCGCCGTCATCATGACCCAAACCTATTCCGGCGAACATATCGTCTTCGTGACCGGCAAGCTGGCTGAGCGCAGCCTGGCCCGCGTGCTCACCGAGCTCACACCCTGCGGTTTCACCTGGGAGATTCGCGTGCTCGGCGTGGCTGTGGCGGCACTCCTCACCACGGACATGATCGCCCGGCGCATTGGAGACCTGTCCGGTATCTCGCGCGTGATCGTGCCGGGACGGTGCCGTGGCGATCTTGCCCCCTTGTCCGCGCGTTTCGGGGTGCCCTTCGAGCGAGGTCCCGAGGAATTGAAGGACATGCCGGGACACTTCGGCGCTCAACGCCGGACACGCGACCTCACTCGTCACGACTGCCTCATCTTTGCCGAGATAGTAGACGCACCCCATCTCACCCCCGAGGCCGTCGTGGCCCGCGCACGTCGCTACCGCGAGGACGGCGCCGATGTCATAGACGTGGGTTGCATCCCTGACCTGCCCTTCCCTGCACTGGCTGACTGCGTAGCCGCGCTCAAGAGCGATGGGTTCAGGGTGAGCGTGGACTCCCTGGATACGGACGACCTCGTTGCTGGCGCGCGCGCCGGCGCGGACTACTTGTTCAGCCTGCATGAGGACACCCTCTGGATCGCCGATGAGTATCCGGTAACGCCCATCCTCATCGGACGCAATCCGCATGACATCGATGCCTTGTGTCGCACCATCAATGCCTTCCTGCCGCGCGCGCGTCCCTTTTATGCGGATGCCATCCTGGACCCCATCCATCATGGGTTCACGGCATCCGTTCTCCGCTATCAGACGCTACGCGCACGCTTTCCCGAAATTGCCATGCTCATGGGCATCGGCAATCTCAGTGAACTCACCCATGCGGATACGCTGGGCCTCAACACCTTGCTCATGGGAATCGTGTCCGAGCTCAGCATCAGCGCGGTGCTCACCACGGAAGTGAGCGGACATTGCCGCAGCGTGGTGCGGGAAATTGCGCACGCCCGCCGTATCCTGTTTGCGGCACGCGAGGATGGAATGCCGCCCTGTCACATCGATGAAGGCTTGATGGCCCTGCACGAGCGCAAACCCTTTCCCTGGACCGCGGAGGAGATCGGTGAGTTTGCCAATGGGGTCAAGGATCCCAACTACCGGATACAGGTTGCCGCGGACGGCATCCACATCTACAACCGCGATGGTCATCACGTGGCCATTGACCCCTACGACCTTTTTCCAAAGCTCGGCGTGGAAACGGATGGAGGCCATGCGTTCTATCTGGGCCTCGAGCTGGCACGCGCTCAGATCGCCTGGCAGCTGGGCAAGCGCTACGAGCAGGACGAGGAGCTCGGATGGGGGTGTGTGCGACCACGCGTGGTGACCGACCAGATCCATTTTGCCGCCGAACGCAGCACGCTGGCGGCGCGCCGCGCGCGGCGACGCAAACCTGCCGGTGATCAGGAATGACGCCAGCATGGGTGTGTGTGCGACAGGCGGGACAACACATGGACTACCATATGACGTTTCCCACGCAGCAAAGGGCAGATACATGAGCGGACCCCGCTATCTGGGCTTCGATACCCTCGCCTTGCATGCGGGACAGCGACCGGATCCAACCACCGGCAGCCGCGCAGTCCCCATCTATCAGACCACCTCATTCGTCTTCAAGGACACCGCCCAGGCTGCCGGCCTGTTCACCAGCGGCCGCGCGGGTTACACCTATTCGCGCATCGCCAACCCCACGGTGGCGGCGCTGGAGGAGCGGTTGGCCGCGCTCGAGGGCGGTGTGGGCGCCGTCGCGACGGCCAGCGGCATGGCAGCCATTCACCTCGCCGTGATGACGCTGGTCGGGGGAGGCTCACATATCGTCTCGTCCCGCGCGCTCTATGGTGGAACGCACAATCTCTTCACCTACACCCTGCCGCGTTTCGGAGTGAGCACCACGATGGTCAATCCCCGCAAGCCGGAAGAGTTCGCGGCTGCAATCAAACCCGAGACGCGCCTGATTTACGCGGAGACTGTCGCCAATCCGCGCTGTGAGGTGCTCGACATCGAAGCTGTGGCACGGATTGCTCACGCGGCCGGGCTGCCACTCGTCATCGATGCCACACTCACCACGCCCGTGCTGCTCAAGCCTTTTGATTACGGTGCGGACATCGTCGTGCACTCGCTGACCAAATTCATCGGTGGGCATGGCATGGCCATCGGGGGGGCAGTGATCGATGCGGGTCGCTTCGATTGGGAGGCTTCAGGACGCTTCACGCTGATGACGGAGCCCGACCCGGGCCTGCACGGCATCGACTTCGCAGAAGAGTTTGGGCCCTCGGCTTA
>JAURMM010000074.1 GCA_030830685.1 Gammaproteobacteria bacterium | reverse complement strand
TTCCAAGGCCGACCCGAAGTCATCATTCACGACCAGGTGCTGGTACTCGGGAGCATGGGACATCTCATCCTCGGCAGCCTGCATCCTCCGGTCGATCACCTCCGGCGCATCCTGGCCCCTGGCCTCCAGTCGGGCACGCAGGGCGGCAATCGAGGGCGGCGCGATGAAGACGGTGACGGCTTCTGGATAGAGCGCCCGGATCCGGCGGGCGCCCTGCCAATCGATTTCGAGCACCACATCCCGGCCCGCCGCTAGCGCGCTGTCCACGCTGCATCGGGACGTGCCATAGAGGTTATCGAACACGCGTGCATGTTCGAGGAAGTCACCCGCCTCGACCATTCGTTCGAACGTGGGCACGTCCACGAAGTGATAGTTCACGCCCTCCGCCTCGCCCGGGCGCATGGGCCGGGTGGTGTGAGAGACGGACACCCCCAGGCCCGGAAGCTGCTTGAGCAAGGCACTGATGAGACTGGTCTTTCCGGCACCCGAGGGAGCCGAAATCACGAAGAGGTGGGCGGGCATGCGACGATCCAGAAGCTGGGGGTCCTACGCTACTACGCCCGCCGCACCTTGTCGCGCGGCCGCCCTCAGAACGGGTTCTCCGTGGGCAGGCCCAGCGCCAGCCGCCCGGCCTGCTCGGTCAGCCGGTCGATATGGCCGTTGATATGCAGCGGCATGGCCTGGAAGTCCCGGTAACGCCGTTCAAAAGCGGTACCCTCGCGCAAGCCGTTGCCACCCAGCACGCGCAGGATGAGCGCCATGGCTTCATCGCAGAGGTGCACCGCCTGCATGCCAGCGAGCGACTGACGGAAGTAGTCGGCCTCGGTCGGCAGGGTACGGGTCTCGATACGGGTATCGGTGTCTCTCAAGGCCGAGAAGACGGTGTCCTCGGCTGCATGGATCAAAGCCTGCGCCCGCCCCAGATTCACATGGAGTGTCGGGCGCTCAGCCATGCGCGTGCCGTAGATCGCGACGCGGTCACGGATGTCACGGGCAGTTTCCTCCAGCGAAATCCGCGCCACACCACAGGCCATCGCGCCCAGCCAGAGCACGGACAAGGCTACCCAGTCCTCGCGGTAGCGCGGATGAATCACCGGATGAGACAGATCCCGCAGCTGCTCGCGATGACGCGGGCCCCAGGGCACTACCCGGTCCGTAGGGATGAGGGTTTGCTTGTAGTGCACGTGATCAGTAGCGGAGGCGCGCACGCTCATGCCGTCCCAGGTGGGGGCGATGCGCACCGATGGGTCACGCAGATTGACCATGGAGAAACTCAGGGCCGTGTGGTCTGCATTCCAGAACACCACGCCCGCCCAGTCGGCATAACGCGCGCCGGAACCAAAGGCCGCCACGCCATTCAGCACCAGATGATCACCGGCAGGTTCGGCTTTGATTTCGGTTGAGGCTCCTGCCGGATAGCAGACCCATTCGCGACGTTCCATGATGCCGCGCAGGAAGTCCTGGCGCTCCGGTCCCAGTAGGGCCACGAAGTGGTGATAGGTGCAGAGGTGGTTCCAAAGGCACCATGCGGTGGACGTGCATTCGGCAGCGACTGCCTGCAATTCGCGTCCAATGTCGGCCATGCTGGCCTCCAGCCCACCGATTTCGCGGCTGCCGGAGAGCCGCATCACCTCGTTGGCGCGCAGCGCACTCAAGACTGCGGCGTCGACGGAACGCGAACGGTCGGCTTCACCGGCTTGTTCGCCAATGGCGGGTAGCAGTTCATGGACACGAAGGGGCTGATTCACGAGCGGGCCTCCAGCATTGACGGCAGGACAGGATGGAACCCGTGTTCACTGCAGCAGTGCAAGAGGCAACCCCTTTGAATTGGTGACAGTTACCCTATTTACGCCCCCAGGATGGGTGACAGCTACCCTGTTGATTGCAGCAAATCGTGACAGTTGACTGATTGGCCGGGTACCCAAGCGGGCCCGCAGATTCGGGGTGCTTTCTGGGTAATTGGGTAACTGTCACGAATTATTCAGGTGGCAAAATTTCCCAGGGCCCTCGGTTGCCAGCAAAATCAGATTGTCGTCACCGAGCTGTCACGGTATCCGGTCAAGCTGGCGCTGCTCGGGGCGTCTGGCATGGAGCAGGGCCAGGTACTTCATCACGTGATCGCCTCCGCAATCACCCGCCGTAATCATGGGCCCGGAGCATCGTCCAAAGATGAATATTGTTTTCCTGTGCGTCGCGAATTCCTCGCGCAGCCAGATGGCCGAAGGGCTGGCCCGGTCGATGTTCGGCCCGGATATCAAAGTCACCAGTGCCGGTTCACGCCCCACCCGCGTGAACCCCAACGCGATTACGGTGATGCGCGAAATCGGCATCGATATCAGCGGGCAGCACGCCAAGCCCATCGAGAGCGTGCTGGGGGATGACGTGGGCCTCGTGATTACACTCTGCGCTGAAGAGGTCTGCCCGGTGCTGCCCGGCACGGTGCGGCGCTTGCATTGGCCTATCCCCGACCCCGTGACAGACGACCCCGCCCTCAGCGAGGCCGACCACCTTGCACGCTTCCGCACCGCGCGGGATGAAATCCGCGCGCGGTTAAAAAGCTACTCTATATTCTGAATCTGCTCGCGCATCTGCTCAATCAGCACCTTGAGTTCGACCGAGGCTCCGGTGGTATCCACATGGGCGGATTTTGAGCCCAAGGTATTGGCCTCGCGATTCAGTTCCTGCATCAGGAAATCCAGCCGCCGGCCGATCGGCTCCTGCTGATCGAGCACGCGACTAACTTCCGCGAGATGTGTTTCAAGGCGATCGAGTTCCTCAGCCACATCGAGGCGCTGAATCAGGAGCGCGCATTCCTGCTCTACCCGTGCCGGGTCCAGGGTGCCGGCAATTTCCCGGATGCGTTGCATCTGGCGTGCCTTGATACTCTCGACGATCTCCGGCACCCGCGTGCGCAGGGTCTGCGTGATCTCGCCAATGGCGGCGCAGCGCTGCAGCACAATCTCGCGCAGTCGTGCCCCTTCACGGGACCTTGCCTCGCTCATCTGCGCGAGCGCGTCGTCCAGCGCGCTCAGCGCGGCGCTGGAAAGCACATCGGGATCGAGCTCCCGGCTCTCCAGCACGCCCGGCCAGCGCAACACGTCCAGCGGGTTGAGCGGGGTATGTTCGGCCATGAGACCACCGACCACATTGGCAGCCTCGATCACGCGCCGGGCGAGGTCCTCGTTCACCCGGATCTGCACATCCACCTGGCCGGAGGTATCAAGACGCAGGCCTGCATCGACCTTGCCGCGATTGAGCCGGGCTGCGATACGGGTGCGGACTTCCCCTTCCAGTGCCCGGAGTTCCTCCGGCATCCGTAGCCCGATCTCCACATGCCGGTGATTGACCGATCGCAGCTCCCACACCAGCCGTCCCCACTCTCCAGTACTTTCGTGTCGGGCAAAGGCGGTCATGCTGCGAGCCATGGGATTCTCCGTGGGTATAGTGGGACTGGCCGCCGCATCATAGCCACTCGCCCACGCCCGTGCGAAGGACGGGCCGGACAGGACCAGAACCTGGCTATAATCGCCGGCCCTCAAGCCGGAAGATGCCTCATGACTGTCCGCCCCAGTGGTCGCGCACCCGATGAATTGCGTGCCGTGCGTTTCACTCGCCATTACACCGTGCATGCTGAAGGTTCAGTGCTGGTCGAGTTCGGCAACACCAAGGTGCTGTGTAATGCCACCATCGAAGAAAAACCTCCGGGCTGGCTCAAAGGTACCGGTGAGGGTTGGGTGACGGCCGAGTACGGGATGCTCCCTCGCGCCACGCACACCCGCAATCGGCGAGAGGCGGCGCAAGGCAAGCAGGGCGGGCGTACCCTGGAAATCCAGCGACTCATCGGCCGCAGCCTGCGAGCCGTGGTCGACCGACGGGCGCTCGGTGAGCGCGCAATCATGATCGACTGCGACGTCATACAGGCGGACGGCGGCACCCGCACGGCGGCAATCACGGGCGGTTACGTCGCGCTGGTCGATGCCGTGAATGCACTGATGCGCAACAAGGTCATCACGCGCAATCCCATTCATGGCCATGTGGCCTCGGTGTCGGTGGGTATCTACAAAGGGGTGCCGGTGCTCGATCTCGACTACGCGGAAGATTCCACGGCGGAAACGGACATGAACATCATCATGAACAACGCCGGGCATTTCGTGGAGGTGCAGGGCACGGCGGAGGGTCATGCCTTCAGGCGCGATGAATTCAATTCGCTTCTTGATCTCGCTGAGGGTGGGATCAGAAGACTCATCGCGGCCCAGGAAGCCGCACTCGCTGAATCGATCTGAGCCCCGAGACCATGGAAATAGTGCTGGCCACCGGGAATGCCGGCAAGGTTCGTGAGCTGCAGGCCTTGCTCGCCCCCCGCCACTGGCAGGTGCGCGCGCAGGTGGAATTCCGTTGCCCGGAGGCTGAGGAGACAGGCCTCACCTTCGTGGAGAATGCACTCATAAAGGCCCGCAATGCCGCCCGCCATACGGGGCTGCCCGCCTTGGCAGACGATTCTGGCCTTGCCTGCACGGCACTGCTGGGTGCTCCGGGCATCTACTCCGCGCGTTATGCAGGCCAGGATGCCAGCGATGCGGAGAACGTCGACAAGCTCCTGGCCGCGCTTGCAGAAGTCCCTGAGCACCAGCGGGTGGCACGCTTCATCTGCGTCATCGCGTTCCTGCGTCACGCGGAAGATCCGTGCCCGATTCTTGCGGAGGGTAGTTGGTACGGACATATCACCCACGCACCCAGGGGCAGCTCCGGGTTCGGGTATGACCCCGTTTTTGAGGTGCCAGGCACCGGACTGACCGCAGCTGAGCTTCCGTCAGCACAGAAGCTCGCGCTCAGCCATCGCGGGCAGGCGCTACGCGCATTCATGCAGCGTCTGGATGCCCAACAGAACCTCGATGACTGAACGAGGCAAGGCGCCGATCCGGCCGGCGGCGAAACCCACCTCCAAGGCTCTTGCGCTGGATCCGCGCGAAATTCCGCTCGCGCTCTACCTCCACCTTCCATGGTGTATACGCAAATGTCCGTACTGCGATTTCAATTCGCATGCGGCGGACACCATCCCCGAGACGCAGTATGTGGCCGCCCTGCTTGCGGATCTCGAACATGATCTGCCGTTTGCTGCGGGCCGGCCTTTGCGCTCCATCTTCATGGGCGGTGGCACACCCAGCCTGTTCTCCGGCACCGCCATCGATGCGCTGCTGCGCGGGATTGCCCATCGCATTCCATTCGTGCCGGATATCGAAATCACTCTGGAAGCGAATCCGGGTGCTGTGGATGAGGCGCACTTCGCGGGCTATAGAGAGGCGGGTGTCAATCGGCTTTCGATCGGCGTGCAGAGCATGCGTCAGGCGCAGCTCACCAAGCTCGGGCGGGTGCACAGTACTAACGATGCCGCGCGGGCGGTTGCGATTGCCCGCGCCGCGGGTTTCGAAAATCTCAATCTCGATCTCATGTACGGCCTGCCGGGTGATCGCCAAGGTGATTCTCTACGCGACCTGGAGGCGTTGCTGGAATTCGCCCCTGCGCATGTGTCCTGGTATCAGCTGACTCTGGAACCGGGGACGGCCTTTGCGCACAGGCCGCCGCGGCTCCCGCCCGAGGCGCGCATCGTTGAAGAAGCAGAGCAGGGTGTGGCGCTGCTCGCGGCGCGAGGCTTTGGCCGTTATGAAGTCTCAGCCTACGCCAAGCCTGGTCGCGAGTCGCGACACAATCTCAACTACTGGCAGTTCGGGGATTATCTGGGGCTTGGCGCCGGCGCCCATGGCAAGTTGAGCACGACGCAAGGTGTACTCCGCACGACGCGCCGCCGGCATCCCCAGGCCTACATGAAGGAAGCGCCGCGCGAGAGCGTGCGTACGTTGGAGGAGGTGCCTGTAGCGCGCCTGCCGATTGAGTTCATGCTCAATGCCTTGCGCCTCGCGCAAGGCTTCCCGCAGGAGCTCTTCCAGGCACGCACCGGATTGTCTCTCGCTGATCTCAAGCCTGCGCTGGATGAAGCTTCGGAGAGGGGCTGGCTGTCATACCGGGACGGGCGCCTTGCTGCCACGTCGCTCGGCTATCGCTTCCTCGACGATCTGCAGCTGCTGTTCCTCCCCTGAGGCGGCTGTCGCTAGAGCGCCCATCCCAGCACCACACTGGCACCCACGCTCGCCGCCAGCGTCGACAGGACGATCACCTTGGAGGCGACTTCCTCGCGCAGACGATAACGCTTGGCGAACACATAGCCGTTGATGCCGGCCGGCATTGCAGCCAGCAGTACGGCGACGCGCGCCCAGTCATGCCTGACTGACAGCAGTGTGCAACCCAGCCACACCAGCAAGGGGTGGAGGGCGTTCTTGAGCACGACCAGGGACAGTGCCTCGCCGAGCGCGCCGCGGATGCGGTACTGGGCCAATGAAACACCCAGCGAGACGAGCGCACAGCCTTGTGCGGCGGCAGAGAGTTTTTCAAGGAGCGAGTCCAGTGCGCCCACCGGCGCAAGTCCGGACACGTTGGCCAGAATCCCCAAGGCCAGAGTGGGGATCACCGGATTCATGAACAGCCTTGTTAAAGCTCGATACCAGGGAAGATGAGCGCCCTTGCCACGTGCGCCATAGACCTCAATCGTCCAGGTCGCGAGCGTGAACAGCACCGTGCTCTGCAAGGCGAGCAAGGTATAAAGCGGCACTGCGGCCGAGGCTCCGAAGGCCGCATGGGTGAGCGGGATACCGAGCATGACCATATTGGAGTAACAGGCGCCCATGCCGGCGACGCCCTGACTGGCCCGGTCCCAGGCAAAGCCCAGCCGCGTAATCCAGACGCCGCAGGCAAACATGAGTACTGAAGGAAGGTAGAACGCAAGGATGAGGTTCCAGGGCAGGACCTCGGGCAGATCCGCGTGCGCGAGGCTGCGGAACAGGAGTGCGGGGATGGCAACGTGATAGACGAAACGCGCCAGACCATCCCCGGTCGCTTCATCGAAAAGCCCTACGCGAAACAGCAGGAAGCCGAGTGCCACCGCGCCGAAGACAGGCCCGATGATCGGCAGCACGATATCCAAGAGAATATTCGCTCCGGGCCCGTGGACCGCCTGTTTTCGCAGGCAGACTACTTGAGAACCGGATGGTACTCGCGCAGATGGGGCGGTTGCTTGCGCCACGCCCGTCCGGCCATCAGTCCACCATCCACCACCAGGGCATGGCCCACGACATAGGATGCTTGCTCGCTCGCGAGCCAGAAAGCCGCGTCCGCGATTTCTTCTGGCTGTCCGAAGCGCGCAAGAGGCTGATCATCCTTCTGCAGCTCACTGATGCGTGCCATGCGGCCTTGCCAGCGGTCATCGGTGACGCCCGTATGAATGGGCGTGGCAATGTTGCCAGGGCAGATGCAGTTGACCCGGATGCCGTGCTCGATGAGTTCTAGCGCGGATGAACGCGTGAAGTGTTCCACCCCGGCCTTGGCCGTGGCATAGGCATGGGGACTGAAACCGCCGGTCAGCGCCGCAACGCTCGCGATATTGACGATGCTGCCGTTGCCGCGTGTAAGCATGGCGCGCGCCGCGTGCTTGGTGCCGAGGAACACGCTGCGCTGGATGACGGCGCAGGCATGATCCCATTCCGCGGCGGAAGTCTCGATGAGAGGCCCGATCACACCCACGATGGCGGCATTGTTGATGAGACAGTCGAGTCGCCCGGAGCGCTGCATGACCGCCGCAACTGCGGCCTCAAAATCCTGCTCTTCGCGCACGTCGAGACGCACATAGCCGGTCTCACCACCCAGTTCGGCGGCCAGTGCGAGGCCTTTCTCATCCTGGATATCCGCCACCATCACGTGGTAACCGGCGGCGTGGAAGCGACGGGCGCAGGCCGCCCCTATGCCGCTCGCACCCCCGGTGACCAGCAGGGTGGGCATTTCACCAGGCATTTGGGTTGACCAGCGGACCCGGACGAGCAGGGGCATCCTCGATCGGTGGTCGGGCATCGCACCCCAGATTGCCGCTGCGGGCGAGGATGGTGAGACCAATCTTCTTTGCTACCGGCGAATCGGCCGGTGTGTCCTCCGGTGAAATGCCGGCCCGGGCACACAGCTCACCCCAGGTGTGGATTTCTTCGATCATCCGGTGCACGACCGTGACAACACGATCATTGTGCGGGCAGTGGTATTCGTAGGTCGGCATGCGGACCTCAATCGAAGTTCTTGGTGGTGTGGTAGTGCTTGGTCGTGGTCATGGCGCCATAGGCTGAGCCGCCCGCGCTGTCGCTGCCCATGGCCTTGCGGCGTATGAGATTTGCCGCGAGATGGATTTTCTCCACCGGGCTGTCGGCGGGAGTCTCGCCGGGGGGCTGGCCGGTCAGCGCGCAGACATCGCCCCAGGTATTCACGTCCTGGGACATCTTGTGCGAGACCTGAACGGTCTGGTCATTGGCGGGGCAGTAATAGTCATACGTCGGCATGCGGGACCTCCTTTCGCACTCATCAGCGGTGGCGAAGGGTAGCAAATTGCGCGGGGTGCCGGGCAAGCCGCGCAGAGGTTGCCGGGAAATCTTCCGCTTCCCGAGGTTTCTGGTGATCAGCAGAGCATTCCCGTCTTCAAGCCGGGCACCGCCCCGGGCACCTTCGGGCCCAGCCACGAAGGAGAAAACGATGTTCCAAGCCATGGTTGAGGACACTCATGATGAGAGGGCAGCCATGCCCAAGCCAGGGGTGCTTGGGCGCGCGCCTGCGCGCCGTATTCTGTACGTGGAGTTGCGGGCACGGGCGCCGTCGCGCCTTTTCCTTGATGAGCTGGATTATGCACGGGCACAGCTCGCCGCCTTGGAAGTGCTGGGACAGGGAGGTAGCCTCCTGCTCAGCTATTGCTTGCTGCCAGATCGTCTCGTGCTCGTGACGGCGGGGCACGCCGCGCTAACCAGCACCCGGGTGGCCCAGCTGCAGTGCCGGCTTGAAGCCTTGTTCCGCGTGCGCCATGAGCGGACGCTTCCTCCCTGCCGAATCACCCTCAGGACTGTAGACAGCGCGCGCACCTTGGCGCGGCTTTGTGCGCGCATCCAGGAACTCCCCGTCGCGCTAGGCCTGGCCGATACCCCGCGCGCCTGGGGCTGGG
This sequence comes from Gammaproteobacteria bacterium, assembly GCA_030830685.1. Classification (GTDB taxonomy): domain Bacteria; phylum Pseudomonadota; class Gammaproteobacteria; genus CAIKBL01. Next base: position 691 of record JAURMM010000074.1, on the reverse strand, counting down.
TGGGGCCCGATCTGAACGCCAACCCGTGACCGCAGCGCCCACCCCGAAAGGGATCTCTGTCCAGCGCGTGCAACCAAGCCCGCTGGCACGACGTCTGGTGTACGCGACTGCCTGGTCGCTCATCTGGTGTCTCGGCTATTTGCAGATCGGGCCTGTGGTCAAAGCCGGAGCCCTGCAGCTGTTGGGTGAAAAAGCGGCGTACTTCCATTCGCACTACGGTCCCGAGATGCTGCTCTTCCTGTGGGGCTGGTGGGTCATCCCGATCCTGCAGGTGGTCTGGCTAGGCCACCTGCGGCCCTGGTTGCATGCCGTGTTGTTGTTGTTCTGCGTGTTTGGCTTCGCAGTCGCGGTCTATCGCGCACCTTGGCAGACCGCGCTGGAGGCTGCACGACTGTGCCCCGCGCAGAGCGGCCTCTGGATCAATCGCCGGGTTGTAGCGCAAAGCCTCTACGGCGTGCGCGAAATCCGCGAATGGCGGCGGATGGGCTTCGATTTCGTCGAGTACGCCGACGGCTTGGGGAGGCATTTCAGAGTGAGTCTGGAGGGCGACCAAGTCCAACGTACTGCGATATCCATCCCCGAGAGCCGCCACGAACTCCTGACCCTGCCACTGGAAACGCCGGCGCCCCTGTTGAGCCTCCGGCGTCTGGTGGTGCGCGACCGGGTTAGCGGGGAAATCCTCGGAGAAAGC
>JAURMM010000073.1 GCA_030830685.1 Gammaproteobacteria bacterium | reverse complement strand
GTCCCGGCAATACAGGCACTGCGAGGCGAAGGCTTCGTTCAGCTCCACCAGGTCGATGTCCGACAGGGACAGGCCCTTGTACCTCAGCAGCTTCGGGATGGCGAACACCGGCCCGATGCCCATTTCGTCCGGCTCGCAGCCAGCCACCGCAAAACCGCGGAAGTAGCCCAGCGGCTGCAGGCCCAACTGGGCCGCCCGACGCTCAGACATCAGCAGCGTCATGGAGGCGCCATCGGACAGCTGCGACGCATTACCCGCGGTCACGCTGCCACCTTCTTCAAACGCGGGCGGCAAGGAGGACAATCCGGCAAGCGTGGTGTCGGCGCGGTTGCATTCGTCACGGTCCACCACACCATCAACTATGGCCGTTTCCTTGGTCTCCTTGTTCACCACCTTGCGCCATTTGACCTGCATGGGGGCGATTTCTTCCGCGATCCAACCGGCGGCGGCTGCAGCGGCATAGCGCTGCTGGCTCTGCAGGGCATAGGCATCCTGCGCTTCACGGGAAACCTTGTAGCGCCGGGCCACCACCTCAGCCGTGTTGCCCATGGCCATGTAGATGTCTGGTTTCTCGGCCAGCAGGCGGGGATTCTCGTCGAACTTGGCCGGGGTACCGCGATCAAGCCCGGTGATGGACTCCACGCCCCCGGCCATGGCCACTTCTGCGCAGCCCGTCATGATCTGGTTGGCGGCCACCGCAATGGCATTGAGCCCGGAGGAGCAGGCGCGGCTGAGGGTGGTGCCGGATACCGACACCGGCAGCTGCGACAGCACGACGGAGTGCCGGGCAAGGTTGCCGGACTGCTCGCCGATCTGCCGGCCCGCGCCCACCACCACGTCGTCCACCTCCGCAGGGTCGAGACCCGGGTAGCGCGCAAGCAAGGCATTGATGCAGTGCGCCACGAGATCATCCGAGCGCGTGAGATTGAAGGTTCCGCGATGGGCCTTGGCGAGGCCGGTGCGGAGGCTGTCGACGATGACGACCTGGTTCATGCAGATGCCCTGCTTCTCTTGACTGAGGATGCCGGCATTCTGACATGAATGTCAGTGGCGCAGGCAGTGGTCCGTGGGTTGCCGTCGAAGTCGAACGGGTGCGATGAAATATCGCATGCGAGCGACTCTATTGCAGGCTCTGGATGAAGTTCCTCAGTAGGCGTGTCCGGGGCGTTTTGCTACGATTGCGGCCGAATTCATGATGTTTCCAACGGCCGTATCCCATGGGTACAAGCCCTTCGCCAAGCAGCCGACCGCCGACGTTTGCGCGGCGTTCCCATCAAGACGAGACAAAAAAGATGACCGACCACGCAGAGACTATTGCTCAATTGCGCGACACCGTTCAGCGCGTGTGTGAAGACTATCCAGGTGAATACTGGCGCGAGAAAGATCGCGAACGCGCCTATCCCACCGAGTTCGTGCGCGCGCTCACCGAGCTTGGTCTGCTCTCCGCACTCATTCCGGAAGAGTACGGCGGCAGTGGCCTGCCACTGTCTGTTGGCGCGGAAATCCTGAAAGCCATCCACGAATTTGGCGGCAACGCGGGTGCCTGCCATGCGCAGATGTACACCATGGGCACGGTGCTGCGTCACGGCAGCGAAGCACAGAAGAAGCAGTACCTGCCCGGTATCGCGCGGGGTGATCTGCGCCTGCAGGCTTTCGGCGTGACTGAACCGACGGCCGGCACGGACACCACCAATATCTCCACCGTCGCCGTGCGCAAAGGTGATACGTACGTGGTGAACGGACAGAAGGTGTGGACTTCGCGCGCCGAACATTCCGATCTGATGGTGCTGCTTGCCCGCACCACACCGAAAGACCAGGTGAAGAAACGCTCAGAGGGTTTGTCGGTGTTTCTGGTGGACATGCGGGAGACCGTCGGTCGCGGTATGACCATCAAGCCCATCCGTACGATGATCAATCACTCCACCACGGAAGTCTTCTTCGACAACATGGAGATCCCGGCCAGCAGCCTCATCGGTGAAGAAGGCCAGGGCATGAAGTACATCCTGTCCGGCATGAACGCCGAGCGCATCCTCATTGCCAGCGAGTGCATCGGGGATGGGCGCTGGTTCATCAAGAAGGCGCGCGACTACGCCTGCGAACGCAAGGTGTTCGGCCGGCCCATCGGTCAGAACCAGGGCATCCAGTTCCCCATCGCACGCGCCTATGCCGAGGTGGAAGCCGCCAACCTGATGGTGGACAAGGCTGCCGAGCTGTACGAGGCAGGCAAGCCCTGTGGCACGGAGGCGAATATCTCCAAGCTGCTGGCCTCGGAGTCCGCCTGGCATGCGGCAGAAGCCTGCATGCAGACCTTCGGCGGCTTTGCGGTGGCCGAGGAGTACGATATCGAGCGCAAGTTCCGGGAGTGCCGTCTGTACCAGATAGCGCCTATCTCGACGAATCTCATCCTCTCCTATGTGGGAGAGCACCAGCTCGGCATGCCGCGCTCCTACTGAGCCATTGCCCATGAGCGTCCTGCCCCGCGTCAAGGCCCATATCGCCGGTGAGTGGGTGGAACCCGCCTCCGGCCAGTATTTCGAGACCGTCAACCCTTGGACGTCCCAGGTGTGGGCGGAGGTCGCGCGCTGCGGGGCGCTGGAAGTCGATCAGGCGGTCAAGGCCGCCTGGCAGGCCTTCACCACCGGCCCGTGGCCCGCGTTGAATGCCACGCAGCGGGGTGCGCTGCTGCACAAGCTGGGCGATCTGCTGCGCGACCATGCGCGCGAACTCGCAGAATACGAAGTGCGCGACAACGGCAAGCTCATCAACGAGATGCTCGCGCAGTGCAATTACCTGCCCAACTGGTTCTGGTACTACGGCGGACTGGCGGACAAGATCGAAGGCGCGGTCATCCCCATCGACAAGCCGGACATGATGAACTACACCCGGCACGAGCCTCTGGGTGTAATCGCCTGCATCACGCCGTGGAATTCCCCCCTGCTGCTGCTTACCTTCAAGATTGCGCCCGCGCTCGCCGCCGGCAATACCGTGGTGGTGAAGCCTTCGGAGTTTACCTCCACCTCCACGCTCAAGTTCATGGAGCTGGTGGCGGAAGCAGGCTTTCCGCCAGGGGTGATCAATGTAGTGACGGGCTTTGGCAATGAGGTGGGCTCCGCACTGGTGGAGCACCCACGCGTGGCCAAGGTGTGTTTCACCGGCGGCACCGAGAGCGGCATCCGGGTCTATCAGGCCGCGGCGGCAGGACTCAAAGGCTGCACCCTCGAACTGGGCGGGAAGTC
>JAURMM010000072.1 GCA_030830685.1 Gammaproteobacteria bacterium | reverse complement strand
CTGCGATGATCGGGCGTAGTCAACACAATGCGCGAGAGCTGGAATACGCGGGCCAAGCCGAACGCACTCACCGCCACGCCCAATGTCGCGCCCAGCATACCGAAGAGCGTGGATTCCGGCAGTCTGTTGGGCCAGAGACCTTCGAGAGGCCCGAGGATGCGCAACATCACCACAACGGAGAGCGTCAGGGCTAGCAGGCCGAGGAAATCCAGGGTGGAACTGATGCGGCTCAGACGTTTCATGATGTGGTGGTCCTCTACTGTGTCTTCCAGCACGCTAGCGGCGCCATCAATGGCTGCCTTGAATGATAGTTCGTACGGATGAAGATGGTAGAGAGCTTGGCAGCAAAAACTGTGACAAAGCACACAACTGTGAATCTTTCACACTGCGTGACAATCGCGGAGTGATGAGCGCTTCGGGAATATTTCCTTCGCCAGGAACAGTCGCTAATCGCGGCGGCGCTGGCGTTCCTCTTTTTCACGCCGTTTGGCGCGTTCGCTGTCCAGGCGATCGAGGTCTTTCTCAATCTCCGCCAGGCGCGCATCCACACGCAGACGCTGATAGTGGGAGATGTCAGGCACGGTCTGGGCGAGTTTCAGCTGCTGCGCGGCAAGCTCCATCTCGCCGATGTTGCGGTAGTACTCGGCAAGATCGTAGTGCGAACTCGCGCGATCGCCCATTCTCTCCTCGGCTTCTGCGAGAAGTTTGAAGAAACGCGGATCGCGCTGCTCCGGATCACCGAACTCACGCAGAATCTGGCGCGCTTCCCGCGGCGAGCCGGTGAGGGTGAGCAGGCTGACATAACCGTAGGTGGCCGCGCGACTTGAAGGATCCGCGCGCCGGGCCTTGTCGAACCATGCCAGCGCGCGGTCGAGCTTGCCGGCTTTCTGCTCCAGGCGCGCCCGCGCGATCTGGAAGGCGAGGATGTTCGGTTGCGCCACCAGGAGCTTGTCCAGTTCGATGCGCGCACGCTCGAAATCACCGGCCTCACCCAGGGCGAGGGCATACCCGTAGCGGGCAGCAGTTTCATTGCGATAGCCACCCTCGCGCAGCAGATTTTCGTAAAAGGACTTCGCTTCGGCAGGGTCGCGTGCGCTCAGCACATTGAGCTTCTGCCATACCAGCAGATATTCGTAGCTGTCCTCCCGGACATTGCGGGTGGGCATCTGCTCTGCGCGCTCGCGCGCCTCGGCGATGCGGTTGACGGTCACCGGGTGGGTGCGCAGATATTCCGGGATGAAGGCGGGATCGCTGTAACGGTTGGCTGTTTGCAAGCGTTCGAAGAAATTGGCCATGCCTTCCGTATTGAAGCCGGAAGTGTTCAGCAGTTCGATGCCGATGCGATCGGCCTCTTTCTCGTTTGCACGGGTAAAGTTGATCTGATACTGCTGCTGGGCGGCGCCTATGGCGGCCAGCGCCCCCATGCCAAGCTGGGGATCGATCGCGCTGAGCACGATGGCACCGATGAATGCGGCCATGGAGGGAATGCTCATACGCCCCGCGGCTTCGATCATCCGCGCGCCATGGCGCTGCGTGAGGTGCGAGACTTCGTGGGCCAGCACAGAGGCCAGCTCGCTCTCGTTGCGGGAGCCGAGGATGAGTCCGCTGTGCACACCGATGTATCCGCCGGGCACCGCGAAAGCATTGATGACCGGGCTGTCGACCACGAAGAACGTGAAGTCGCCGTAGTATCCAGCGTGCTGGCCGACTTCCATGCCCACCTTCTGGATGTAGTCCTCCACCTCCTCGTCACTCACCAGCGGCGCTTGGCGGCGCATCTGGCGCATGAAGCCTTGGCCGAGCAGGCGCTCCTGTTCAGGTGAGATATAGACACCTGCCGAATCGCCAAAATCCGGCAGCTCCGTGAGGTCGATTATGTCGTTTTCGGTGAGCGGGCCCAGGCGATCATCGGCAATCCCGGCTGGCGCACCCGCGAGCAGCACCACCGCGGCGAACAGCGTCAGGCTCAACCGCTTGATGTGCGCGTTACGCGACAAATCCTGTCTCCCTGATGATGAGCAGCAGTGTACCCGAGGAGCTTCTCGCCGGGCATAGAGATGAGCCGTCTTGAGGCGAGCTCGGCGGGCTTTCACCACCTGTGCCCCACGGTTACGATGGATCGGCAATTTGCCGGAGCACACTTGAACAATGCCTGTACGGAACGCTTTTTACGCCCAGTCCGGTGGAGTCACGGCGGTCATCAATGCCAGTGCCTGTGGCGTCATCGAAACGGCGCGAGCGCATGCGTCGCATATTGGCAAGGTCCTTGCCGGCCGCAATGGCATCATCGGCGCGCTGGAAGAAGACCTCATCGACACCAGCCTTGAGTCGACGGCTGCGATTGCCGCCCTTCGTCATACGCCAGCGGGCGCCTTTGGCTCCTGTCGCTACAAGCTCAAGGGCCTGTCGGAAAATCGGGCCGAGTACCTGCGTCTGATCGAGGTCTTCGAGGCCCATGACATCGGTTATTTCTTCTACAACGGCGGGGGCGACTCGGCGGATACCTGTTTGAAGGTCGCCCAGTTGAGCGCGGAGCTGGATTATCCCCTGCAGGCCATCCACATCCCGAAGACCGTGGACAACGACCTCGCCCACACCGATACCTGTCCGGGCTTCGGGTCCGCCGCCAAGTATGTCGCTGTTTCGACACGCGAGGCCGGATTCGATGTCGCGTCAATGGCCCGCACCTCCACCAAGGTCTTCGTGCTGGAAGTCATGGGCCGCCATGCAGGCTGGATAGCGGCCGCCGCGGGGCTCGCACGCACCGCGCCCGCCGAGGCTCCGCACCTCATCCTGTTTCCGGAGATTGCGCTGGATGAGGCCCGCTTTCTGGCGCGGGTGCGGGATACGGTCACCGCCATCGGGCACTGCGTGGTCGTGGTCTCGGAAGGGATCCGCAACGCCTCCGGAGAGTTCATTGCCGACTCGGGCACCCGGGATGCCTTCGGCCATGCGCAGCTCGGAGGTGTGGCGCCTCGCATCGCCCAGCTCATCAAGGAACGCCTTGGCTACAAGCCGCACTGGGCGGTCGCGGATTACCTGCAACGCGCTGCCCGCCACATCGCCTCCCGTACCGATGTGGAGCAAGCCTATGCAGTGGGCCGGGCAGCGGTGGAGCTTGCGCTTGCGGGGCAGTCCGGGTGCATGGTGTCCATCGTACGCAACAGTGATGCGCCTTATCAGTGGGCCATCGGGCACGCGCCGCTCGCGGAAATCGCAAGCGTGGAGCGCAAGCTGCCCCGGGAGTTCATCACGGAGGATGGCTTCGGGATCACCGAGGCCGGCCGGCGTTACCTGCAGCCCCTGATCCACGGGGAGGACTCTCCACCATTTCGCAACGGGCTACCCGACTATGTGCGTCTGAACAACACGCCAGTTCCACGGAGACTCGCCAAAGCTTTCAAAGTGGCCTGATTTCTAAGAGAATCCCCGCGCCCGGCCGGACAGGAGGAGGCCGGAAACGCAGCGCGGGAACCCTGGTGGGCGCCCGCTATCTTCCTGACTCGAACCGATGCCCTTCCGTCCAGCGACGGAGCGGCACTGTCGGTCCTGGATAACATTCAAGAGGGGTCATACATGTCCTATTTGGGATTCTCCGTTTTATGCGGCTTCCTGGCCATTGCCTATGGCATCTGGTCAGTGCGCTGGATTCTTGCGCAGCCTGAAGGCAATGCGCGCATGCGCGAAATCGCGGCAGCCATCCAGCAGGGGGCTTCGGCCTACCTGAACCGCCAGTACACCACCATAGGTATCGTCGGCGTGGTGCTGTTCGGCCTGCTGTGGGTGCTGCTGGACATGTTCACCGCGGTTGGCTTCGCCTTCGGTGCGCTGCTGTCTGGGGCGGCCGGCTACATCGGCATGAATGTCTCCGTGCGCTCCAATGTCCGTACCGCCCAGGCGGCCCACAACGGGATGGCGGCCGCGCTGGCCGTCGCGTTCCGCGGCGGTGCGGTCACCGGCATGCTGGTAGTGGGCCTCGGCCTGCTCGGCTGCGCCGGGTTCTACATGCTCGCACCGCAGCTGTTGGGTGCGAACGAAGAGCAGAACCTGCACGGGCTGGTCGGCCTCGCCTTCGGTGGCTCCCTCATCTCCATTTTTGCGCGACTGGGTGGCGGTATCTTTACCAAAGGCGCGGACGTGGGAGCCGATCTCGTCGGCAAGGTGGAAGCCGGCATCCCCGAGGATGACCCGCGCAACCCGGCCGTGATTGCCGACAACGTGGGCGACAACGTGGGCGACTGCGCCGGCATGGCCGCTGACCTCTTCGAGACCTATGCCGTGACCGTGGTCGCCACCATGGTGCTGGGCAGCCTGATGCTCGAGCAATTCGGCGACAACGCTACCATCTACCCGCTGGTGCTTGGCGGCGCTTCCATCATCGCCTCCATCATCGGCACCTTCTTCGTGAAGGCGCCGGACCAGAAGATTATGAAGGCGCTCTACAAGGGCGTGATCGTGTCCGGGGTGCTGGCAGCCATTGCGTTCTACTTCATCAGTGAGCGCATGATGGGCGAACAGGCCATGCCGATGTTCTACTGCTCGCTGGTGGGCCTTGTGCTGACTGGCGTCATCGTGTGGATCACCGAGTACTACACCGGCACTGAATACGCGCCGGTGAAGCATGTGGCAGCCGCTTCGCAGACGGGCCATGCGACCAACATCATCGCGGGCCTCGGGGTGTCGATGAAGTCCTGCGCCCTGCCCGTGCTTGCGGTCTGCGTCGCCATTTTCGCCGCCTACTCGCTGGGCGAGCTCTACGGCATCGCCATCGCGGCAACCGCCATGCTCTCCATGACCGGCATGGTGGTGGCGCTCGACGCCTATGGCCCCATCACGGACAACGCCGGCGGCATCGCCGAAATGGCCGACCTGCCAAAGGAAATCCGCAACATCACCGATCCGCTGGATGCCGTAGGCAACACCACCAAGGCGGTGACCAAGGGTTATGCCATCGGCTCCGCGGGCCTGGCCTCGCTGGTGCTCTTTGCCGACTACACCCACAAACTGGAAGAGGCCGGCAAGACCGTGTCCTTCGACCTCTCCAACCACATGGTGATCATCGGCCTGTTCATCGGTGGCTTGGTGCCCTACCTCTTCGGCGCCATGGCG
>JAURMM010000071.1 GCA_030830685.1 Gammaproteobacteria bacterium | reverse complement strand
CGGGCGATTCGTTGAACGTGAGTACGACTCCCTCGGGCGCCACACTGAGTTCGGCATCGTCGGCCGGAACGGATCTGACCAGGCGCGCATGGGCGGCGATATCAGGACTCACCATCAGGCACGACAGCAGCAGTCCGAGCCCTGCCACACCCGCACGATATCGTGCGCTCATGCGGCAGACTCGCGGCCGCGGTTGGCCCATGCAAAGAGTGCCGTTGCCACGAGCAGGGCAAACAGGACGACCACGCCATAAATCCACCATTGGCTGCTGCCTCCTCCAACCGTGAAAGGAAACACCGCCACCACTTCACCGCCCACGGCAGGTTGTGCACGCACCAGCCCGATGAAGCGACCGGCCTCAGGGAAGACATATTGGAGAGTGGACGAGCCCGTGGCATGCACTGCCGGCTCAAGTCGCGCTACCGTGGCGGCTTCAATCGCGGCTGCATCGCCGAGTTCCTCGACCTTGGCGTCATTCCCGAGACCTTGCGCGTCGCGGAGAATGCGCACTTCCAACGGGATGCTGCGCAGGGCATCGTCGATGGCATCGAGCACGATGACGGCAGTGCCTGTCTCAGGGATGTCTTCGCAGAACTCCCTGGCTCCGCTCGTTTCGGGCTGATAGCCCGTGAAGTGCATGCGGTAACTGCCTAGGGCGAGCACGCAGAGATCATCCTCAAGACTCACACCACCATGCGCGTGGGCAGACTGCAGCCAGACACAGGACAACAGCGACAGCAGACTGGTAACAATCCTGCATTTCACGGGTCGCTCAGTGATGATGGCCATGGCGCGGATCTCCTGCTGGGGCCGAGGGAAGGGTCTTGGGCGGCGCATACCGCGCGCTTTGGGCCGGGGTATCTTTCATCTCGACGAAGACCACCCACTCGGCATCGCCCGGCAAGCTTTCATCCAGGCGTGCCGAGAAAAGATTCTCACCCGCAGGTGCGAGGCTGACCGATCGCTCGGTGCCTGCCACACGCAGCATTGCGCGCCCCCCAAGGGTAGGCAGAGGCTGCTCGAGGTGGTCGGTCACGTAGAGGCGAAGTTCTGATTCTGTCGCCAGCACTTCGAGGTGCAGAGGGCCCGCCATGCGTACCCGTCCGCCATGGGGCGCGGGCTTGCTATCGAAGTATTCATCACTGTGCGCCAGTGCTTGCGCGCCCCACAAGGCCAGAGCCAGCAACAACCCTGACAACACCCAGCCATATCCGTCTTTGCGCATCCTCACTCTCCGTTCCTTTCGCTTGCCCGGCCCACCATGGCCTGCTCAAGAAAACCAAGGGTTTCGTGTGCGGCCTGGGCCGGCCAGTGTGTGTGGCCTCCGGCCGTCTCGCAATAATAGGTCGGTGTGACACATTCGGCATGGGTCTCACAGCCCTGCTCGGTTGTGGCGGGACTCTCGAGATCGCAGTGATTGCACGCCGACCACCACTGCCAGGTCTCGCGCCCCCAACCCGGAAACAGTGTGTCCTTCGCGCCATGCATCACGCGCACTGGCAGGGGCTCAGGGCAGCGGAAATCCTGCAGATCCTTGCCCGTGAATCCCGCGGCACTGGGCGCGAGCGCCCGAATCCGGAACCCTGTTCCGGGATCAAGTGCCAGGGCCGTCGCAGTCGTACCGCCGTCAGAATGGCCACTCAGCGCGATGCGGGTCTCATCGATACAGAAATGCCGGGCCACCAGTGCAGGTATGGCAGCCAGCTTGCGCAAAGCCGTGCGTGACGGACGGATGTGCTGCGGATAGGCAACCACATAACCATCGGCGGTGGCCTCCGGCGTGAAGCCGGTCAAGCGCTCTGTGGCGCGCGGCATCATCCCCGCACCGGCGAAGACGACCAGAAGCGGGTGTGCGACCTCAGGCTGGTAGTTGGCGGGAGCCCTGACCAATACAGAAAGTCCCTCGGGGGTCCTGAGCTCTGCATCTGGCGGGCGGTCGCGGGGTGAGGTGCAGCGGGCAGACGGTGTGACATACACATGCCGGGCCTCCCGCGCACTTTCGTCGTCGCCACACGCAGGGAGAGTGGCGAGCAGCGCCCACAGCGCCAGGTCACGCGCGGGGCTCACGGGAAGCTCAGTGGGTCATGCCCTGGTGCGCGACGAGATCCTTGAAGATGGGCACGATGGGGCCGGACACATTGGCAATGACCCGATCACCCTGGTCGTCAAAGCAGAACAGGAGCCCGCCTACGCGGTTGTCGGGGTCGTTGATCAGGCTCGTCAGACGCTCCGTCTCCCACGCGGCATCGGTCATGTCGAACAGGATGCTGCGCGTCTCCCCCGGTGCCAGCGGCGTCGCGTCGTCCAGCTTCAGGCCTGATGGTGGCAAAAGGTCCTTGGGATAGGTCGGGGAAACCATGGCCATGGCCGCAGGCAGTTCACGGTTCACGAACCGCAAGCCGGAGGTTGCGAACTCCCCGAACTGGATCGGTCGGCCGCCTTGGTTGGTCACGCTCGCCCGAATCTGCATGGAGCGACCCGGCACATCGTAGGTGGCGCGTTCGACGATCACCTCGACCGGCGCGTCACTCCTCGGCAGGGGCTTGACGACCGCACGTCCGCCCTGCAGCGGGATGGTACGCGGATAGGTGTTTTCGGCCCAGATGAAACCGATGACCACCACCGACACCGTGAGCACGATGAGCACGGCACCCGCGGCAAGATCCGCCCGGGAGATCAGCAGTTTTTCACGTCCCTCGTCGATTGCCACCAGACGCGGGATGAGCAGCGGACGGCGCGTCCACCATGCCAGCCACAGAATCGCGATGACGATCCAGACGGAGTGCCAGCCCACCACGGACGACACACCCCAGGTCTCGAGGTTGTCGATTTTCGTGCCATCGAGTGTGGTCAGAGGGAGCACGAAATCGTTCGCGCGGCCCGCCACCTGGACCCAGCTGCCGGGGCCCATGAGCGGGCCTGCACCCTCCACGTTCACCATGGGATGCACGTGATGGTCGCCGGGAATCCGGCCCTTGAGCACTGTCTTGAATGCGTAGTCGCGATCGATTTTCAACGGTACGGACTGGATTGCGGGCTGGCCGTTCAACCAGGACTCGGTGCGCACGAACACGGGGCCAGGCGTACCGTTGCCAAGGAACGCCACTTCGGGCTCTGGCAGATTCGCAGGCCAGTCCTCGAACAGCCGGAACTTGCCCTCGATCACCACATCCTCATTGACGTTGACCTTGCCAGTGGACCAGGCCACGTCATAGAAGTGGGCCGTACGCATGCGCAGGAACGGTTCCTGGTTGCGCTCTCCATGGGCGGCGACTTCGCTCGCGGCAACGAAGGCGAGCAGACCAAGCAACAGGCCGGATACCGGGCTCGTCAGTCTCATGCGTCCTTGCCCTCGGCACCGCGATCATGAAGGCCCATGAAAATCTTCATCCGGTTGGGCAATGTCGCAACGCGAGCGAAGGCCATACCGATGTACCACCAGAGCAGATAGACCAGGATGCAGACAAAGCCCGAGAAGAAGGCCGACACCACGGCTGAATGCCCGCCGAAAGTACGCAGCGTCCCACGCTCGATGAATCTAAGGTATTCGGGAGTGGAGGTTCGCGTGTAGGCATAGCCAATGTAATCGCCCACCGAAACCAGCGAGTTCATGGCCTCCATCGGCAGCCGGAAAGGCGCGAGCAGGGGCCAGTTGGCCGGATAGAACAAGAGACCAAAGGACATGCCGCCGACGATGGCCGTGATGAGCGCGCTGCCGGTCAGCAGCAACACGGCATCCAGGATCAGGCCGCCTGCGATCATCGTGGCCGGCCAGACCATCGAGAACGGAAAGTAGGACCAGGTATGGAAGCCTGAATAGCGCGTAATCCAGATGCCGATCGTAAGCCCGAGCATGCACACGGTTGCAGCAATCGGCAGCCTGAATTTTTCCCAGAACACATATTGTAGTGCGGCAGGGAAAGCCATCAGCAGAATCGGGGTCGCGGTGACCCAGTATTGACGATCCTTCCAGTCCACCCAGAAATCCCAGTCCCCTACGGTGAGCTGGAAATGCAGATGAAAGGCGGCCGTGATCGCGATGAACATGATGATCACGACAAGGATGTCGAAGGTGCGCGAAAGATCCGCGTTCTCGCGCGACCAGCGCCGCCCGTAGAGGGTTACGCTGTCGCGATTTTCCTGCAGCTGTGCTGACATGTTCCTTACCGAGGCTGGGGGCAGTGGGTCAGGCGGCGGCTTCCTGTTCCAGCCGTCCCATGGTTTCGAACACGTGGCGTGCTATCTGCAGCAGCAGACCGCCCAGTGCGAGCACGGACCAGCCGAGCACCACGAAACCCCAATGCAGCGGCGCAGAGAAGAACTCCTCCATCATCCAGAACGCATGGCCCCATTCGTTGTAGCCGAGGTTAGGCAGGATGAGGAAAGGGCCGGCAACTGCCAGCGCATGTGGGATGGAGATGCGATCAGCGAAGCGCGGGAGACGCGTCATCGCGTAGAGGAAACCGCCCACCCCGAAGAGGATGTAGAGCGGGATCGTGCCGTAGAAGAGAATTACATGGCTGGGCGTGAAGGCCGTATCGCGCACCACGGTCTGATGCCAGCTCGCGTCCATCTCCGCAAAGAAACTGCCGGTGAAGTACACGCATAAGGCATACACCATGATGTACAGCACGAGGTTGAAGTAGCGGCGCATTTCCTCGCGTGGCTTCAGTGCCTGGAGGTTGCGGTCGCGGGTAATCCAGAGCCAGGACCAAAGGCCCGCCCAGCTCAGCACCAAGAGCACCAGCTCACCCTTGAGCAGGCCCATCCAGTAGGTCTCGAACGCGGGATCGGTGGAATCAAGACCGGCCGACCAGGCAAAAATCTGCTGATAGATTCGGTAACCGGCCATGATCACCACGATACCGAGCATCGCGAAGATTGCCGGTTTCAGATTGACCATGGCACGGGGACGGGAAGCGCTGACGCTGCGCACTTCGCCTGAGGACTGGATGACGCTGCTCATGATGGGCTCCTTGCAAGGCAGGTGGAATTCCGCCGATGCCCGATTCTGGCAGCAGGCTGTGGGCCAGCGCAAGCCTCTTGCTGGAATGCTGCGGAGCAGCGAAAACACCGACGCAGGATGCAGATGCCCGCGCTCCCGAACCCGGGCCCTCGGGCCTCAGCGCGAATCGGCGTGAGCAGCTGAAGCGGGTGCAGGGCGCCAGACCAGCAAACGCCGTTCGACCCGGGTCACCAGCGCATCAAGCAGCAGCGCGCAGACGGTGAGCACCACAATGCCCGCAATGACGGCATTGATGTCGAAGACGCCTTCAGCCTGGAGAATGAGATACCCCACGCCGCGGGCAGATCCGAGGTATTCGCCAACAACCGCACCGACGAAAGCCATGCCGACCGAGGTATGCAGGCTGGAAAAGACCCAGCTGGTGGCCGCTGGCCAGTAGACATGGCGCAGAAGCTGCGCGGATGACGCCCCCAGCAAGCGTGCATTGGCAAGCACCACCGGACTCACTTCCCGGATTCCCTGCAGCACATTGAAGAACACACCGAAGAACACGAGCGTGATGCCGAGCGCCACCTTGGACCCGACCCCCAGACCGAACCACATGGCAAAGATTGGTGCGAGCACCACCCGCGGCATGGCATTCACGGCCTTGATATAGGGCTCAAGCAGAGCGGCCACGCGGGGACTCAGGCCCAGCCACATGCCGGCGAGAATGCCGAGCAGTGTGCCGCACGCAAAGGCGAGCAGGGTCTCCAGCAGCGTGACGCCGAGATGGGGGTAGATGAGTCCGCTCGTGAACCACTGCCTGAGCACGGCCCAGACCAGCAAGGGTCGACCGAAGAAAAAGGAAGGCAGGATCTCACTGGCTGTGAGTTCATGCCACCCGAACAGCAGCGCCCCGAGCAGGGCGAGTTGCCAGGGCCACAGGCGACCTGTGCCCGTGCTCATTCCGTCCACGCGCTCGTACGGGCTTGGCCCGCATGAACTTCATGGCGCAGCTGCTCCCAGATTTGGCGCTGCAGTTCCAGAAATCGCGGCGTCATGCGGATCTCTTCCACTTCGCGCGGTCTGGGCAAGTCGATGACATGGCTGCCGATGGGTCGGCTGGCCGGTCCCGCTGACATCACAACCACCCGATCGCCCAGGGCGATGGCCTCCTCCAGATCATGCGTGATGAAGATCACGGACTTCCGGTCCTGCGCCCACAAACGCAGAAGTTCGTTCTCCATCTGGGCACGGGTCTGTACATCGAGCGCAGAGAAAGGCTCATCCATCAGCAGAATGCGCGGATTCACCGCCAGCACCTGCGCCAGAGCCACGCGTTTCTTCATGCCCCCCGACAACTGATGGGGGAAACGTCTGGCCGCACCTGCGAGCCCCACCCGTTGCAGCCACACCAGAGCTTCGGCTTCCGCCTCCTTTCGCGGCATGCCCCGAAAGACGAGACCCGCTGCCACGTTGCCGAGCGCATCGCGCCAGGGCAGCAAGGCATCAGCCTGGAAGAGATAACCAACCGCAGGATGAATCCCGGACACGGGTGTCTCGTCGATGAGGACGCTGCCGACCGAGGGAATCAACAAGCCCGCGACCAGATTGAGCAGTGTCGACTTGCCGCAGCCCGTGGGCCCCACGATGCAGAGAAACTCTCCCACACCCACGCTGAGATCTACCTCACGCACGACTTCCAGCCTGCCCTGCGGGGTTGAGAAAGCCAAAGACGCGCCACGCAGGGTGACTGCGTCACGCATCCGTGACTGATCGCTGGTCGCCGCTTGAGTCACTCCTGCGCGGTTCCGTCCACGAAGCGTTTATCGATGAGCGCCGCGGGCGCGGGTTTGGCCGCTTTTACGAAGTCTTCGAACGCAGCGAGGCTTTTGATCACGTTGCTGGCGGCGGCCTCATCGAGCAGACCATCCGGTGACCAGATCGCGCGATTCTTCGCCAGCGCTGACTTCCACACTGCGGGATCGCGCGACCAGAAAGAGTCCGGCAGTACCGCCATGATGTCTGCAGCCTTGGCGCTGGCCAGCCAGCGCAGCGCGCGGACCTGGGCATTCGCAAGCGCTCGGGCAGTCTCCGGGTGCGCGTCCAGCCATTCTGCACGGGCATAAAGGCAGGCAGCGGGGTAGGCACCTCCATACACGGCACGCGCATCCGTTTCAGCGCGGGTATCGATGAGTACGCGCGCAGCTTCGGCTGAGACCAGCTCCTCGATGACGGGATCGAGGTGGACCAGCGCCTCCACATCGCTTCGGCGCAGGGCAGCCACTGCACTGGCGCCTGTGCCAACGCCGATGACCGATACGGCATGCGGCGAAACATTCGCCCGGCTCAGCACGTTGTTGAGAAAGAGATGTGTGGAGGATCCCGGTGCCGTGATCCCGATGCGGTGTCCCTCGAGATCAGCCGGTGAGCGGTAGCGGGCCGCAAGATCGGCGTTCGCGGCCAGCACGATGGCAGGATAGCGGGCCAGCAACACGAACGCCGAAACCGCTTGCCCGCGCGCCCGCATGTTCACCACATGTTCGAAAGACCCCGCCGCCACATCAGCACTGCCGCCCATGAGGGCCTGCAATGACTTTGCGCCACCCGGAAAGTCGATGATCTCGACCGCAAGACCCGCGTCCCGGAAGTAACCGAGCCGCTCGGCGAGCGTCAGCGGCAGATAGTAGAAGAGCGCCTGACCACCAACCGCCAACCGCACCGGACGTGCTTCACCGGCAGTGGCCGGCAAGCACACCATCAGCACCATCATGACCAAGAGGGCGCGAAACCCACGCGCCCAGACTGACTCCGGCATCAACCGCATCTTCGCGCGAGTACCGGCGCGTACTCAGACCGGATCCCAGCAGAACACATCTCCGGAGCGCAGCAGCGGATAGAAGTCATGCTCGAACTGGGGAATCATGCGATCGATGATTTTCTCCGGCGTCCAGCCCTCCGCCGTATGCGCCGTCTTGAACGGCCGGTTCTGGCTGAAGAGGAAGATTTCGTTGTTACGCACGCCGAGAATCTGTCCGTTCACCTTGTGGGCAGCATCGGACAACAGCGCGACTGCGCAGGGCGAGACCTTTTCCGGCACGAGCTGCTTCAGACGCTCCACCCGGATGGCCTGCTCGGGGCTTGTGATAGGGATGGAGTCGATCATGCGCGTCCACGCGAAAGGCGCGATGCAGTTGGAGCGGACATTGAACTTCTGCATGTCCAATGCGATGGACTTGGACAATCCGACGATCCCGAGCTTGGCGGCAGAATAATTGGCCTGCCCGAAATTGCCGATGAGACCCGAAGTCGAGGTCATGTGCACAAAGGCGCCGCTCTTCTGCTCCTTGAAATAATTCGCTGCAGCGCGGGCCATGTTGAATGAGCCGATCAGGTGCACATTGATGACCGCATGGAAATCGTCCTGCGTCATCTTGTGAAAGATCACATCGCGCAGGTTGCCCGCGTTGTTCACCACCCCGTCGATGCCACCCAGGCGATCCACGGTTTCGGCCACCATCTCATGCGCGTCATCCCATGAGGCCACGCTCTTGGTCAACGCAATCGCCCGCCCGCCCATGGCCTCGATCTCCTTGACCACTTCCTGCGCAGGGCCCGCATCACCACCGCTGCCGTCGATTGAGACACCGAGGTCGTTTACCGCCACCGCTGCGCCCTCCCGGGCCGCCTCCAGTGCAATGGCACGACCAACCCCCCGGCCTGCGCCGGTGACCAGAATCACCTTGTGCTTGAGAATCATACGGGCTCCCCTCTTTGCTAGAGCCGCGCAGTCTAAGCGCTGAGCCCGCCGTGCTCCATCCAGACCAGACCACCTCCGCCCCCCAGACGCCATTGGCCGAGATCCCCAGACCATCCCCACCGCGTCGCAGCAAGGATTCTTCCTACGTGCGCGCGAAAAAGAATCTTATTTTTTCATTTATTTTAATTAGTTGCATAATTTTTTGAATGTCAGTTATAAGATTTATGCAACTCAAGTGGAGATTTCCAATGCTCAGCCGCGTCCGCCTCCTGTGTGCTTCGGGAGGGCTCTGCCTCTCTCTGGCGGCATTTTCCACTGCGCAGGCCGACCTGATGTCCACGGTCGACCGCTCTATGGCCACCTTCAACCCTGCGGGCAAATATGTGCGCAAACCCATCGAGCGCGCCGTACCTCGGCTCAATTTCCGTGGCGCTTTCCGTCAGTGGGGCGATGTGCTGATCGATACCGATGACCAGGTCGGGTTCCGCGGCCAGGATTTCCGCTTCGCGCAGCTGCAGAATCTGCTCGAGCTGGAGATGTCCTACCAGCTCGGTCCGGGGCTCGAACTGAACGCGGTCACCCACGCGCTGTACGACGGGGTGTACGACTGGCAGAGCAGTGCTGCCCTGTATGCCGACCGGGACGACAGGACCGTCGAGCTCTATGACGACGCCGAACGGCTGATGCGCGAGCTGTATGTGAGCTACCGCCGACCAGGCTTTGATCTCCTGCTCGGCAAGCAGCAGGTGATCTGGGGCAAGATGGACGGCCAGTTCATCGACATCATCAACGGCATGGACCGCCGGGAAGCGGTGCAGCTGGAGACGGAGGATTACGAACTCCGTCGTCTGCCCACCTGGATGGCCAACTCCACCTTCCATTTCGGCCGCAACTCCCTGCAGCTGCTCTACATCTTCGATTTTGAGGAAGACCGGCAGGCACGCCCGGGAACGCCCTGGCATTCACCCGCGATACCCCCCCCGAATGCGCTGGGACAGATCATCCTGCCCCGCGTCGGGCCGCAATCATCGGATTTTGATGACCATGAATTCGGCATGCGCTTCGATCGCTCGGCGGGCGCGCTCACCTATGGCTTCATCTATGCCTGGCTCTGGGACAAGAACCCGGTGGGCCATGTGGTCGGCACCACCAATGACGGCACCAGCACGCTCGTGAATCTCCAGCCGCGGCACGAGCGTCTCCACCACTTCGGGGTGACTGCCGACTATGCCACCACGCTGACGGATATCCCGCTGGTGGGCGCCTTGCCATCGGTATTCCGCGTGGAGGCCTTGTGGACCAAGGGGGTGCGCTTCCAGGACTACACCAAGGTCGAGGCTGCGCGGCTGGGTGCGGACACAGATGGCACGGCCCAGCACGACACCTTGCGCATGGCGCTCGCGGCCGAATTCGGACTGCCGCACAACACGACGCTGATTTTCCAGCCTTCCCTTTATTACACGTTCGGATGGAACCCAAGCCTGGGCTATGCTTTCGGGGGCGGCATCGGCGATGAGTGGACCTTGATCCCGGTGGTGTACGTTGCACGACCTTTCGCTTTCTCGCGCGACCGGCTGAGCATGAACTTCACCGCCTTCCCCGTCGTAAGCGGTCCGGACAAGGAATGGCAAGGCATCAAGACCAAGCTGCGGGTCAAATACAAGTTCTCGCAATTCATCTCGACCCAGCTCGTATACAACGGCTATGACGCAGGTCGGCCCAATGAGTTCTACGGTCAGTATGACGAGTGGGACAACATCGGTTGGGAGCTGAACTATGAATTCTGAAGCGGGATTCCGGCGCCTGCCGGGGACGAGGATGTTGCTGGCATTGCTTCTCGCGCCCGCATGGGTGACAGCTGACGAACCGACCTGGCGTACGGTCGAACAGCTGACGGCTGAGGAGCAGGCCCTCTTTGATCCTGCGGCGGAGACGCCACGCGACGCGGCCATCCCCTATCTACCCGCCGAGGCCTATCCCTTTTCTGCGCCCTACACGGCGGAAGAAATGGGCTATCGCTCGGCGGAGTTTCCGCATATCTCACGCTGGACTCATTCCCTGATTGATGTCTTTGGGGTCATCACCAGCACCGGATACATCAATCAGGGCATGGGTGTGTCCTATGTAGAGCAGACCACGGGCCCGGGCCTGGATGGCTACATGCGAGGGCTCGCGGCCGGTGATGTGCACTCGAAGTGGCTCATCTACAGCAAGTTCCCGCCGGAGACTGAAGCCGAACAACAGCTCTGGCTGGTGTACCGCACGGACCCCAAGGTCACGACCAAGATGGACTTCTTCGTATACTCCCCGGCAATGCGCAGGGTGCGACGGCAACCCCAGCCGCGACGCGATCAGCGCTTTCCAGACAACGCACAGACCTTCGATGACGTGATCGGTCGTGACCCGTGGGAGATGGACTGGAAACTGCTCGGCGTGGATGTGCTCTACCAGACGGTGCGCTATCCGGGGACGCGGCCGACCATCACGCTCAACCATGGCAACCAAGGCTTCGTTGAGGAGAATACGGCTGCCATTCGCCCCATGGGGTCGGACTATGCCCACTACCGTGCCGACGGCGGAGTGGACTGCTGGGTGGTGATGGGCACCATCAAGCCGGAGCTGGTGCCGGACTACAACGAGAAGTTCCTCATCTTCTGG
The DNA here is from genome assembly GCA_030830685.1 of Gammaproteobacteria bacterium. Lineage (GTDB taxonomy): Bacteria > Pseudomonadota > Gammaproteobacteria > CAIKBL01. Next base: position 6,246 of record JAURMM010000071.1, on the reverse strand, counting down.
CTCGACAAGGCGCATTTCTATCCGCTGCGCACCGAGAAATACGACCACGACGGAAATCTCATGATGGTCGAGGTGCGCAATGCACGTCACGAGAATCTGGCTCGCGAGGGGTTCGGATACTCCGCGCACAACACGGTGTACTGGGACATCCAGCACGACATCATGAGCTACAGTTTTCATGATGGACATGAACCCGTGACCTGGACCGAAGAGCAGAAGGGCATGCTCTTCACGCCTGAGTTCATGCGCCGGCAGTGGCTGGTGAAACCCGTGAAGTCCCTGTCGCTGGTGGAGAACCCGGACCACTATTTCCTGCGCCCGCACCTTGATCGGGAGAAGTTTCCCGAGGTCAGGAAAATCTCGTTGCCACCCGAACTCGAGGCCCGCATCGCCGCCCAGGAAAGCGCTGGACACCTGGTGTTCGACGAGGGGTCGGCATCCGCCGGAGGGCAATGAGGCTCAGTCGCCTCGGTTGCGGCGGATGGCTCCTGCTGACGGGCTGTCTGCTGCTCGGTGGCTGTGAGCAGCGCAAACCTCCGGGAACTCTGGAAGGCTCGCCGCCAGGTCCTTACCGCCTGCAGCTGGAACTCTCCCCTCCTGAGCCGGTTCCAGGAGAGGCGGCAGAGCTGCGCTTCACCCTGACGCAGACAGACTCCGGTGCGCCAGTGCCGGACCTGCAAATCGTGCACGAACGCGCTTTGCACACTTTCATCGTTGCCTCCGATTTCACCAGCTTCGCACATCTCCATCAGGAGGATCTCGCGCCGCGCTCACCGCAAGATCAGGCACAAGGAGTCTTCCGCTTCCCCTATGTGTTTCCGGCGGCGGGCACCTACCGCATCTACAATGAGTTCACGCATCGCGACCGCTCGTGGGTGAAACACTTCGAGCTCCGCACCCGCGACGCTCCGGAAGGCTTGTCTGCGCCGGCTGACCCCAACCCGAACAATGTCACCACCGTTGATGATTTCGAGGCACGCCTGTCCTCTTCGCCTGCAAATCCTGTGGCGGGACATGAGGTCGAGCTGGTGCTGGAAATCACTCGTGCAGGGCAACCGGTTGAAGATTTGGAGTTACTGCTGGGCGCCGAAGTTCATGTTGCCCTGTGGCGCCTCGATGGCGCTCACTTCGGTCACACGCACAGCTACACACCCGCCATGGCGGCGATGATGCGGGACATGGCAGCTCATCCGGGCAGCCATTCCTCGGCGATGATGATCGAGATGATGTCGCGGCCAGCAAGCCTCGAGTACCGAGGGCCAGTCGTTCCCATCAGGCACACTTTTCCGGAACCCGGCATCTACCAGCTGTTCCTGCAATGTGCGCCCGCTGGTGTGCCGCAGGTCTTCCCTTTCAAGGTCGAGGTTCAAGCCTGGCATGAGGGCATCGATACCCGTATTGAAAGCAGGGTGCCAGACGCGTGAGCGCGCGGGTTGTCGTGTGGGTGCTGCTTTCAGGCCTTGTCAGCGCGGCCCAGGCCGGGCACGGGCTCATCAATTCCTTTGCCGGCATTGAATGGTTGCCAGAGGCTGGACTCCTGCCGGTCGATTTTGGCTGGCGGGTGGACTGCTGGGCGGAGAAATTCGAAGTCTCGCAGGCAGACAGCGCAGAGGATGCTGTCGGGCTGTTGCATGCGCACGCCATGGAGCGCCTCGCCGAAGCGGTCCTGCTCGTGAAGCGGGGTCAGGCAGGGGCTGCCGGACCTGCGCTCGAAGCCTATGCCGGCTTGCTGGCGGAGACCGCGGCGCGGATCGACAAACTCGATGAGCCGGGCCGGACCTCCGCCCGCCTCGCCTTCGCTGCGCGGTTGCTGGAGGCCCGGTACATAGTGTCCACTGAGTATCCAGACCTGCCACGCGAGCATCGCAAAGTCCTGGGGCCCGCAATGGAGGCCGCTCAGGGGGCCTATCAGGCGCAGCGCGCACCGCTGTCACGGCGCAACCAGGAGAGTCTTTTCTTCAGGGAGGAGGAAGTGCGCTGGTCCTGGGAACAGGGACTGGCGGCTGACGCCCAAGGTCTCTGAGCAAGGGGACCTCGCTCTCCCCGCCTCCATAGTGCCGATGGCAAAAGCGGGGGGGCTGACCGAAAATGGGGCAGGTTCCCGCCACGGTCTCTCGTCCATGCGTTGCCCAGTCTTGTTCAGCCCCTGCCCCATCACTCGCACACCGTGGATGACGCAACCATGAGCGGCGCGCTGGAAGGCGTGCGGGTGCTCGACCTCACGACCGTGCTGATGGGGCCGTTCGCCACGCAACTGCTGGGTGACATGGGCGCAGATATCGTGAAGGTGGAACCACCTACCGGGGATACCACACGCAGCCTCGGCCCCGCCCGCCACCCCGGTATGGGCGCAGGCTTCCTGCATGTGAACCGCAACAAGCGCAGCCTGGTGCTCAATCTCAAGGAGCCGGCCGGGCATGCTGCCCTGCTGAAGCTCGTGGCCTCGGCCGATGTCCTCATATACAACGTACGCCCTCAAGCCATGGCCCGTCTGGATCTCGGCTATGAGCGCCTGCGCGCAATCAATCCGCGCTTGATTTATGCCGGAGTGTTCGGCTACGGACAGGACGGACCTTATGCCGCAAAACCTGCCTATGATGATCTCATCCAGGGCGCGATCGGGCTGCCGTCGCTGGTCGCTCGCGTGGGTGACGGCACGCCACGTTACGTGCCGATTGCGATGGTGGACCGCACCGTCGGCGTGAGCGCGGCCATGGCGGTCTCCGCCGCGCTGTACCGCCGCGAGAAAACGGGGGCGGGCCAGGCGGTGGACATTCCGATGTTCGAGACCATGGTGCCCTTCATGCTGGGCGAGCACCTCGCCGGCGCAACGTTCGATCCGCCGCTGGGAGAAGCAGGCTACGCGCGGATGCTGGCCCGCGAGCGCACGCCCTACGTCACTCGCGATGGCTACCTCTGCGCACTCATCTACAACGATGGTCAATGGCGCAGCTTCTGCCGGATGATCGGCGACCCCGGGATGTTTGAGCGCGATCCCCGCCTTGCCACCCTGAGCAGTCGCACGACCCACGTCCGTGAGCTGTATGGAATGGTGGCGGAGATCCTGCTCACCCGGACCACAGCCGAGTGGATGCAGCTGTTCGAGGCAGCGGATATTCCCGCCATTCCGCTGCATACGCTCGACTCGCTGGTTGAGGATCCGCATCTCACCGCGACGGGTTATTTCGCAGTCAATGAGCACCCCAGCGAAGGCCGCATCCGCGAGATGCGGCCCGCGAGCCACTGGACGGAGTCTCCGGCGAGCATCCGGCGTCCAGCGCCTCGCCTCGGTGAGCACAGTCGGGAAATCCTCACTGAACTGGGGTATACAGAGTCGGAGATCAATGCGCTGCTGGATGCTGGCGTGACAAAAGCGCCGTGATGACGGCCGAAAACAATTTCCGGTGGAGAGACTGTCATGCGTGAACCCTTGTCCATCTCGATGTCGCGCCTGCGTGATGAAGGTGTGGTCCATCTGCCGCAGGCACTCGATGCTGCCGCGCTGAGCGAGGCGGAGTCACTGTTCAACTGGAGCATCGCGCACCCCACTGCGTCAGCCTGCACTTTCTATGAGGGCGAAGGCGGAACCTTCTATCAGGATCTGTGCAACCCCGAAGCTGCACTCGCCTATCGCGATTTTCTGTGCAAATCACCGGTCGCGGATCTGGTGGCCGCCTTGTGGGGCAGCCCCGATGTGTGGTTCCTGTATGAACAGATTTTTCTCAAGGAAGGTGCTGCCGCACGGCGCACGCCCTGGCATCAGGATGCACCCTATCTCGCGCTGGACGGGGAGCAGATCGCGGTGATGTGGATCAACTTCAATTCCGTCGCCCGGGAAAACTCGCTCGAATTCGTGCGTGGCTCCCACAAGGGTCCGCTCTACGATGGCTCGGCCTTCGATCCCGCAGACGACACTGCCCCGATCTATGCGCAAGGCCTACCACGTTTGCCGGATATCGAGGCCGATCGATCGGCCTGGGATATCGTCTCGTTTGGCATCACGCCCGGTGATGTCGTTATCTTTCACCCGCAAATCCTGCATGGCGGAGCGCCCACTGCAGACGGGGAGTCAAGGAGCACCTTGTCCCTGCGTTTCTTCGGGCGCGACGCCGTGTATGCGCGTCGCCCGGGGCCGGCCCCTGCACCGATGGTGGCGGGTCTGCACGATCGTCTTCAACCGGGAGACCTGTTCCGGCATCGCGCCTTCCCCAAACTGCGGCCACGCCCTCTTGGCTTCGAGAACATTCCCCGGGTGCCGGGCCACGCAAGGGCACTGAAGGATCAGATCCAGCGGGTCAGCCCGTGAACCACGCCACCGCTGCGGCCCGGGAAAGCTTGGCGCGTGAGGGCTATGTCGTGGTCGAGGACGCACTTGGTGAGGCAGAAACGCGCGATATCCGTGCGCGCCTGTGGTCCGGCATGAGCATCAGCGAAGAAGATGGCGTGCCCCTGCAGGGCTACGCCTTCGACGCCGATGAGCACAACCTGCGCGTGTTCCACCTGTTCAATCTGGATCCGGTCTTTGTTGATCTCATCCAGCGGCCCCTTGCGCGTGCCATGGTGGAAGCCCTGTTGGGCGAGGACTACCTCATCTCCAATTTCAGCGCGAATGTGACGACCCCCGGCAGCGGCAGGATGCAGCTGCACGCAGACCAGGGCTATGTGCCACCACCCTGGCCAGACCAGCCCCTGGCCTGCAATGTCGCCTGGTTGCTGGACGATTTCACCGAGGAAAACGGCGGGACACGCTATGTGCCCGGCTCTCACCTGAAAGGCACAAATCCGGCGCCTGAAGATGAGGGGGCGAGCGTGCCGATTGTCGCGCCGGCCGGCAGCATGCTGGTGATGGATGGACGACTGTGGCACCAGACCGGCGCCAATTGCAGCTCAACGACGCAGCGTGCCGCACTCTTCGGCTACTACGTGAAACGTTGGCTGCGCCCCCAGATCAACTGGACCGCAGCGTTGTGGCCCGAGACGGTCGCGAACCTGTCGCCTGCCTTCCTGGATTTGCTCGGGTATTACTCGGGAAATGTGGAAACCCAGGTGCCGAATGGCAGGCGTGCGCGGGTTCCCATGCCACCTGACCTCGGCACCGCGCGCCGGCTCCGTTTTGCCCTCGGACACGAGGCATGATTTCCACATGGCATTGTCTGATGCCTCCAACTAGCATCCAGTCCCCATGAAAATGCATGCAGAAGCGTTCCGACAGTGGAATGCGAAATCCATCACCCTGGTCGGGATGTCCGGCGTCGGCAAGACCTGGCTGTCTTCGCGGTTACGGCAGTCGCACTGGTTTCACTATTCAGCGGACTACCGTATCGGTACCCGCTACCTGAGCGAGCCCATCCTCGACAACATCAAGCGTCAGGCCATGCAGGTGCCGTTTCTGCGCGACCTGCTGCGCTCGGATTCGATCTACATCTCCAATAACATCACTGTCGACAACCTCAGTGCCGTGCTGACCTATCTGGGCAAGCTCGGCGATCCGGCACGCGGGGGGCTGCCCCTGGCAGAATTCAAGCACCGTCAGCGCCAATACCGCGATGCAGAGGTTGCCGCGATGCTCGACATTCCGGAGTTCATTACCAAGGCGCGCAACATCTACGGTTATCAGAATTTCATCAATGATTCTGCCGGCAGTCTCTGTGAGCTCGACGACCCTATGGTCCTGAAAGTACTCGCGGAGCACACGCTCATCCTGTACATCGAGGCAACCGAGGAAAACGGGCGCGAGCTGCTGCGTCGGGCAGAGGCTGATCCCAAGCCGCTATACTACCGCGAGGAATTTCTGGACGCCCAGCTCGCCGGATACATGCGGGAGCGCGGTATAGACCGCATCGATGACATCGCGCCCGACCACTTCGTGCTGTGGATGTTTCCACGGCTGTTCCAGGCCCGCATCCCGCGCTACGAGGCGATCGCACGGGAGTATGGGTATACGATACGCGCTGATGTGATCGCCGGTGTGCGCGGAGAGGAGGATTTTCTCCGCTGCGTGGAATCGGTGCTCGAAGCCGCCCCCTGATCATCCCTCGACCTGGCTGGAGCCCAGCGCCATGCAGGAACCCGCGTTCACGAATATTGAAACCAATGGCGTCACGCTGCGCACTGTCGTGCAAGGCGATGGCCCGCTGGTCATCCTGCTCCATGGCTGGCCGCAATGCTGGTATCTGTGGCGTCACCAGATTGCGCCGCTGGTCGCCGCAGGCTACCGGGTCGCGGTGCCTGACCAACGCGGTTTCG
>JAURMM010000010.1 GCA_030830685.1 Gammaproteobacteria bacterium | reverse complement strand
TGGTGGGTAGGCTGGTGCTGGAGGCGGCGCAGCCGGACGCTGCTGGGTGTAGGGCTGCGTGCCGCCGGGCAGGGGCACCTGGTGTCCCTTGGCATACATGCACTGGATATAGGCCGCATCAAAACGATCCTGTGAGCGCATTCCGGTGGTGTTATAGGCCTCGGTGCCTGAGGCGCCCCCCACGATGAGACCGCTGCCGGCACCAATCGCGGCGCCCGCCCCAGCATTGCCGGAAGCGGCACCTATCAGAGCGCCAGCGGCCGCACCCACCACGGTCCCGACTGCCGCGCTGTTGATTCCGCTTTCGGTGGCTGCTTGCTGATTGGTGCTCTGGCCGATGGCATTGCGCGCGTAGGTCTGGCACTGGAAATCATCGTACTGGAACTGCTCGAAGCTGGTGCCCTGCCCCGGCAAGGCCATGACGCTGGGTGCGGTCTGGTAAGTCGCGCAGCCCGTCACGGCGAGCGCGATGCCGCCCACGAGGAGCAGCTTGCGTGGTGTATTCATCGAGTTCCTTTCACTTGTGCGAATATCCGGTGTTGCCTCGCACCGCTCAGGGAGGTGGCAAGGTGGCGGGATCGACAGGTACCCATTGCTGGTTACAGCGTGGGACATGCGGGTAATAGCCTGACGGACTGGGGCAGTAATACCAGAGCCCGCCGGCAGGCGTGCCGACGCCAGGCGCATCGCGCTGGATGTAGACCGGGGGCGTGCGTTCGATGATCACCGTGCGCGGGCGGTCGTAATACCAAGGGTCGTACGGACCATAGCGCGGGCCGCCCCAGAAGAAGGGATCGTTGAAGTAGAGGCCGAGCGATGTGCCATGGTGATGATGGCCGTAGCTGTGATAGCCGCCATACCACCCCAGGTGGCCACGCGCCTGTGCCGCCGCAACAAAGCACAGACTGGCCAGACCACACACCGCTGCCACAAAGAAAGCCCTGCGCATGCCCGTTTGCCCTCTGTCATCAGTCTGCGGCGAGCTTGCGCGTCCAGCCTTGAACCTCACCTGAATATCCAAGGCCGCCGCGCAAGTCAGCGTGTGCTTGCATCGAGCTCGGCAATGCCCCATTTGGCCAGTGTGCTGAGCAGTCCCAGAATCACCGGTATCGGCTGGCCGAGTTTCTCCGCTACGGTAGCTACGGACTGCCAGTGGCTCTCGCCCAGAGTCGCGCACAACGCATCGATGCGATCTTCCGGGCCCAGGTGTTCTGCCGCAAACCTGAACAGGGGATGGCTGGCCATGCGGCGCCAGTCACGCGACGCCGTGCGCAGTTTCACGCGGGTCTGCGGACCCATGAGATGAGTCGGGTAATGCGCAAAGAAATCGAAAGGATCACGACGATCGGCGCTGATTCTGCGGAAAGCGTCCCCCCCCTTATGCAGTGCGGCCTGCCGCATCTCGCCCAGTTGCTTCCAGAGCTCGCCATAGCGGGCGATAACAACCCCCCAGTCAAATTCAGTGCGCGCCGTGTGGCGTCCGCCGGCGCCCAGGCGTTCCCGCAACTGAGGTTGATTGACCAGGGAGCGGACAGCGTCCACAAGTGCGCGCATATCCAACGAGATATGCTGGGCGGCAAGTCCGATGTAGCGGTCGTAATCGATGGCGCCCGTGGCGTAGCCGTTGGCGTAAGCCTCGCCGACAGGTGCAGGCGCCATGAAAGTCGGTATGCGCAACCCCGCAACGTCGTGCGGTACGGTTTCGCGATAGCCATCCCAATCGGTGACGAGAACCGGCTTGCCCGCCGCCATGGCTTCCAGTGGCGTGAGACCGAAAGTTTCCTGGATGTTGTCTACCAGCGAAATGAACACATCGGCGGCTGACCAAGCGTCTGCCCGTTGCTCAGCCTCACGCCCATCCAGCCAGACATGGCGCACCGACGGCGCAAAATCGGATGCGCCCTGCTTGAAGGCGTTACCGATGAAATCGTTGGCAAACCAACCACACTGGATGAGCGCAATGCGCTTGCCGGTCTCGCGTGCCACCTGCTCGAGCGCGACATACATGGGATGCGGATGAGCCTTGGCATGAAAACTCAGGCGTCCAAGAAAAAGAAAAGCCACCTCGTCGTCCGCCACCTGCAGACGCGCACGTGAGTCGGGTCTGCGCTCCGGGGGAAACTCGAAATCTTTGCAGTGAACACCCAGCGGGATCACCGGAAGCGCTGGACGAGCCGGGGCGAGCCCCCCCTGAAAGCGCCAGGCCAAGTATTCCTCCTGTTGGGCGAGAGTGGTTTCGACTGCGGTCTTGACCGCCTTGGAAGTGCAGATCACTGCATCCCAGGGCATCAGCGGTGCCAGGGGCAGATCGGCGATGAAGCGCATCGCGGCCTGGGAGGAAATCGTGTGTGTCACGCCAGTGACCGACCACGCCGCGGGGCCATAACGCAGGCGGGTGCGCGCATGATCTGCAATGCCGGGATCCGGAAAATGGATCCCGCCCAGACCCGCCAGCAGATCCGGCCGTGAGGCGGGTATCCAGCCTGTGCGTACGTTGGGTGAGATGGCCTGAATCGACTCCCCAAAGGCCTTCGCGACATTGCCGGAAGGACCATAGCCCACCAGGGGATTCTCTCCCGCCAGCGGGACAATGGCACGCAGGAATGCTTCACCCGCCGCCTGCCGGCCCATGATGCGTTCTCCACGTATGCTGAACGCCTCAGCCTCGAAACGCAGCGCGGGCAGTTTCATCGCCGCCTGCGGCGCTCTGGTGGGGGGTGTCGCGCCTCTTCCTCAGCTTCGCTGCGCAGGGCTTCTTGCACGGGATCCATTTCCCCTCCCGCGACGAGATGAGCTTCGTACCATGCCAGCAGCAGCTCGGAGAGGTTTTCTTCGGATTCTTCGATGAGTGCATCAAGGTCGATACCGCTGGCTGCGCAGATTTCCTCTATCGGCTCCCAATTGAAGGAAAGATCGCCCGAACGAGGGTCGCGGGCAAGTTCCAAGGCGCTGAACATCAGTCCTTCAGGGATGACGAGCAGCCGCGCCTCATCTCCCTCCGGGAGTTCCTGGTTGGAGGCCGATTCGTCTGGCAGTGTGGGAGTACTCATGGGGCCGGACTGTACCAGTCAGGGACAGGTGTCGCGACGGGATATCCGGGCGGGCGTGTTACTCAGCGTCGCGCATCACCCGGGACAAGGACTCATGCCCTTTCTCTGCGAGCACCGTTGCGGCATTGAGCCTGTCACGTGTCTCCCGGTTCTGACTCAGCTTGGCCTTGCCTTCCAGCCGGGTAATCGCGATTTCGATGCCGACGACGGCCTTCAGCATGCCGTCGATGTACTCGGGTGCCGAATCGCCCATCTTCCACGGCTTGGGCTCTCCGGCTTCGTGCACGCGGGTCAGGCGTGCGACCACACCGCGCACAAACCTTTCTTCGTCCTGCACCGTTAACCGGCCGTGTGCGTGGACAACTTGATAGTTCCACGTAGGCACCTGGCGGTGTGTCTCGTGCTTGCTGGGATACCAGTTGGGCGAGATGTAGGCCTCGTCACCGCGAAAAATGACGAGCACCTCCGCGCCGTCCCGGCAGTGCCGCCACACCGGATTGGCGCGCGCCACATGCGCAGTCAGCGCACCCAGCTCGCCCTTGCCGGGGTCAAACTCGAAGGGGATATGGTTGGCATCCAGTCCCTCTGGCGTAAGTGTCACCAGCACCCCCAATGGATGGCTGTGAATGATCCTGTGGAGGTCTTCGGGTTTTTTGATGGAGAAATGTTCGGGGACGTACATGGCATGGACCACCGGATAGCTTGGACGGGCCGGGCAGACTACGGAAATTGGTCATACGGAAATTGGTGACAGTTACCCTTCACCCGTTGTTCAGGAAACCGCTGCTTCCAGCCGGGAAATAGAGTAACTGTCACCAATTTCGATGCGCTGCCTCCAATAAAAAAGCCCCGCAGGGGGGCTTTTTTATTGGAGGTGGCGGAGAGAGAGGGATTCGAACCCTCGATGGGAGTTTTGTTCCCATACTCCCTTAGCAGGGGAGCGCCTTCAGCCACTCGGCCATCTCTCCGGGTCCGTCGCAGGATAGCGGGGCCGGTCTGCCCCGTAAAGCCGGGCGGCGGTTTAGCCGGCGACGTTGCCGATATTGTCGTCCGAGTTTTCCTGCTGAATGCGCTGGTAGATCTCTTCGCGGTGCACCGATACATCCTTCGGCGCATTGACACCGATTCGAACCTGGTTGCCCTTGATCCCAAGAACCGTCACGTTGACTTCATCGCCGATCATGAGTGCCTCGCCGACCCGTCTGGTCAGAATGAGCATGTTGTCTCCAAGCCTGCGTCTTGCTTTTAAGGTCCGGCGCAGGCCCTTCACGTGGGCTCATTGTCGCGCCATGTTCTGTGGCTGCCTTCCTGGCGCACATAAGTGTATCCAAGCTACGGGAAAAAGTCTCGGCCCGGAAGGGTGAATTCGCCGTACCCGCCAGCCTGCCTCAGACGCCGCCAGCCGAACCAGCCAGACCGAACTCCGAGTGCAGTATTCGCACCGCAAGCTCCCCGTACTTTTCGTCCACCACGACGGAAATCTTGATTTCCGAAGTCGAGATCATCTGGAGATTCACCCCTTCCTTGGCGAGCGCCCGGAACATGCGACTGGCTATCCCGGCGTGTGAGCGCATGCCCACCCCCACGATGGAGACCTTCACTATCTTGCGGTCGCCCTCGACCTTGCGGGCCTTCAGTTCCGCGCTCGTTGACTCGCAGATTACGAGCGCGCGCTCGTAATCGTTACGGTGGACCGTGAAGGTGAAATCGGCGGAACCATCGGCACCCGAGTTCTGCACGATCATGTCCACTTCGATATTGGCATCGGCCACAGGCCCGAGGATATGGCTGGCAATACCCGGCCGGTCCGGCACGCCCAGGATGGTGAGCTTGGCTTCGTCGCGATTGAGCGTGACGCCGGAAATCAGCGCGGCTTCCATGATGTTCTCCTCAGTGGTGATCAGCGTGCCAGTTCCATCCATGAAGGAGGACAGCACACGCAGGGTGACCTGGTATTTGCTCGCAAACTCGACCGAGCGGATCTGAAGGACCTTGGCGCCCAGACTGGCCATCTCGAGCATTTCTTCGTAGGTGATGCGGTCCAGCCGACGGGCTTCGGGCACGATGCGCGGATCTGTGGTGTAGACCCCATCCACATCGGTATAGATCTGGCACTCATCTGCCTTGAGGGCCGCGGCCAGTGCCACCGCCGTGGTGTCGGACCCGCCACGGCCCAGCGTCGTGATGCTGCCACTGGAATCCACGCCTTGGAAACCGGCGACCACCGCGACCTTGCCAGCCTCCAGTTCCTGTCGGACACGGGTGCCGTCGATATCGAGAATGCGCGCCTTGTTGTAGGCCGCGTCGGTGGTGATCGGGATCTGGCCGCCCGTGAAGGAAACAGCCGGGATACCCCGAGCCTGCAATGCCATGGCCAACAACCCGATGGTGACCTGTTCCCCCGTGGAAAGCAGGGCATCAAGCTCGCGCGGCCCAGGTGGGTTCTGGATGGACTTGGCAAGAGTGAGCAGGCGGTCTGTTTCGCCGGACATCGCTGAAACCACCACGACGAGCTGGTGGCCCTCTGCCACAACCTTGCCGACCCGTTCGGCCACGGCCTGTATGCGCTCCGCCGTGCCGACCGAGGTCCCACCATATTTCTGGACGATCAAACTCATGTCCGTTCATTCCTTCACATAAAAACCGCCACATGGCAGCGGGGCGTAACGCCCCTCGCCCTGCGCGGCTCAACGGTTACCCGGGGATTGCGAGAACTGCGGTCAGACCAGGCGTGGTTCCAGCCAGGCTTGCACGGCATCGAGGGCTGGCTGCAGTTGGGTCACATCGGTGCCGCCCGCCTGCGCAAGATCCGGGCGACCACCGCCCTTGCCGCCCAGTTTGCCCGCGACAAAGTTGGCGAGTTCACCTGCATGCACCTTGCCGACGAGATCCTTGGTCACGCCCGTGACCAGTCGAACCTTGTCGTCCTCCACCGTGGCAAGCACGATAACGGCCATCGGGAGCTTGTCCTTGAGCTTGTCCATGGTCTCACGGAGGCTGGCGGCGTCGGCGCCGTCCAACACTTCGCAAACCAGCCGGGCCGCGCCGATCTGGACCGCGCTGGCTGCAATATCCCGGCCGGACTGTCCCGCAAGTTTGGCCTTGAGCTGCTGGATTTCCTTGTCCTGGGCCTTGGCCCGCTCCTGGATCTGGGTCACGCGGGCGAGCGCTTCGTCGGCGCCGCCCTTCAGGAGGGTCGCGATCTTTCGCAAAGTCTCGACATTGCGCAAGCCCTCTTCCACGGCGGTTGCGCCCGTCACTGCTTCGATACGCCTCACCCCGGCAGCCACTCCGGCCTCGCCGAGGATCCGGAAGAAGCCGATGTCACCGGTGCGCGCCGCGTGGGTGCCACCGCAGAGTTCCACTGAAAATTCACTCATGCGCAACACGCGCACTTCATCGCCATACTTTTCACCAAAGAGCGCCATGGCACCGCGCTCCAGCGCCTGCTGGTAACCGCAGACCTCGGTCTCCACAGCGTGGTTGGCGCGGATCTGGTCATTGACCAGACGTTCGATGCGCTGCAGCTCCTCTGCGCTCAAGGCACCTCCGTGAGAAAAGTCAAAGCGCAGGCGCTCGGGCTCAACCAGCGAGCCTTTCTGTTCCACGTGCGTTCCCAGCACCTCACGCAAGGCGGCATGCAGCAGATGGGTTGCAGAGTGATTGAGCCGGGTGGATTGCCGTCTGCCCTCGTCTACCTCAGCCCTGACCTCCTCGCCCACAGCAAGCGCGCCCATGCGCTGCGTCCCGTAGTGCAAATGCAGCCCGCCCTGTTTACGGGTGTCCTCAACCTCGAAGGCCCCTGCGCCGGTCATGAGGCGCCCCTTGTCACCTACCTGACCACCGGATTCCGCATAGAATGGGGTGGCATCGAGCAGGACCGCGCCCGCTTCTCCGGCTTCGAGGCGCTCCACTGCCTCACCCGCGCGGAACAGCGCCACTACCCGGCCCTGGTCAACGGTGCGTTCATATCCCTTGAACACCTGCTGATTGCCGAACTTCGCAAGGGCTTCTCCGCTGATGGCATGGGCCGTGTCCACGTTCACGAAGTGACTGGCCGCACGGGCGCGTTCCCGCTGCTGGGCGAGCGCTGAGTCATAGCCAGCCATGTCGACCTCGAGACCACGCTCGCGGGCGATATCGGCCGTGAGGTCTACCGGAAAACCGTAAGTGTCGTTGAGCTTGAAAGCGACTTCGCCTGGAATGGTCCGGCCTGAAAGCTGGCTCACGGCGGTCTCGAAGATCCTGAGCCCCTGATCCAGGGTCTCGGCGAAGCGTTCCTCTTCCTGCAGCAACACCTGTTCAATGCGAGGGATGCGTCCGGTGAGTTCCGGCACAGCGGAACCCATCTCTAGCGCCAGCGGGTTCACCAACTTGTGGAAGAAGGGGTCGGTGAATCCGAGTTTGTTCCCGTGTCGCAAGGCGCGGCGCATGATTCGGCGCAGGACGTAACCCCGCCCCTCATTCGACGGCACCACACCGTCCATCACCAGAAAGGCGCAGGCGCGGATATGGTCGGCAATCACCCTGAGGGAAGTGGGCTCCAAGGCGCCCTGTGGCGCAATCGTGCGAATGGCCTCAATCAGATTCTGGAAAAGATCAATGTCGTAGTTGTCATGCACGCCCTGCAGGACCGCCGCGATGCGTTCCAGACCCATGCCTGTATCCACGGAAGGCCGGGGAATCTGCTTCTGACCGCCCTTGCCATCGCGCTCGTACTGCATGAACACGAGATTCCAGATTTCGACGTAGCGATCCCCGTCCGCCTCCGGCGTGCCGGGAGGGCCTCCTGCGATATGGGGCCCATGATCGAAGAAGATTTCCGAACACGGACCACAGGGGCCGGTATCCCCCATCATCCAGAAGTTGTCCTTGTCACCGCAGCGGGTGATGCGGGCAGGGTCCACCCCGATGTGCTTGAGCCAGATATCCGCTGCCTCGTCATCCGTGTGATGCACGGTGACCCACAGCTTCTCGCGTGGCAAGCCGAACCTGCCCGTGAGCAGATCCCAGGCAAATTCGATGGCATCACGCTTGAAGTAATCGCCGAAGCTGAAATTCCCAAGCATCTCGAAGAAGGTGTGATGCCGCGAGGTATAACCTACGTTGTCCAGATCGTTGTGTTTGCCGCCAGCGCGTACGCAGCGCTGGCTGGTGGCCGCGCGCCGATAGTCGCGTTCTTCCAGCCCCAGGAACACGTCCTTGAACTGGACCATGCCGGCATTGGTGAACAGGAGCGAGGGGTCATTGCCCGGAACCAGCGGGCTGCTTGGCACCACCCGATGGCCCTTGCCGGCAAAGTAATCAAGGAAGCCTTGGCGGATCTCGGTGGTCTTCATGCTTCAGTCCAGTTCATGCTCGCCGTTCAATACGGATTTGATCTGATCCGGAGGATAACCCCGGTACTCCAGGTGGCGTCGACGCTTCGCAAGGGCCAGCGCTGAGCGGTCTGTCGAAGACCCGAATTTCTTGCGATCTGCGCGAGCCGCGAGTGACAGCCAATCGCACTCCGCATCGTCCATGGCGGCCTTGATCAAGGCCGCTTCCACTCCGCGCTGCTTCAGTTCCTGCGCGATGCGCTGGGGCCCGTAACCACGCTCTGCACGCGACCGGATGTACACCTCGACATAGCGCTCATCGCTTTGCAGCCGCTGCACAGCGAGGTCGTCAATCAGCGCCGAGATGTCCTCCTCGGGATGCCCGCGCACTTTGAGCTTGCGCTGCAGCTCCTGCCTGGAGTGCTCGCGGCGCGCCAGCGCCGCAAGCGCCTGGGCCCGCATGCGGGCCGCATCGTCCTCGCTCAGGCTTCAGCCTCCATCTCGTTGTCCGCATCCAGGCCGACCACCTGGGGTAGCGTGGTTTCGCGGATACGGGCCTCGATCTCGCGCGAGATTTCCGGGTGTTCCTTCAGGTAGGTGCGAACATTGTCCTTGCCTTGCCCGAGGCGATCGCCCTTGTAGCTGTACCAGGCACCCGTCTTTTCCATGATGCCCTGGGACACGCCGAGCTCGATGATTTCGCTCTCGCGGGAGATGCCGATGTCGTAGAGGATGTCGAAACTCGCCTGCTTGAAGGGCGGTGCAACCTTGTTCTTGACCACCTTCACCCGGGTCTCGTTGCCGATGATCTCGTCGCCGCGCTTGAGGGAGCCCGTCCGACGGATGTCGAGGCGCACGGAGGCGTAGAACTTCAGGGCGTTACCACCGGTGGTGGTTTCCGGATTACCGAACATCACGCCGATCTTCATGCGAATCTGGTTGATGAAGATGACCAGTGTGTTGGCACGCTTGATGACACCGGTGAGCTTGCGCAGCGCCTGAGACATCAGGCGAGCCTGCAGGCCCATGTGGCTGTCACCCATCTCGCCTTCGATCTCGGCTTTAGGGGTGAGCGCTGCGACGGAGTCGACGATGATCACGTCCACGGCACCCGAACGGACCAGCATGTCGGTAATCTCGAGCGCCTGTTCGCCGGTATCCGGCTGGGAAACCAGCAGGTCCTCCACATTCACACCGAGCTTGGCGGCATAGACCGGGTCAAGGGCGTGCTCGGCGTCGACGAAGGCAGCCGTGCCACCCATGCGCTGCGCTTCGGCAACCACGTGCAGGGCAAGAGTGGTCTTGCCGGAGGATTCAGGGCCATAGACCTCGATGATGCGTCCGCGGGGCAGTCCGCCCACGCCCAGCGCGAGATCGAGGCTCAGCGATCCTGTAGAAACGACCTGGATGTCATGCGTGGTTCCGGCGTCACCAAGACGCATGATCGAACCGCTGCCGAACTGTTTTTCGATTTGGGCCAGCGCCGCTCCTAGCGCTTTCTTGCGATTTTCTTCCATTGCTCATGTCCCTTTCATGGGTGGTGAATTTGGATAAAAGTGACAGTGTCATCCCGTCGCAGACGCGACGGGGCTGGCTGGCGCTTCCTTGCGCCATCAGGCCCTGCAGCACCACGCTGTCGGCCAGTCAACTGGCCCGTGGATTATGGCATAGGCACGGGGGTCGTTTAACCGGAGGACGGCAGGTCTTGCCCCTCGGCAAGGCAGCGCAGCGCACGCAAGGCAAAGTCCACGGCGCGGGCCCGGATGGCCTTGCGGTCGCCCGCGAAGAGGCACTTTCGCGTGTGCACGGTCCCGTCCCGCCGCGCGAAACCGAACCACACGGTGCCCACTGGCTTGGCTACGCTGCCTCCCGAGGGCCCGGCAACCCCCGTGATGGACACAGCGAGGTCCGCACGGGAATGGGTCAATACCCCGCGCACCATGGCAGCGGCGGTCTCCCCGCTTACCGCGCCGTGGGTCTCGAGCGTGGCGAGGGGCACGCCCAGCAGTTCCTGCTTGGCCTCGTTGGAATAAGTCACGAAGCCCCGGTCGAACCAGGCTGAACTGCCGGCAATGGCCGTGACTGCCTGCGCCACCCAGCCCCCCGTGCAAGATTCCGCCGTCGCCAGCACCAGTCCCCCGGACAGCAGACTCACTCCCAGTACGTCAGCCAGATCCTGCAGAGCAGCCTCGGTCGCCTCATTCATGCGTGTCATCTCCTCGCCCGGAAGAACTGTTGCAGCCGGGTGGCAGCGGCCGTCGCACACACCCCCCCTGTGACCTCCACCCGGTGATTGAGCCGGCCGCCGGTGAGGATGTCGAAAACGCTGCCTGCCGCGCCCGCCCGCGGATCGCGCGCAGCGTAGACCACCCGGGCCACGCGCGCATGGATGATGGCACCGCTGCACATCGCGCAGGGCTCAAGCGTCGCGTACAAGGTGGTGCCAGCGAGCCGGTAGTTGTCCACTGCACGGGCTGCGTCCCTGAGTGCGAGAATCTCTGCGTGCGCAGTCGGATCCCGCAACCCGATAGGCCGGTTCCAACCCTCGCCAAGCACCTTGCCTTCGCGTACCACGACCGCGCCAACCGGGACCTCTCCTTCCTCCTCTGCACGCGCGGCGAGCCGCAGCGCGTGCTGCATGAAGCGGAAATCGTCGTGTTCCTCATCCATGTGCACGATCTTGGGGTGCAGGCTCGGCCGAGTCCACCGTCACGGCCGCATGGTGCGGGCAACGCGCTCCTGCCATCATCCGGGCAGGACATTCGGAACGCCTCAATCAACCCTATGCTTGAACATCCCGGCATCTCCCCCATCCTCGCCGCCCACCTGTTGGGTCTCTCGGGCCTCATCCCCTTCGTGCTGCCCGCGCTGGTCGTCCATCTGGCACCGGAGCTGGGCGGAATCGACTGGCACGCGCTGCAGGCAGATTACGGTGCGGTCATCCTGTCGTTCGTAGGTGCGCTGCATTGGGGCTATGCCGTGCAGTCCGGTGCCACTGGGTCTGCTGCATGGTTGCGGTACGGCTGGAGCGTGGCCCCTGCCCTGTGGGCGTGGCTGGCGTTGCAATGTGTGATTGAAACCAGCCTTCAGTTGCTGGCAGCAGGGCTGGTCTGTGCGGTCATTGTCGACCGCAGCCTGCTGCAGGCAGTGCAACTGCCCCGGTGGTTCATGGGCCTGCGCTATCAGCTCACAGCCATTGCCTCGCTCTCGCTCCTGGCTGCAAGCGTCGCCTGAGCATGCTGGACCCCAATTGGAAGATCTCCCACACCCCGGGGATCATCACCCTCACAGATGCCAACACGACCCTGGGCTACTGTCGCTACAACGAAGAGGGGGAAGTCGAGTACCTGTTTGTGAACGCGGCATTCCGTCGCCGCGGTATCGCGCGGGAATTGCTACGCCTGGTCGAGGCCGAGGTGGGCCGCTCGCTGCGTTTTCAACCACCGCTGTCACCGCTCGGGAAAGCGCTGGAGGAAGCCTACCTCACCGGGACGCACACCTCTTGCAAGAGCGTGGAGGGCGAGTGAACATCCTCCCATGGACGAGCAATTCGAAACCCGCACGCTTGTTCCTCCTGCTGCGCTGAAGCCGCTGCTGACGCGGCGTACATGGCCCTCAGTGCTGCGTCTGGGCCTTCATCTGCTGTCCTTCGTGGGACTAGGAGCCGCACTCACGCTGAACGCCACCACCTTCTGGGTCGCGCTGCCGCTCGCGGTCGCGTTGGCCTGGGTGTGGAGCAGCCTCTTCGCGCCGTTCCACGAATGCACGCACAGAACCGCCTTTTGCAGCCCGACGGGCAATCGCCTGGGCGCGTGGCTCACGGGGATCCCCTTCGGCATGGCGCCTTCCGTCTATCGCGCCTTCCATTTCGAGCACCATCGCCACACGCAGGATCTGGAACGTGATCCCGAGCTGCTCGATCCCCGTTACGCGCAGTGGCCAGATTCACGCCTCACCTGGCTGATTGCCAACAGTGGTTACGGCTTGATGATGCTTAAGATACGGCCCCTGCTCGGATTTGCTTTCAGAGACAAGTCGCGCTGGGCCGAATTTGCGCCCTGGTCGAGCCAGGTGGCGGAGCCGGAACAACTGGTCAGAGAGTGCCGCATTCTGTGCGCGTGCTGGGCAGCCTTGCTGTGGGTGACGGCCCTGCTGCCGGGAGGACTCTGGTGGTGGTTTGCGGCATGGTTCACGCATGTGTTCCAGACCTTGTGGGTATCCGCGGAACATTCCGGCCTCCCGCATGACGGCAGCATCCTGCGCCGGACGAGGACTGTTCAATCGAATGCCTTCGTACGCTTCTGGTTGTGGAACATGAATTTCCATGCAGAGCACCATGGGTGGCCGGCAATCCCCTGGCACAAATTGCCGCAGACGCATGACCTGGTGGCAGCGCACCTCGAATCCAGTGTCAGCGGCTACACCGCATTGCAGTCCAATATCTTTCACGGCCGCGACCTGCCAACCGGGGATCCCCATCCTGCCGGTACCGGCTGAACATCCGGCAACTACCGAGGGAGATTCAAAGTGCACGTAGATGAGCAGTTGAATGATCCCGCCTTTTTCGCGACTGACGCCTACTACGGACTGTTCGACCGCATGCGCCGGGATGATCCCGTGCACTGGACCGCGAGCCCTGATGGTCGCGGCTACTGGTCGATATTCCGGCATGCGGATATGAAGCGCATGTTGAACGAGCCAGAGCTCTTCAGCTCCGAACGTGAGGGCGTGATGCCGGTCATCGACACGGCGATGGCTGAAATCGCACACGAGGCAATGGGCGTTGGCGAGAATGTGCTTACCATCGATCCGCCACGCCACGGCGAGTACCGCAAGGTGATGTCCGCCCCCTTCCTGCCCAAGGCCCTGGCCGACGGGGAAACCCGGACCCACCAGCTCATCTCGGAAATCTTCGATGATCTGCCATCACACGGTGAGATTGACCTGGTCGGAGATCTCGCAGTCAGGATCCCCATGGCCGTCATTTGCGACATTCTGGAACTGCCGCGGGAGGATTGGGAAACCCTGCTCACGTGGGGCAAGATGGCCATCGGTGGCACTGATCCGGAGTACATGCAGGGCACCGCGGCTGAAACCGTAATCGGCGGCTTCCGCAAGCTCTATCACTACAGCGCGAGCCTGGCGGACCAACGCCGCGGGTGTCCGATGTCGGACCCGATCAGCCTGATGGCCAACGCAGAAATCAACGGTTGCCCGATGGCGCACTCGCAGGTGGCTCACAACGGGGTGCAGTTGATGCTCGCCGGTTTCGAGACCACGCGTAATGCTTTTTCGGGTGGGGTGCTCGCGCTGTTGCAGAATCCGTCGCAAATGGCGTTGCTGCGGGAAGATCCGAAAAGGTTGCGTCTCGCCGTGGAAGAGTTTGTGCGCTGGTCCGACCCGGTAATCTCCCTGATGCGGACCGCTACCCGGGACACGGAGCTTGGCGGTCAAAAGATCCGCGCCGGGGAGCGCCTGCTCATGTGGTTTCCCTCTGCAAACCGGGATGAAGAAGTCTTCGCCCACCCCTACACTTTCGATGTGACGCGTCACCCCAACCTGCATCTGGGATTCGGGGCAGGTCCTCATTTCTGCCTGGGTGGGCCGCTCGCCAAGACTGAAATCAGGCTGGCGATGGAAGAATTGATCCAGCGTTACGTCGGGATAGAGATCACTGGCCCTGTTGAACGTGTTCAATCCAGCTTCGTGGGGGGCTTGAAGCATCTTCCAGTGCGCCTGATTCCACACACCTGATCCTTCATGGCCTGATAGTCTGTGGCCGCGATTTCGTGCCTCTCTGCAATGGCTTCACGGAATTGCGGGCAGCCTGGAATTTCGGTGATGCAGTGGTGCTGACGGTGGGGCAGCAGAGACCCCGGTTTGCCCATCACCGGCATCGAATACGCCACGCTGCATGAAGAACATTGCTGGACCCGGCTTTCGACTAGCAACCCCGACTCGAGGACCCGGCAATCCCCGATGAGGAGGCAAGCACCACCGCCGCTTCGTGCTCGCTGTCCAGTGACAGTCGCCAGCACTGCCAACTTCGGCCACCCTCCGGGTCCATCACTGATGTGCGCGTCCCGGGCGAGGCTTGCGCCGCCTCATGCAAATCGAGTTGCTCGAGCGGATAGCTCAGGCCGGCACCGAGGGCTTTGATCCAGGCTTCCTTGCAGGTCCAGGTGCGATAGAAGAACTCGACCAACTGACGCCCTGAGCGCGCGTTGAGGATTTCACGCTCGCGGGGGGAGAACACACGCGCGGCGAGTGCACTCAGATCGCGATGGTCCTCGATCCGTTCCACATCCACCCCCACTGCGCCGAGTGAGGACAGTGCTACCAGCACCCAATTTCCCGAATGAGAAAGATTGAATTCGAGACCTGCCGCATGCTGCGCGTGCAGCCCCAGCTTGCCATGTGCGCCCTGATCCCATTGAAGCATCTCAGGAGGCATACCCAAGGCGTGGCCGACCAGACGACGCAGCGCGGCCCGTCCCGTGATGAAACGGGCGACGTCGAGAGGCTGATGGTAGGCCGCAGCGCGGGCCAGTTCCGAAGCATCCAGCAGGGTACGCGAATGTTCGAGCACCGCACCCCATTCCGGCGCAAAGGCATGCACCGTCACGCCCGGCAGGGGCCTGAACACCCGCGGAGTAATTTCGCTCATGGGTTGGGCAGCGTATCCAGGCGGGCCGCGAGCCGCTCAGCGAGCAGCGCTACGTTGGGGGACTTTACAATCTGCGCATGGTCTCCGGGCAACAAGTGCGCCTCAAACGGTCCACCGGTGAGCGAAGCCCAACCCAGATTGGGGTCGCTCGCCTCGCGTCGCGAGACTTCGGTCAGAAAAAGGTCCACGCGCCCGCGATACCTATCCGGGCGGTACGCAGCATGTGCCCACCAATGCGCGGCAGCAACATCCGGAAATCCTCCGGGCAGTTCAATCCCGAGCCAATGACACAAACCATGCAAGGCCCGGGTCAAGCCCGAGCCTTTGTGAGGCCGGCGCGCGCCTGAAGCGCTTTTGCCGGTTCCCGCATGGCGACGATGAATACCCGGTGCGTAAGTGTCGATCAGACCGAGCAGTTCAACCTGCCTGCCTTTCGCCTCGAGCTGGCGCGCAATTTCCCAAGCCACTACGCCGCCACTGGAATAACCGACGATCCTGCAGGGCCCCTCCGGCCACGTCCGGATCAAAGCGTCAACGCAGTCGGCAGCAATGGTAGCCACGCTGCTGCGGGGTTTTTCCAGCCCCTCCAGACCTCGTGCCCGCAAACCGTAAACCGGCATGGTCTGGGGCAGAGCGCGGACCAGCGGGAAATAATGGAAAAGATTGCCACCAATCGTGTGCACGCAAAAAAGTGGCGGAGCGTCTCCACTCTGCCGCAGCGGCACCACCACCGGCCAAGGGCTTGGATCGCTGCGATCCCGGAGACGCTTGGCGACGCTGTGAATGGACCCTCCATCCAGCCAGAGAATGTCGAGCGGCAGCCGCGCACCGAAAGCATGCTCGATGGCATCGATGATCCGCACTGCCAGCAAGGAATGCCCCCCGAGCTCGAGGAATGCCGCATCGAGGTCAATATCCTGTCGCTGGAGAAACGTCTGCCACAAACCGAGCAGATGTCGTTCAACCACGTCGGCGGTTGGTCGGCGATTTTGCGCCAGCGAACCGGAACCTTCCGCGGGCGGAAGCGACAAGGCCGCGCGATCGAGCTTGCCGTTGGCCGTCATGGGCAAGGCATCAAGGATCTGCCAGCGCGCGGGGATCATGTAGTCCGGCAATCGTGTCTTCAGGGCTGCACGTAATTCAGCCGCATCGAGACCGGCCCCTGCCGCATAAGCCACGAGTGCTGGCTCTCCTGACTCGAGTGGACGCACCAGCACTGCCACCTGACCTACGCCCGACAGACTCGCGATCACGCTCGAGATCTCGCCGGGTTCGATGCGGTAGCCGCGCAGCTTGACCTGCTTATCCCTGCGCCCGCGAAACTCGAGGGTGCCATCCGGCCGCCAACGTGCGCGGTCTCCGGTGCGGTAGACCCGCGCGCCGGATCGAACCGGATGCGCCACGAAGCGTCTGGCATCAAGCGCCGGATCACCCAGATATCCACGCGCCAGCCCCGCACCGCCGAGACAAAGTTCACCCTCGACACCCACCGGTGCTAACTGCCCACAACCATCGAGCACGAAGCATTCAGAATGGATGATCGGACGCCCTATAGGTATCGGTGCAACCCCATCACACGCCGAAGGCTCGATCAAATGGCAGCAGGCGAAGGTGGTGGTCTCTGTTGGCCCGTAGCCATTGACCAGCCGGGTCTCTGGCAGTGCGGTGCAGGCCTTGCGGACATGGGA
This sequence comes from Gammaproteobacteria bacterium, assembly GCA_030830685.1. Lineage (GTDB taxonomy): Bacteria > Pseudomonadota > Gammaproteobacteria > CAIKBL01. The sequence goes on along the minus strand of JAURMM010000010.1, from coordinate 5,606 downwards.
GGGCGAAAGCGCTTCCCCCCCGGTCAGGAGCTGACGCAAACCTTTCAACGCCGCCGGTTTCTCATCGATCACGGCATTGAAGAGACCCGCGGTCAGCCACAGGGTGGTCACTCCCCGCTCGCGTATCACGGCTTCGAGACCAGCAACAGTCACTCGCGCCTGGGGATGAATCACCAGGCGCCCGCCATTGAGCAAGGCTCCCCACATTTCGAAAGTGGAGGCATCAAACGCAATCGGAGAAAGCAGCAGGAAGACTTCGTCAGGCGCAAATCGGGCGTAGTGTTGATCGCGCACCAGCCTCACGATGCTCTGCTGCTCGATCAGTACGCCCTTCGGAACGCCCGTGGAGCCGGAAGTGAACATCACGTAGGCGAGTGACGTCCCCCGGGCCTCGCGCCCCTCGCTGGTGTGGGCGCTCGCCGGTGACGCGGGCCTGGCGCTGCAGCTGAGTACCTGCGGATGCAGCGCCCGAAAGCGCTCAAGCTTGTCGGACTGGGTGAGCACCAGAGGACACTCCGCGAGTGCGAGAATCTGACTGATTCGTGCATCCGGCCACACGGGGTCCAGCGGCACCCACGCCCCATCCGCCTTGAGAATCGCGAGAATGCCGACCACCAGATCGACCGAACGTGTTGCACACAGGGCCACGCGTGTTTCATGCCGCACACCCTGCTCGCGCAGGCTGTGCGCAAGTTGCTCCGCAGCCTGCTCAAGCGCCGCGTAAGTCACCTGTCCCTCATCGCTGCTCAGCGCGATTGCCTCGGGGCGCGCTCTCGCCTGTGCTTCGAAAAGTGCGGCGACACCGGCGCTGGGAAGCTCCGGGGACGCCGGCATGCTCCAGGCCAACAGCTCGGCACGGGAATCAGCCGGCCCGAGCGCGACATGCGCCGTAGCCTCGTCGGGTGACTGCAAAAGCGACTCCAGCAGCGCCCCGTAATGCGTTGCCATGCGAGCCACGGTGTCTGCGTCGAAGAGCTCGCTCGAGAATTCAAAAGCCCCGCGAATCTCTCTGGTCTCCTCCAGAAGGCTGAGCGCAAGATCAAACTTGGCAAGCGCACGGGGGATTTCGCCAGGGGTAGTCTTGAGTCCGGAAAGCGAGAATCCGTCGCCGCTTGCCCGCTGACAGGAAAACATTACCTGGAAGAGCGGATTCCGCCCGGCCTCTCGTGCAGGATTGAGGGCACGCACCAGCACATCGAAGGGAAGATCAGCGTGTGCCTGGGCTTCCAGCACCGTTGCGCGCACCGCGCCCAGTACGGCGGTGAAAGACTCGTCAACAGGCAGTTCGGTCCGCAATACCAGTGTATTGACGAACATACCCACCAGCCCGTGCAGATCTGCGTGCTCCCGACCCGCGACGGGCGTGCCCACAACGATATCGGTACCGCCGCTGTAGCGCGCGAGCAGGATCTTGAAGGCCGTCAACAACACCATGAATGGGGTTGCAGAGGTGGCCTGGGCCAGTTGGCGCACCCTGTCCGTGGTGTACTGCGAAAGGGTGAAAGGCACCTGTGCGCCGGCAAAGGTTGGCTGCACGGGCAAGGGGTGATCACGGGGCAACTCCAGACGCGGCAGATCGGCCAGTCGACGGGTCCACCAGGCTAGGGCGCTTCGCTCATCCTCCGTGCCACTGAAACTTGCTCTCCAGGCTGCGTAGTCAGCATACGTCAGTGGCAGTGCACGCAAGCGCGGGCGGGCGCCCTGCAAGGCGGCGGCATAAGCCTGTGCAAGTTCATCATGCAGCACGGCTTGCGACCAGCCGTCGCTGACGAGATGGTGGATCACGAACAGAAAGACATATTCGTCATTCGCGCAGCGCCAGAGGCGGGCACGCCACAAGGGAGCTTCGCGCAGGGTGAAGGCCTGTGTGGATGCTTGCGCCAAGGCTGCCTGGAGTCTGTGGTGTCGGCTTTCAGCAGGCTCAGTCCTCAGATCCTCCACCTCGAACGGCGGCTCGTGAACGGCCGATACTTCAAGCAGCAGGGTGTCGTCCTGCTCCCGCAAGGAGGTCCGCAGTGCATCGTGCCGCTGCATCAGCAGCGCGAGTGCTTCGCGCAGCGCGTTTTCATTCAGGCTCCCCTTGAGATTCCACACCTCGCTGATGTGGTATAGAGCGAGCCCGGGCTGCCAACGCTCGATGAACCACAGGCCCTGTTGCGCAGAGGAAGCAATGGCGGGCGATCCGGCATCGCGAGGCTGAGGACGTGTCTGGCTGTGGCGAAGATGTGTGGCGATCTTCTGATCCACCAGACGTGCCAGCGACTCAGGTGTCGGGTTCTCAAACGCTTCCCGCGGCGTAAGGTCGACTCCCCACTCCGTTCGCAGCCTGGCCAACAGGCGCACGATCAAGAGGGAGTGACCACCCAGCGCAAAAAAGTCGTCATCCCGACCCACCCGATCCACATCGAGGATTTCACACCACAGCGCACCGATTACTTCTTCAGTTTTCGTTTGGGGTGCCAGCCACTGCGTGTTGATCTGTAGCGGACCGGGTGCGGGCAGCGCCTTGCGATCAAGCTTTCCATTCGGAGTGCGCGGGATTGTGGGCAGCACCACCACGGCCGAGGGCACCATGAATTCCGGCAGACGCTGACGCAGGGAATCGCGCAAGGTGCGCTCTTCAAGGGTGCCTCCTGCCACGTAGGCCACCAGACGCGGATCCCCTGCCCGATCTTCACGCAGGATCACCGCAGCCTGCGCTGCGCCCTCGGCAAGCAGGGCAGCCTCAATCTCTCCTGGCTCGATGCGATAACCGCGCAGCTTGACCTGGGCGTCCATGCGACCCAGAAACTCGAGATTTCCATCAGATCGCCAGCGCACGCGATCGCCGGTGCGATAAAGCCGTGCACCGGTCTTGAAGGGATGGGCCAAGAATCTTTGGGCGGTGATCTCGGGACGATCGAGATATCCCTCGGCGAGACCTGCACCGCCAAGATAGAGCTCGCCCGGAATACCTTCGGGGAGCTGTTCGCACTGGTCATCCAGTATCCACGCTTCGATGTTGCTGATCGGGCGTCCTATCGGGAGCGGATCCGGGGTGCCGGGCATACAGCGCCAGTTCGTGGCATCTACGGAAACTTCAGTCGGGCCATAAAGATTGTGCAGCTCGGCCTTGCATTGCGCGTGGAAAGCTTCGGCAGTCGCAGCAGAGAGTGCCTCGCCGCCCGCAAACATGAGGCGCAGGGAGGCGCAGTCCCCCAGAAGGTGTTCAGCCAGCATCGCGCTGAGCAACGAAGGCACCATCTGCAAGATGGTGACCCCATGCTCCTGCACCGCGGTGACGATGCGCAGGGTGTCACCCTGGACCTCCGGCCCACCAACGACCAGCACGCCGCCGGACCACAGCGGCGCAAAAAACTCCCACACCGAGGCGTCTGAGCTGAGGCTGGTTTTCAGCAGCACACGATCACTGACGCCGAAGGCGAAATGGCGGCACATCCAGGCCATGTGATTGGCAATGGCACCATGGCTGATCACGACACCCTTCGGCTGGCCCGTGGAACCCGAGGTGTAGATGACATAGGCCGGATCCCGCGGCTCGCTGCGCCGCCAGCTCACAGGCCCGTCGGTTTGTTCGAGTGTCCTCACCGGAACGCATCGCACGTTCGGGAATGGAGGCGGAGCAAGCGGTAAATCATCCACCAGGACCAAGGCCAGTCCTGCATCCTCAAGCATGTACTGCAGGCGCGCCTGCGGGAAAGACGGATCGAGTGGCACGTAGGCCGCCCCGGCCTTCAGGATCCCGAGCACTCCCACGATGAGATCGAGTGAGCGCGGGAGATACACTCCGATTCGCGTCCCTGTCTCCACGCCAAGCCCTCGCAGCCCGCGCGCGACTGCCTCGGCTCTCGTCTCAAGCGCCGCATAGGAGAGGCGTCCGCCCTCGGCGATGACCGCCTGTGCATCCGGTGTCTCGCGCGCCCGCGCTTCGAACGGGCCGTGGAGTGTGTGCGGCTCCGGGAACACGGCAGCTGTCTCGTTCCAGGCGGATTGCCGCGCGCGTTCCTCATCCGTGAGCAGAGGCAATCGCCCCACCGGAAGCTCCGGCGTGTGCACCGCGCTCTCCAGCAAGGTGAGGTAATGCCGGCTCCAACGGCGCATGGTGGTCTCATCAAACAACGCGCTTGCGTACTGCAGCACGCCTTCAAGAGCGCCATTACGCTCCGTAAATGTCATGCCAAGGTCGAATTTGGTTGTCGTACGCGGCACTCTTACCGGCAGGACCCGAAGCCCTTCCAGCACAAGTTCTGCGCTTGGCTGGTTCTGGAGTGCCAACATCACCTGGAAGAGCGGATGACGGCTCGCATCGCGCACCGGGTTCAACACCCTGACCAGCTCTTCAAAGGGCACTTCTGCATGCCCGTACGCCTCAAGCGCCACCTCGCGTACCCGCCCCAGCAAGGCGCTCAGTGACTCATCGGGATCAAGCCGGGTACGCAGCACCAAGGTGTTCACGAAGAAACCCACAAGGCCTTCGAGCTCCGGACGGCCACGGCCAGCCACCGGACTACCCACCGCGATGTCGCGCTGGCCACTGAGACGCATCAGCAGCACCTGCATCAGGGTCAGCAACACCATATAGAGCGTTGCACCGTGAGCGCGCGCGAGCGTTTTCAAACGGGTCAGTAGCGCAGGCTGCACGGTGAACTCGACGAGCCCCCCCGTATAGTCAACGTCAGGTGCGCGGGGTGTGTCGGTGGGCAGCTCCAGCGGCTCCAGCCCCGACAGGCGCGCCTGCCATGACTGCAAAGACTGTTCATGCTCCGGGGTGGCCAGCAACTCCCGCTGCCAAAGCGCATAGTCCGCATACTGCAGCGGCAGCGATGGCAAGGACGGTGGCTCAGCGCGAAGTGCGCACGCGTACAGCAAACCCAACTCGCGCAACAGGATGCCCTGCGACCAGCCATCGGACACGATGTGATGCACCACCAGCAGCAACACGTGTCTGCCTGCACCCAGAGACCACACCAAGACGCGCAGCAACGGTGGAGCCGCCAGATCAAACGGCTCCTCGAAAGCCAGCAGAAGTTCTTCCTCCAGCCGTGTGGTCTGCAGTTCCGAGGAGACTTGCGTGAGATCAATGCATCGTGGTTGCCATGAAAGGGTCTCGAAGATGCGCTGCACAGGATCGCCACCCTCCTCCGCAAAGCCGGTACGCAGCGATTCGTGACGAGCGATCAGGGTCTGGCAGGCAGACGTGAGGGCCGGGATCGAAAGATCTCCTGTGAGTTCCCAAGCGTGGCAGATGTGATACTGCGAGGTACCGGGTAGCCATCGCTCGAGGAACCAGGCCCGCGCTTGTGCAGATGACGCGGGGATGAGGTAAACCTCGCCCTGATCGTGAGTGTCGGAGAGTTTGCTCATGCCTGCGACACGCTGGTCTGCTCGGATGACCGGGCGCGCATCAGGTCCGCCATCGCAGAGAGGCTTGGATGTGCGAGCAGATCACGCAGGTCGATCTCGAGACCATGTTCGGAGTGCAATCGATTGATCAGCCGCACGCCCATCAATGAATTGCCACCCACCGCAAAGAAATCATCCTCGCGACAGGGCTCCAGCTGTGGCATGAGCGATTTCCAGATTGCCGCGAGCGCGCACTCGAGGGG
>JAURMM010000070.1 GCA_030830685.1 Gammaproteobacteria bacterium | reverse complement strand
CGCGGCTACGCAACCATGCCGGGCAGTGGGCCTTCCCCGGGGGACGCATCGATCCGGGCGAATCACCGGAGGAGACGGCGCTGCGCGAGATGCGTGAGGAGATCGGACTGGCGCTGCCGGATTCTGCGGTCATCGGGCGGCTTGACGACTTCGTCACCCGCTCGGGGTATGTGATGACGCCTGTGGTGGTGTGGGCGGGTGTGCGACCGCCACTCGTGCTGAACGAGGACGAGGTCGCATCGGTCCACAGGATTCCCATCCGTGAGTTTATGCGCAGCGATGCGCCCCTGCTGGACCCGGGGCCAGAGCCGCAGCGTCCGGTGCTGCGCATGCCCGTCGGGGATGACTGGATTGCGGCGCCGACGGCCGCCATCCTTTACCAGTTCCGCGAAGTCTGCGTGCTCGGGCGCGACACTCGGGTGGCCCACTTCGACCAGCCTGCGTTTGCCTGGAAGTAGCAGCGGCTTCAATCTGGCGAGCATCGCGCACCTTTCTGAAGCAGGTTCGCGCCAGGGCGCGGACCCAATTCCCCGTACAGGGTCTGCTACCGGCCCAGGGTTTTCTTCACCGCCTTCACCACATCCTCCGGCTGCGGCAGATACGCCTGCTCCAGCGCGGGGCTGAAGGGCACCGGCACCGGCGGCGGATTCACTTTCACGACCGGCGCCTTGAGTACCTGCGGGCAGTTCGTGGCAACCAGAGAGGCGATCTCGGAGGCCATGCTGCACACCGGGCTTGCCTCATCCACCACCACCAGGCGACCACAGTTCTCCACGGCTTCGAGAAGTGTGTCGGTATCCAGCGGGACCAAGGTGCGTGGGTCGATCAGCGTGATGTGGATGCCCTGTTCGGCCAGCTGGTCGGCCGCCTTCGCTGCAATGTTCACCATATGGCCGAATGCCACCACGCAGCAGTCCTTGCCTTCGCGCAGCACCGCAGCCTCCCCAAAGGGCAAGGTGTAACTTTCATCAGGCACTTCGCCCTGCAGGTCGTAGAGGCTCTTGTGCTCGAAGAAAAGCACCGGATCCTCATCGCGAATGGCCGTGGTGAGCAGACCCTTGGCATCGTAGGCGTTTGAGGGCAGTGCCACCTTGATGCCGGGGATATGCGCAAAGATGGGATACAGCGCCTGGCTGTGCTGGGCCGCTGCACCATAGCCCGCACCGTAGGTGGTGCGTACCGTGATTGGCGTGGCTGCCTTGCCGCCATACATATAGCGGAACTTGGACATGTTGTTCAGCACCTGATCGAAGCAGACGCCGAAGAAGTCCACGAACATGATCTCGACCACCGGGCGTAGCCCCGCATTGGCGGCCCCGATGCCAAGACCGAGGAAACCTGTTTCGCTGATCGGTGTATCCACGACGCGTTGTCGCCCGAACTCGCCCAGCAGGCCTTTGGTGACACCAAAGACACCACCCCAGGCATCCTGCTCACCCGGAGCACCCATGCCACCGGCGATGTCTTCGCCCATGATGAATACACGCGGATCGCGGCGCATCTCCGCAGCCAGTGCTTCGCGAATCGCTTCGCGGGCAGTCTTTATGGACATGATTCAAACCTCCTGGCTGCGCGAGAGTACGTGGGTTTTCAGGCTCTCGAGCGGCGGGAAGGGTGCATCCGCCGCCTTGGCGATGGCCGCTGCCGCTGCTCCCGCACATTCCGCATCGATGGCCTCCAGTGCTCCGGCTTCCGCACGGCCGGCGGCCAGCACACGCGCACGGAACTTGCCGAGACAGTCCGCATTTTCGCGCAATGCCTTCACTTCTCCCGGTGCACGGTAGGTCTCGGGATCTCCCTCGTAATGGCCGTGGAAGATCGGCACACGCACATGAAAGAACATGGGGCCCTTGCCGGCACGCGCATGGGCCACGCCGGCCCCGAACTTGGTCCATACATCCACCACATCAGTGCCATCCACTTCCACGCCCGGAATGCCGAAGCCGGCGGCGCGCGCCACGGGGTTACCCGCACAGGCCCAACTGGCGGCTGTGGTTTCCGCATAGCCGTTGTCCTCCAGCACGAACAGCACCGGCAGGTTCAGGATCTTCGCAAGGTTCATGCTCTCGAAGCCGGCGCCCTGGTTGGAGGCGCCATCGCCCCCGAAACTCACGGCCACGCCGTCTTCACCGCGGTACTGGAACGCGAAGCCTGCACCCACCGCGTGGGGCACGCTGGCACCGATGATTGCGTTCGCGCCCCACATGCCGCGCGACCAGTCGGCCACATGCATGGAGCCGCCCTTGCCGCCACAGCAGCCGCCCTGCTTGCCGAAGATCTCGAGGGCAAGGGCCTTGATGTCGCCGCCCTTGGCCAGGAAATGGCCATGGGCGCGATGGGTGCTGCACAGGACATCCGTGTCCCGCAGATGCATGCAGATTCCGACCGCGCTGGCTTCCTCGCCAGCATAGAGATGGGTGAATCCGGGCACGGTGCCACGGGCAATCGCTACGTGCATCTGGTCCTCGAATTCGCGCAACAGCCGCATCATGCGATAGGTGCCATGGACATCGAGTCCGTCGGGAAGCGCAGACATCAGAATCTCTCCTCACATCAGAAATCCCGGCAAGAGTCCTGTGCCGGCCCAAGAAATACAAGAGGTCGTGGAGGCGACCTCGGGGTGAGGGCGCGTGCTCTCGACGGCAGCCGCAGTCTGGGCTTCAAGTTCATGAGCCCGTGCCGCTAGACTTGTCGCACGGAAATGCGGGGCGCTTATGCTGGAGAGGCTGAAACGCCTGCTTGCCAAACCGGAGAAACAGCCTGAAGCCGACGCGCCGCCCAACTGCGGCGAGTGTCCGAAATGTCTGCGGACCTTGCTGACGCTGGAATACTTCGGAGCCTTGCCGCGTTTCGCAGCCTGCTTTCCACGAGGACTGGGAGGCGCCCAGCGGGCCGAAATGCTGGCGAAACTCGGTGCTTCTGCCAGTCCGCTGGATCGGGAGGTGGTCAGGCTCCTGTCGAAGGGCACGTCAGACGCGCCTGATGGGCGCTGAATTCAGGGAGGCTGCCTGAGCCTGGGATTCAGGTCTTTACAGCCTGTGCGCCACCCACCAGGCACAGTTCAGCCTCATCCACCAAGTTTGCCACGATTGACGCGGCAGGGCCCCGCGCATGTACCAACCCGATGGCCTCTCCTGCCACCGTGGCCACCATGTCCAGATCGGCTCGCGACCGCGCGGCTTCATAGTCCGCCCGCAGCAGGCCGGGATTTGCCAGCGCTTCGCTTTCGCGTCCTGCCCACGTTTCCGTCAAACGGTTGCGCATGATCCGGAACGAGAATTCACGGGGCCACGCAACACCCCGCAGGGCATCCACCGCACGCGTGCGCACAGTGTCATCGCCGGTGCCAGCGATCGCGCGCGCCACCGCTGCGGCCGGCGTCAGCGCCTCATCAGCGGCCCACAACCGCGTGCCGACCACGACGCCTTCAGCACCCAGCATCAGGGCCGCTGCCAGTCCCCGACCGTCTGCGATACCGCCAGCCGCGAGCAGCAGAGTTTCCGGTGACGTGCGGGCCAGATGATCGGCAACCTCCGGGATCAAGCTGAAGCTCGCCCTTGCGCCGCCGTGCCCACCGGCCTCCGTGCCTTGAGCGACGAGAGCCGTCGCGCCCGCAGCCACGGCGGCATCCACTTGCCCCAGCGTCTGTACCTGGCAGATCAGCGGCACGCCTGCGGCATGAATGCGTGCCGCGAACGGGCCGGGATCACCAAACGAGAGAAATACGCAGGCAGGCTTCAAGGCAAGTGCATGATCGATCTGCGACGGGGCCTGGGCCAGCGCCCAGGTGATGAAACCCACGCCTACTCTGGACCCTCCCGCACGCTCGAATTCCGCGGCCAGATTGGGCTCTGCGCCCAGTGTTCCGGCATAGCCGCCGCCGATGAGACCAAGACCCCCGGCGCGTGAGACCGCCCCGGCCAAGGCACCGCCGGCAACCAATGCCATGGGCGCGTTCAGCACCGGGTACGTGAGGCCGAAGCGTTGTGTCAGGCGGGTTTCGATCACGGTGACAGTAACCCCATTTCAGAATCGGTGACAGTAACCCCATTTCGGCGGGATGTCCCCGCTTCTATACTCCGGGCCAGTCCTCCTGCCCGCGAAGTTCCATCATGAGCCTGCTCGCGCCACACGAACTACCCGCTGTCACCGTCCTGCACCCCGACAGCCATTCGCCTTTTTTCTTCACCTGCGATCACGCCAGCCGTCGGGTACCTGCCTGCCTGGGTGATCTGGGGGTTCCGGCCACCGAATGGGCACGGCATATCGCCTGGGATATCGGCGCGCTTGCCGTGGCGGAGCTGCTGGCCGCGCATTTCTCAGCCACTCTGGTCGCCACCGGCTATTCGCGGCTCGTGATCGACTGTAATCGACAACTGTGGCGCCACGACTGCATCCCGGAGCTGAGTGAACTCACACCGGTGCCCGGCAACTGCAATCTCACGGAGGCTGAGCGTACGCGCCGTGCCGAGGCTCTGCATCGCCCCTATCACGACACCATCGCGAGCCTGCTCGATGCGCGCGCGGCCTTGAGACTCCCCACGGTCTATCTCGCCATCCACAGCTTCACGCCTGTTTACAAGGGCGAACACCGTCCCTGGCAGATCGCCATGCTGTCCAACCGGGATCGCCGCGTGGCTGAAATCCTGATGCGAGAGCTGCAACGTGAGACTTCCCTGGTGGTAGGGGACAACATCCCCTATCGACTCACCGACGAAACGGATTACGGCGTTCCAGTCCATGCTGAGCGTCGCGGCCTGCCGCATGTGCTCATCGAGCTGCGTCAGGATGAGATTGAACACCCAGAAGGACAGCGCCGCTGGGCCGACCGACTGGTGCCGCTGCTGGAAATCGTTGCGCGTGAAACCGCGCAGACCGGGATCTGAGTCCCGATACGAGGCGAGCCCAGTCTCCACCGCCGTGGCGCATTGACCCTACTCGTACCCCCCCATACCCTAGCTGGGCGCGGTCCAGTCCCTGGCCGCATTTGCGGAGCCCACTCCACCATGCCGTTTGCTACTTTTCCAACCCCGGCTTCTGATCGCTACTTCGAGGATTACACCCCGGGCGCAACCTGGCGCCTTGGCGAATTCACCTTGAGCGAGCAGGAGATCATCGAATTTGCCTCGCGTTTCGATCCCCAGCCTTTTCATCTCGATCACGCAGCGGCCGCGCGGAGTCACTTCGGGGGGCTGGTGGCCAGTGGCTGGCATACGGCCTCGGCCATGATGCGGGTGGTGGTCGACCAGTTCATCTCGAGCGTGGCAGGCATGGGTTCACCAGGGGTGGATGAATTGCGCTGGCTGAAGCCGGTGCGACCCGGGGAAGTGCTCAGTGTCCAGGTGACGGTCGAGAAGGCACGACGCTCGGCCTCCAAGCCGGACCGTGGTCTCATCCACACGCTGATGGAAGTGATAGGTCCGGAGGGTGCGCCCCGCATGACAGTGCGCTCGGTGGGCATGGTTGCCTGTCGCCACCCACAGCTGGAAGGACGGAAGACATGAACGTCAATTGCTGGGGCGACGATACCGAATACGACTACGCGGCCCTGGTCGCGGATCTCAACCAGTATCTGCGCCTGAAGACCCTGCCAGTCGGCATGAAACGGTTTCGGACGGTGGCCGACATGGAAGCCGTTCCACGCATTCGCAGGCCACCTCCGGGTGAGAAGTTTGCAACGGATCAGATTGTTGGCCAGAGCCGCTGGCTGGGCTGGACGCTCGGGATCACGATGGACAACCTGATGGGCGAACAATGCGGAGCCGTCATCGGTCTGCATCCACCCACTTCCGACTGGCTCGCCGGACGCAAGCTCACCGGCGTGTGGTATGCCACGCACGAGGACAGTGGGGCGCACCAGCGCGCCATGAGTTGTGCATCGCATGGAGAGTATGCGGCGCTGGCGGTGAGCCCGTTGACGGCTGGGCGCATCGGCAACCCTGACATCTGCCTCATCTATGGCACACCGGGGCAGATGATCACGCTCGTCAACGGCTTGCAGTATCGCGATTACCGCAAGTTCACCTTCAGTTGTGTGGGGGAGAGTGCCTGCGCGGATTCGTGGGGCAATGCGCTGAAGACCGGTGAACCCTCGCTTTCCATCCCCTGTTACGCCGAGCGCAAGTTCGGGGGTGTGCTGGATGAGGAGATGCTGATGGCATTGCCGCCCAGTTATCTCCCGCAGGCGGTGGAGGGCCTCAAAGCCCTGTCCGCCAACGGTCTGCGCTACCCCATTCCCAACCACGGGATCCAGAAATCACCGCTGGACAGTATCGAAGCCAGCTACGGCAAACAATGAGAAGCCGCCAGCCCGCCTCGGGGAGAGATCACGATGACTAATGACACAAGCCCCACCGGCTTTGATCCGTCGCGCCTGGCGCGGATACCGGCCCGCATCGAGGCTGATATCGCAGCCGGACTTTACGACGGCGCGGCGCTGGCAGTGAGCCGCCATGGCGAGCCGGTGCTGCGCGTGTTCCATGGTTTCGCTGACAGGGCTGCCGCACGCAGGATGGTTGCCGATGATGTGTTCGTCAGTTTTTCCATCGGCAAGCAGTTCACCAACGCCTTGGTCCTCAATCGGATAGAGCGCGGGGATCTGCACCTGACCCAGCAAGTAGGCGAGGTGCTGCCGGCGTTCCGTACCCGTGGTCTGCGCGAAATCAACCTGTTCCATCTGCTCACCCATACCAGCGGGCTGATGTCGGCTATCCCTCAGGCGCCGGTCGAGGTGCTGACGAGCATCACGAAGCTGACGGAATGGATTGCCCGCCAGCGCCCCGAGTCACTGCCTGGCGAGCGGGTGAACTACTCCATCATCGCGGCCCACTCAGTGATGGCAGCCATGGTGTGCAAGCTGGACGGTGGACGCCGCAGCTTTGCACGCATTCTGAAGGAGGATCTCTTCCAGCCGCTGGGAATGCAGCACACGAGCCTCGGGCCGCGTGCAGATTTGTTGCCGCGCCTGTGCCCGGTGGTGGCGCGTTATACCGAGCCTGGCATGTTCTACCCCGAGGAGGTTGAAGGGGTAGGGCAAGTGGTGGGGCTGGAGGGCGCTGAGGTGCCGGCAGGCGGCTACCTGACGACGCTGGATGATCTGCATCGCTTCACGCGCATGCTGGCGGGGGGCGGAGAACTTGATGGCGTGCGCATCCTGTCACCGCGCACCCTGCGCTACTGTGCCCGCAACCATACCGGCGACAAGCCCAATGGCCTGTTCGAATACACGCGGGATACCCGTGGCTGGGCACCCTTCCCGGCCAGCATCGGCATCGGCTTCTTCGTGCGCGGTGAGGGCGTGCAGCCCGGACCCATGAGCAACTTCAGCAGCCCCGAAACCTTTTGCGGCTGGGGTGCGGGCTCCACGTGCTTCTGGGTGGATCCGCGCGATGGCATCGCCTTTTCATTCTTGTCGACCGGTCTGATGGAAGAATCCCGCCACATGGACCGCTTGCAGCGCCTGGGCGATCTCGTGATGACGGCACTGGTTGACTGAGGCCATGGAGAATCTTTTTTCCATCGCTGGCAAGACGGCCCTCGTCACCGGAGGTTCGCGCGGCATCGGCCTCATGATCGCACGCGGCTACGTTGCGGCGGGTGCCCGGGTCTACATCTCCTCGCGCAAGGCGGATGTCTGCACCGCGGCGGCGGCAGAGCTTGGCAAGTCCGGCACCTGCATCGCCGTGCCAGCCGATCTCTCCTCCCTGACCGGCATCGAACATGTGGTGCGCGAGATTTCTGCGCGGGAGACGCAGCTCGACATCCTCGTCAACAACGCGGGCGCCACCTGGGGCGGCAAAATCGATGACTTTCCGGAGAGTGGTTGGGACAAGGTGATGGATTTGAATGTGAAATCCGTGTTCTTTCTCACCCAGAAATTCTTGCCCCTGCTGGAGGCTGCAGCACGCCCGACTGCCCCGGCCAGGGTCATCAACATCGGCTCCATCGATGGTCTGCATACCTCCCTGTTCGACAATTTCTCCTATGGCCCGGCCAAGGCCGCCGTTCACCACTTGACCCGTGTGCTCGCCACGCATCTTGCCGCGCGACACATTACGGTCAATGCGATCGCGCCCGGCCCGTTTGCAACGGACATGATGGCGCCGATGGTCGCCCGCATGGGGGATGAGATCATCAATCGCGTGCCCTTGAAACGCATGGGTGGGCAAGAAGATGCAGCGGGCATGGCCATCTTCCTCGCCTCGCGTGCCGCGAGTTACGTCACAGGGACTGTGCTGCCGCTGGATGGCGGCATGTTGGGAGCAAGTTGAGATGACTGAACTCGCAAGCCTGGAAATCGAGACCGGCCGTGAGGTGAGTGGCAGCGTAATCTGGCTGCATGGCTTGGGGGCCAGCGGTCATGATTTCGAGCCCATTGTTCCCTTGCTCAGGATTCCGCCCGAGTTGCCGTTGCGCTTCGTCTTTCCGCACGCGCCGGAGATTCCGGTGACGATCAACGGGCGTTATGTCATGCCCGCCTGGTATGACATTCTCGAGATGAATCTCGATCGGCGGATCGACGAGGCCCAGTTGCGTGCCTCCGCGCAGGCAGTGGGCGCACTCATCACGCGCGAGCGCTCGCGGGGAATTCCCGCTGAGCGGATCGTGATCGCAGGTTTTTCCCAGGGCGGCGCCGTCGGCTTCGAGCTGGCGCTGTGCTGGCCGGAACGGCTCGCCGGACTCCTCGCGCTCTCTACCTACTTTGCAACCCGGCGCAGCATCGAGCCTCATCCGGCCAATGCCGGACTGCCGATTGCCATTCATCACGGCGTGCAAGACCCCGTGGTCAGCGAATCCCACGGGCGGGAGGCCGCGGAGCTGCTCACCGACTGGGGCTATCCCGTCGAATACCGGACCTGGCCCATGGAACACGCGGTGGCGCCGGCGCAGATCCGGGATATCGGCCTCTGGCTCGCTGCCCGACTGGGCCGCCCGGCGTAGAATGGGAGTGCGGCTCGCGCCGGGTCGCTGAACATCGAACTGAAAGGAACGGACATGCGTATCGCACTCGCCCTGGGGGGACTCCTCCTGGCCTCAAACGTGCTGGCCCAGCAAGCCCCCGTCGCGGCGGAAAGCCCCGAGTACATCAAGGGCAAGGAGACCCTGGCCCGGGTGACCGGTGCCGCGGGCTCGAAAACCGTCGAGAACCTTCAGGACATCGCACCCGAGCTCGGTCGCTGGGTGGTGGAATGGGGTTATGGGCAGGTGCTGTCCCGGCCGCAGCTCGACCTGCGCTCCCGCGAACTCGCCACCGTAGCGGCGCTGACGGCGTTGGGTCACGCGCAACCGCAGCTGCGGGCGCATATCAATGGTGCGCTGAACGTGGGCTGCAAGCCTGAGGAGGTCGTGGAGGTCATCATGCAGATGGCGGCCTATGCGGGCTTCCCGGCCGCACTCAACGGCATCGCCGCGGCCAAGGAAGTCTTCGCCGAACGCGGCGTGAAGGTGAACACCACACCGTGATGCGCGAGACGGAATGGCAGGACGAAGCGGGCGAGGCGCCCAAGAGCCGCTCGCAGATCAAGCGCGAACACCACGCCTTGCAGGATCTCGGGCGTGAGCTGGTGGAGTGCCCTGAACGCCTGTTCAAGCGCTTGCCCTTGCCGGAGAAGATCCGTGAGGAAGCGCTGGTTGGACGCAGGCTGCAACGCGGCGCCCTGCAACGTCAGTTGCGCCACCTCGGTGGTTTGCTGGAGCGTGAAGATCACGCCGCGATTCGTCAGGCGCTGAATGCAGCGCGCGAGCCGGATGCGGCGAGTATCCGGCGTCTGCATGCGCTGGAGCGGCTGCGCGATGCGCTGATCGCCGAAGGGGATGGCCCACTGGAGAAGCTTGCGGATGAATTTCCTGCACTGGACCGCCAGCATCTGCGCCAGCTCGTGCGCAATGCCCGCCAAGAAGCAACCCGCCAGGTCGAAACGCCCCGTGCGACCCGCGCCCTGTTCCAGTTCCTCAAGGCACTGTACGCACTGGACGAAGCCCCGGAGCGCGTTGACCAGTAGCTGTCGCGCGGCCATATTGCGCGCCATTGATTCAGGATTGCCATGTTCACTTATCTCAACCCCACTGTCCGCCAGCGTCTGATCGACGCCGGAAAACTGTTCCGCATCAACCGTGAGGGACATCGCATCTCGATTGACGCACCGCCGCCTGAGGGTGAGCTGGCGCTCAATGTCCTGGGGCCGATTCCCCTACCCGTCTCCATCGACGACCTCCAGTTCACCGTGCAGTGGTATGCCACTGTGCGCAGCACCGAGCTTGCCAAGGTGGAGGGATTGGCGCGGGATCTGCGCGAGCACGGCGGGCAGCAGTTTTTTGCCATGCTGGCCTCCAGCATGGCGGTCAACAGCGTGCTGGTGGTGGGCAATCCGATGGAGGCCACGGAGCCCTTGGTGCGCGTACATTCGAGCTGCATGACCGGGGATGTCTTCGGGTCCCAGCGCTGCGAATGTGGCCCGCAGTTCGTTTCTGCCATGACCAGGCTGCATCAGACGCCCGGTGGCGGATTGATGATCTACATGTCGGGACATGAGGGGCGGGGCATCGGCCTGTGGGCCAAGGCCGCCACGTATCTGCTGCAGGATGCGGGTGAGAACACCTACGAGGCCAATCGTTCATTGGGCTTGCCGGATGATTCCCGGGATTTCTCCGATGCCGCAGCCTTGCTGCACCACTTCATCGGCGACAGATCTTTCAAGCTCCTCACCAACAACCCCAAGAAGATCCAGGATCTCGCCAACTTCGGACTGCACAAGGTCGTGGCGGAACGGCATGTCACCGGGATCAGCGATTTCAACCGCCGCTACCTGGCAGCCAAGCGTGATTGGGGACATCGTCTGGACGATGTCGATCTCGGCGGTCGCTGAGGGGCGCTGATCGTTCCGGGTGGCACGCCTCCCGCGCATCAACCCGGATCCGGATGGCAAACACCGTCTGCGCCGGGCGGGCGGTCGCCGCAGGCGCAGAAGTGGTCTGCGCTGGCTACTGCTCACATTCCTGCTGCTACTCGCCTTCGGGCCTCCGCTGGCCGTGCGCAGCTTCAATCCCCCGTTCACCAGTTTCATGCTGGCACGCCACTTCGAGAATCTTGCGAGTGGCCGCGGCGCAGTGCCACTCGCGCAGCGCTGGGTGCCGTTGCAGGCCATCTCGGCCGAGCTTGCCCTTGCGGTAATCGCTGGCGAGGATCAGCGGTTTCCCGCACATCATGGGTTTGACTTCACCGAACTGGCCAAGGCGCTGGAGGAAGCGGAAGAGGGAGCGCCGCGCGGCGCGAGCACGCTTTCGCAGCAGACCACCAAGAATCTCTTCCTCTGGTCCGGGCGCAGCTGGGTGCGCAAGGGACTGGAGGCTTGGTACACCTTCTGGCTGGAGGTTTTCTGCGGCAAGCGCCGGATCCTGGAGCTTTATCTCAACATTGCAGAGTTTGCGCCTGATGTTTATGGCGCCGAAGCGGCCGCCCGCAAACACTGGCGCAAATCGGCGCGTGGGCTCGGTCGGGACCAGGCAGCCCTGCTGGCCGCGGTGTTACCCTCGCCGCGCACGCGGCAGGTACTGAGGCCGGCACCGGAAGTCAGGGCGAGACAACGTTGGGTGCTGCGTCAGATGACGCAGCTCGGAGGAACGGACTACCTGCGGGGATTACGCTGAGAGAATGGGCCACGACAGCCGAACTGCCGTGGCCATCGGCACACCTGATCAGCGCAGTGAGGCGTTGATCTTCTCCAGTATCGCGGAACCCGGACACAACTCGGGGGCGCCCAGTGAGTTCAACGGCTGCTCAACTGTATTCAGGTTGCGGTGAATATCAGACGGGCTGTTTTCCATGTAGAGCAGTCCGGTCACGATTTCGCCCTTGGCCTGATGGCTCTGGATGTAATTCATGGCCGAGACTTTGTCGGTGGCATTGTAGTCGGCCGCCGCCTTGTGCAGGCGGATAACCGAGCCATCGTGCTGGACCACATCCACCGCCGTGCCCGGCGCATAGTCGGTGGTGATTTCTTCCCTGGCTTCGATGAAGTCGAGGAAATTTACCGACTCGTTATGCGCGCGGACGTAGTCGTAGCTCTTGGTACTACCGGCGTGGTTGTTGAAGGCCACGCAGGGACTGATCACATCAATGAAGGCCGAGCCCTGGTGGCGGAGCGCAGCGCGAATGAGCGGGACCAGCTGGCCTTTATCCCCCGAGAAGCCGCGCGCGACGAATGTCGCACCCATGAGCAGGGCGAGCGAGACGGTGTCCAGCGGGGCGTCCATGTTGGCCACCCCTTTCTTGGAGGCGGAGCCCTTGTCGGCCGTGGCTGAGAACTGGCCCTTGGTGAGACCGTAGACCCCGTTGTTCTCGCAGATATAGGTCATGTTCACGCCACGCCGCATGAGATGCGCGAATTGACCAAGACCAATGGAGGCCGAATCGCCATCTCCCGAGATGCCGAGATAGAGCAGGCTGCGATTGGCGAGATTGGCGCCTGTGAGCACCGAGGGCATACGCCCATGCACGGTATTGAAACCGTGTGAGTTGCCGAGGAAGTAGTCCGGGGTCTTGCTGGAACAGCCGATCCCGGAAAGCTTGGCTACCCGATGAGGTTCGATATCCTCTTCCCAACACGCCTGGATGATGGCGGCGGATATGGAGTCGTGGCCGCAACCCGCGCACAGCGTGGAAATTCTGCCCTCATAATCGCGCCGGGTGAAACCCCGCGCATTGGTGGGCATGGAGGGATGGTGGAGCTTGGGTTTGGCGAGATAGGTCATGTCAGGCCACCTTTCCGGAAATCTGCCCCAGATGCAGGGTCTTGATCATCTCGGCGATTGCCTTGGTGATGAAGCGGGCCGTGATGGGCGTGCCGTCGTAATGCAGGATGGGGATCACGCGCGCGGGATCCACTTCCAGTTCGTTCATCAGCATGGTTCGCAACTGGCCGTCGCGATTCTGCTCGACCACGAAAACACGCTCGTGATCCATGATGAAATCGAGTACCGAGTCGGGAAAGGGGAATGCACGCACCCGCAGGAGGTCCACCGCCATGCCCTGGGCCTCCAGCTCGCCAACGGATTCCGCCATCGCCGGACTGGTAGAGCCATAGTAGATGACCCCGGTACGCGCGGGCTTTCCCGCCTTGCGCAGCACCGGCTGCGGCACCAGGCTCTTGGCCGTCTGCCACTTCTGCTGCAGGCGGTGCATGTTGTAGAGGTAATCCGGCCCCTGTTCCGAATAGGTGGCGCGCGCGTTCTTGGTGGTGCCACGGGTGAAATAACCACCGAGCGTGGGGTGCGTGCCCGGATAGGTGCGATAGGGAATGCCATCGCCGTCCACGTCCAGATAGCGACCGAAGTCGCACCCTTCGTCCAGCATCTCGCGCGTCATGACCTTGCCGCGATCGAAGTTGCGGCTGTCATCCCATTCGAGCGGCTCGCACAGGCGTTGGTTCATGCCGATGTCGAGATCCGTCATGAGGAAGACCGGGGTCTGCAGGCGGTCGGCCAGATCAAGCGCGGCCGCGGCGTGCTCGAAGCATTCCTTGGGATCCTCCGGGAACACCAGGATGTGCTTGGTGTCGCCGTGCGAGGCATAGGCCGAGGAAATGAGGTCGGCCTGCTGGGTGCGGGTCGGCATGCCGGTGGAGGGGCCGCCACGCTGCACGTTGATGATGGTGGCCGGAATCTCGGCAAAGTATGCAAGCCCCAGGAATTCCGTCATCAGGGAGACGCCCGGACCGGAGGTCGCGGTGAAGGCGCGCGCGCCGTTCCAGCCCGCGCCCACCACCATTCCGATGGAGGCGATTTCGTCTTCTGCCTGCACGATGGCGAAACGGTTCTGCTGGGTTTCCGGATCGACCCGGAACTTCTGGCAATGGCGCTGGAAGGCTTCCGCCACCGACGATGAAGGTGTGATCGGATACCACGCACAGACCGTGGCGCCACCATAGACCGCGCCGAGCGCAGCCGCGTTATTGCCCTCGATGAAGATGCGGTGGCCCACATTGTCGGCGCGTTGCACCCTCAGACCGATCGGGTACTGCAGGTTTTCCAGTGCATAGTTGCGTCCGATACGGAGCGCGTTCACATTCGGAGCGAGGAGCTTCTCCTTGCCCTTGTATTGCTCGCCGATGAGCTGAACGATGGGCTCTTCCTCGATTTCGAGGAGGATGGAGAGCGCGCCGATGTAGATGATGTTCTTGAACAGCTGACGCTGACGGGGATCGTCGTAAGTGCTGTTGCAAAGCGTGGTCAGTGGCATCCCGATGACGGTGATGTCCTCGCGGAACTTCGAAGCCGGTAAAGGCTTGGAGTTGTCGTAGAACAGGTAGCCACCTGGTTCTACCTCCTTGACGTCGTTGTCCCAGGTCTGCGGGTTCATGGCCACCATGAGATCGACGCCGCCCCGCCGCCCCAACCAGCCCTTCTCGGTCACCCGGACCTCATACCAGGTGGGCAGCCCCTGGATGTTGGAAGGGAAGATGTTGCGGGGGCTGACCGGTACGCCCATGCGCAGGATGGACTTGGCGAACATCTCATTCGCCGACGCAGAGCCGGATCCGTTGACGTTGGCGAATTTGACAACGAAATCGTTGACGGCGGTGATCGGCTTCAAGCGGCATTCCTCCGCGTAGTGGGGGTGCGGCAGGCCGGACCCGCGTGTGCCATTTCCAGCAGGAACTTCTGCATGTCCCAGGCGCCTGTGGGGCAGCGCTCGGCGCACAGACCGCAGTGCAGACAGACATCCTCATCCTTGACCATGACGCGCCCGGTCTTCAGTCCGTCTGCCACGTAGAGATCCTGACTGGTGTTGAGGGCCGGGGCCGTGAGGCGCTGGCGCAGCTCGCCTTCCTCGCCGTCTGGGGTGAAGCTGATGCAGTCCATCGGACAGATGTCGACGCAGCCATCGCATTCGATACACAAGGGTGCCTTGAAGACGGTCTGCACGTCGCAGTTGAGACAGCGCTGGGTTTCGGCCCAGGCAGTCTTCTGATCGAAGCCGAGCTCAACCTCGACCTTGATGCTCTTCAGCGTTTTCTCGGCGGCAGCCCAAGGCACGACATGCCTCATCTCGCTGGAGATGTCGTTGTCGTAGCTCCACTCGTGGATCCCCATCTTCTGCGACACCAGGTTCACGTGTGGTGAAGGGCGTTCCGTGAGGTTCTCTTCGCTGAGGTATTTGTCGATGGAAATAGCAGCATCATGGCCATGTGCCACGGCCCAGATGATGTTCTTGGGCCCGAAGGCTGCGTCTCCACCAAAGAACACGTTCGGCACGGTGGACTGAAAGGTCTTCTCGTTGAGTGCGGGCAGGCCCCACTGGTCGAATTCCAAGCCCAGGTCGCGTTCGATCCAGGGGAAGGCATTCTCCTGGCCGACTGCGATCAGGACTTCATCGCACGGGAAGAAGGCATCAGGTTCGCCGGTAGGAACCAGCTGGCGGCGCCCCTTGGCATCGTACTCAGCACGGACCACCTCGAAGGTCATGCCGGTCAGGCGGCCATTCTCGTGCTCGAAGGTCTTGGGGACGTGATAGTTGATGATCGGAATGCCTTCATGCTGGGCGTCTTCCTTCTCCCAGGGGGAGGCTTTCATCTCCTCGAAACCGGAACGCACGATGACTTTCACGTCATCGCCACCCAGGCGACGCGCAGAGCGACAGCAGTCCATCGCGGTGTTGCCGCCACCCAGCACGATGACCCGCTTGCCGACCTTCTCGATATGCCCGAAGGACACCGAAGCCAGCCAGTCGATACCGATGTGAATCTGGCCAGCAGATTCCTGTCTGCCGGGCAGATCCAGATCGCGCCCGCGTGGTGCACCGCAACCAACGAAGACCGCATCCCAGCCTTCGTTCAACAAGGACTTGAGGGAGTCGATGCGCCGGTTGCCCACGAACTCAACACCGGAATCGACGATATAGCCGACTTCCTCGTCGATGACTTCTTCCGGCAGCCGGAAACGCGGCACCTGGGTGCGCATGAAGCCACCTGCTTTGGGATCCTGATCGAACACCGTGATGTGGTAGCCCTGCGGGGCAAGGTCACGGGCCACGGTGAGCGAGGCGGGACCACCGCCCACACAGGCGATACGCTTGCCATTCTTTATCGCCGGCGGGGCAGGCATGCGTGCCGAAACATCGCCTTTGTTGTCTGCCGCAACACGCTTCAGGCGACAGATGGCGACCGGTTCCGGCTTATCTGTATTTTCTTCTTCCACGCGGCCACGCCGGCAGGCAGGCTCGCAGGGCCTGTCGCAGGTCCTGCCCAGAATGCCCGGGAAGACATTCGAGTACCAGTTGACCATGTACGCATCCGCATAACGGCCTGCGGCAATCAATCTGATGTATTCGGGGACTGGAGTGTGGGCCGGACAGGCCCATTGGCAATCGACTACCTTGTGGAAGTAGTCCGGATTCCGGATGTCTGTAGTGCGCAAAGCCTCTTTCCTCTACAGGCTTGAAAACAGGGCCTTTTCACGGGCGCTGCGAAGTGTACTGCGGCCATCAGAACTAAAAAAGGTCCGGATTCACAACCGGGTCAACGGATGATTAGACTGGCCATACGGCACCGTCCGGAATGATGCAGTTGCACAAAACCCCTTTGGAAGGAGGCGATATGGCCCTGGACAGGATTCAGACCACTACCGGCATTGCGCGCCCGGAAGATCTCGGCCGCACCCTGATCCACGAGCATGTGCTGGTTGGATATCCGGGCTGGGAGCTCGATGCAAAAGCGCCCCGTTTCAAGCGTGCTGAAGGTATGGCGCGAGCGATTGATCAGATGCACGAACTGCAGTCTTTCGGCGTGAAAACTTTCGTCGATCCCTGTCCGATGGATCTCGGGCGCGATCCTGAATTTCTCGCCGAGCTCTCACAGAAATCAGGCATGAACATCGTGTGCACCACGGGGGCTTACTTCGAGGCCGAGGGCAACACCTACATGTTCCGTCAGATGTCGGTGGAGGATGTGACGGAAATCTACATCAAGGAGATCGAGGAGGGCATCGGCGAGACCGGCATCAAGCCCGGGGCGATCAAGATAGCAACCGGTGCACCTGCCGTATCTGCCTATGAACGAAAGATGGTGACCGCCGCGAGTCGCGCTTCGAAACTGACCGGCGTGCCGCTCATCTCACATACCCAGGATGGTTGCTGTGGTCACGACCAGATCGACATCGTGACCGGGGAGGGTGTGGATGCCGCGCGTCTGGTGGTGGGACACAGTGATGGTGCCGATGATCCTGAATACCATCGCAGCCTTGCCGAACGTGGTGCCTTCGTGGGTTTCGATCGCTTCGGGATCTCGCTCTTCCAACCGGACGAAGTCCGCATCACCAATATCCTGAAGCTCATCGAGGCTGGACACCTGGAGCGAATCCTGGTGTCACATGACTCCATCGTCTGCTGGCTGGGAAGGCCACTCCCCTATGCACAGCGCTTCGAGGATTTGCTGACCGCACTGCCAAAGTGGCGTTCGACGCATATCTTCAAGGAGATCATCCCGCAGCTGAGGGCACGCGGCCTGACCGACGCCCAGGTGGAACAGATTCTGGTCGGTAACCCGCGACGGCTGTTCTGCCCGGGCCACGCCGCTGCCTGAGCCGCGCCCACTCGCGCCTTCAGCGCAGACCACGGTGGAGTGCTGGAGGCCGTGATTCTGGATGAGTGTCTGGCCTTGGCCGCAGCCTGTGTCCGGCGCCTGGGCCCACGTCATGTCGCGCGCGCAGTGGTGCCCGAGCCGCATCCTGATCCGGCCCGCGATGCGGAGTTCGGCCTCCTCACGCTTGATGATGGCAGCGCGGGGCTCTACTACGCGTGGCTCGGTGATACTCAACGACACATGGCGAGCCGGTATCCCGCAGACATGCTCGTGGGGCGTGATGCGCTGGAACTCGCCATGACCTTTCGCCAGGGTGACGATGCGGCGCGATCACTGGCTGTGGCAGCACTCAACGCCCTGACAGCAAGCTTCTGGAGTGCAGTGGCCTACATGCCGCCGCCTGCCACGGATTCTTTCGGGCTCCGTCTCAAGCCTGGGGGCAAGCTCGGCATGGTGGGGAATTTTCCGTCCTTGATTCGCCAGGCGCGAGCGCAGGGTATCGCGGTTACTGTGCTCGAGCGCAAGGCTCATATGGTGACCCACGAAGCAGGGCTCGAGATCACGCTGGACCCGACAGCGCTCGCCGGCTGCGATCAAATCATCTGCACGGCCGCGACCTTGCTCAACGATACGCTGGACGAGGTGCTGGGTTATTGCGCGCCCGATGCAGAAGTGGCTGTGGTGGGACCGACTGCAGGCGTGCTGCCGGAGCCTCTGTTCGCGCGGGGTGTGGCAGTGGTGGGCGGCACCCTGATTCTGGATGCAGAGGAGGCCGGTCGGCGCCTGGCTTCAGGTCAGAAGCTGGGAGATACGGGCTATCGCTACCGCCTGAGCGGAGCCCCGGACACGCAGCTCGAGGCAGATGCAGTGACGGGTGCTCTTGTGCAAGTCACGCGGATACCGGAGGGTTATCCCGGCACCCGGGTACTTTGCCTGTCCTGACGGACGCGAAAGCTCAGGCGACTGCAGCGACCCTGCGTTCCACCAGGAACTGTGTGATGAGCGTTGCTAGCCGCCCGGGTTGCTCCATCTCGGGCACGTGACCCACCCCGCTCAGGGTGGTGAGCTCGGCGTGCCGGATCGCACGCTGCCAGGCTGGACCATGTGCCGAGGGCACCACGCGGTCCTTGTCGCACGTTACGACGAGGGTCGGCGCCTTGATGCGCGGCAGACGCTTGCTGATGCCGGTATCCGGAATCGGCCACAGGAATTTCGCACTTGCCCGCAGATCCAGCAGTTCGCTCACGTGGGCATCGACCTTGTCGCGGCCCTCGAACACGTGCTTCTTGCGCTGCTCTGGCGAGGTGAAAAGCAGTTCCGAGGGCATGCCGGGATGGACCGCAAAGGGATCCTCGCCCTGAGCCTCCTCCAGCCAGAGCCCGACCGGGTTCACGAGCACCAGCCGGTCTACGCGCTGGGGCGCGATGGCAGCGAGCTCCGCCGCCATCCAGGCACCGATGCTGGTGCCAGCCACATGCACGCGTTCCAGACCTAGATCATCGAGAATGTCCAGAGTATGCAGGGTCAGATCGAGTGGCCCCTGATCCATGCGGCTGAGATCGTCCTTGGCCGGACCCCAGCCCGGTGCACAGGGCGCGATGACATCGAAAGATTCTGCGAGGCGCACGAACGCTTCATCGAGACTGGTCAGCCCCAGCATGCCATGCAGGTAAAGCAGGGGAGCGCCGTGTCCCGCACGGGCGTAATGTACGGTCAGGCCGCCCATGGTCGTCATAAGTTGCTTCAGTTCCATCAGCGACCTCCTGTGGCCACCTGCAGGGCAGGGCGAGCGTCTTCAAGGGCGGTGAAGGCGCCACGGCTAGGGTCGCGCGGCACCGTGCGCTCCTCTTTGGCCATGGGCTTGGGTGACCAGTGATCGGTGTATTCGCCCCAGATGTTTCTTACCTTGGGAATGACACGCGTGGCAAAGAGCTCACTGGAATAGCGGCACAACTCGGTGGGCATGTCGCCAAAGTGCAGCAGGCACACGAGGTGGCCGCATTTGAGGCCACGCGCCAGTTTTTCCATCTGCTCGATGACGCTGTCCACGCCACCGGCAACGATGTAGCCGCGCTCGACCATCTCCTCCCAGCTGAGCGCTGCCGCCTGGTTGAGGGCTGAGGATTGCCCTGCCATCTGGGTGGTGAGTCCGGCGCGGATGGTCGCTTCCGTGCGATAACCGGGCGCATCAGCAAATCCCGGATAGACATGCAGGCAGCGGGAGAAGAAGTACCGTGCATGCTTCTCATAGAGACGCTTGGCCTCTGCATCCGTTTCGGCCACGCAGATCTGTTGGGCGAAGGCGCCCTGATAGGGTTGAACTCAAGACCCGACTTTTCCATGTGCTGCCAGAATCCCTCCATGAGCTGCGCACCACGCACATAGCCTTGGAAGGAGAGGTAGCTGTAGTTGTAGTTGTTCCGGGCGCAAAAGTCCCAGGTCTCAACGGACCCCCCGCCTGGAATCCAGATGGGCGGCGGGGTCTGGATCGGGCGCGGCCACAGGTTCACATAGCGCAGCTTGTAATGCTTGCCGTTCCATGGAAAGACATCCGGATCAGCCCAGGCGCGCTTCACCAGGTCGTGCGCTTCGTAGTATTTCTCGCGCAAGGTTGCGGGATTCACGCCGCATGCGTAGTTGTCATCCATCGACGTGCCAACAGGAAAGCCGGCGATCAGACGGCCACCGGACATGCAATCGATCATTGCCATTTCTTCCGCGACGCGAGTGGGCGGATCATAGAGTGCAAGAGACTGCCCAAGCAGCAGGATTGAGGCATCTCGCGTGCGCCGGGAGAGGGTGGCAGCCATGATCTGCGGCGAGGGCATCAGGCCATAGGCGTTCTGGTGGTGCTCGTTGACGCCGATGCCGTCATAGCCCAGCTCTTCGGCAAATTCGAGCAGGTCCAGATAGTCGTTGTAGACCTTGTTCGCCTTGCGGGCATCGAACAGCCTTGAGTCGACGTCTACCCAGACACTGCGGTGACGGCTTGTGAAGTCATCCGGCAGGTACGGCCAGGGCATCAGGTTGAACCAGTGGAATTTCATCGCTCCTCCTCTCGGGCCGCGACACGCGGCCACATAGCCTAGCGATGAAAACTGTCACGCCGACTTGACGCACGTCAAGCCAGCGAACGCCTTCCGCAGCGCAGCGCGAACCCGGTCGCGACGCCGCGGCGCATCAAAAACTGAAGCGTGCGGTTACGCCACCGTAGACGTTCTGATCCGGTGCCGGCTCGAAGTAGCGATCACCCGTGGCATTGAGCACCACATTCTGGTTGTAGCGGGCATCGAAGAGGTTGTTGATCCCGAAAACCGGGGAAAACCTCCATGCACCGAGATCCACCGGACGTCCGAAGCGCAGGTTGGCCACCTGGTAGGAATCATTGAATGCGGAGTTCGCGTTGTTGGCAAAGAGTTCATCCACATGCAGCAGGTCGATGGTGGCGAAGAAACCCGAGGGATGCGTCCAGGCAATCTCACCAAAGAACTGGTGCTCAGGCTGGCCGGGTAGCCGGTTGCCTTCATCAGCCGGTGAGAGCAGGAACTGATCGAAGGTGAAATCGGCGTAAGTGTAGGCCACCGTCACATTCAGACCGGTCATGATCTCGTAGCGCAGGCTCGCCTCGGTTCCGATGCGATCAGTGTCGGCATTCTGGAAGAAAGTTCGCCCGCCGTTGTTGGTGACATTGACGATCTCGTCCTGCACATCGGTGAAGTACAGGGCAAGGTCATACACCAGCCGGGCCGCCACTTCGCCCTTCACGCCGACTTCGTAACTGCGGGCGTGTTGGGCAGACACATCCCCGAATCCACCCAGCGTGCCTCCACGGGACACATTGGCGAGCTCGGTGAAGCTCGGGGTTTCAAAAGATGATCCGTAGTTTGCGTAGAGATTCAGGGCACGCCAGGGGCTGTAGACCAGGCCCACCATCGGGTTGAATTCATCGTAATCAAGTTCATCCGATTGATCGCCATTGCTCAAGAAACGGTCTGATACCTGCAGCGTGACCGAGTCGTAGCGTCCCCCCAGAATGAAGTCCACCTGCTCGGTAAGACTGAATTCATTCTGAAAATAGAAGCCTTGGGTATCGGCCTGTTCGAGCTGGTCGAAGCTCAGATCGCCCTGACGCCCGTCGAGGTTGAGGAAACGCTGCCGGTCATCTTCCTGGGCATCGATATCGAAGCCTATGGTCAATCGGTTGGCATGACCCAGCAGGTCTGCGTCATAGGAGTACTGCGCGCCGCCGCCCAACACGAAGCGGTCAAAGGCCACGATGCCATCGGCAGCACCGAAGGGGACGCCGATGGCTAGGTTGCTGGCGAAATCGCGCCAGATGTAATAGTTGCGCAATTGCAGGTGATGGTGCTCGCCGAAATCGCGGGTATAAAGAAACCCGGTCTTCTGCTGCTCCAAGGCCTCGCCCGCGTCAAAGCGCAGATTGTTGGTTGCCGCAGCCTTGCGGTCGGCCGGCACCTGGGCTGCGGTCAGACCACCCGGATCATCCGCCTCGGGCGAGTCCACCGCGTTCACCACGGCCGTGAGTTCTGAGCCATCCATGAACGTGTAGCGGAACTTGCTGTTCAGCATCGAGTGTTCGACCTCGGAGTGCTGCCGGTAACCGTCCATGGCCAGGTGCGAGGCGTTGACGAGGTAATTGAGATTGCCGACCTGGCCACCGGACTTCACGTGGTAACGGCTGAAGTCATATTCACCCAAGCTGATTCCGGTTTCGGCAAAGGGGCGATCGGGGCCATCCTCGGTGTAGATGTTGATCACGCCGCCCGCAGCGGTGCCATACATTGCGGCCGCCGGCCCGCGCAGCACTTCGACCCGGCTGGCAGAAGTGAGGTCGATGTCATCCACGCCACCCTGCCCATCCGGCAAGGTGG
>JAURMM010000069.1 GCA_030830685.1 Gammaproteobacteria bacterium | reverse complement strand
TGGTGATGGCCGGCGGCACCAGGGTCTGCACCCAGATGCGAATGAAACGGAAGAATTCCTTGCGCACCAGCGTCCTGAAGGCAACCCAGGGATATGTGGCGGGCGGGCCTTGTGTCATGCCGATTCTCCACCTTCCGGGCGCTCGCCAACCAGATTCACGAACAGCTCCTCCAGCCGGTTACTCTTGTTGCGCAGGCTGGAGACGGCAATCCCCGCGGCAGACAGCTGCGCAAAAAGCTGGTTGAGGGACTGAGCCTGATCAACGGTCACTTCCAGCGTGTGCTCGTCGATGCGATGGAGGGCGAAGTCCGGAAGATGCGGCAACTCGGGAACGTTTGCAGTCAGGTCGAGCACGAAGGTTTCGGCGTGCAGGCTTGCCAGCAGCCCCTTCATCGTGGCGCGCTCGATGATCCGTCCGTGATCGATGATCGCGATGTTGCGGCAAAGCCGTTCGGCCTCTTCCAGATAATGGGTAGTCAGGATGACCGTCGTGCCCTCTCGGTTGAGCTGGGCGAGGAAATCCCACATGGAACGGCGAACCTCGATATCAACGCCCGCTGTCGGTTCGTCGAGGATCAGCAGCTTCGGCTCGTGCACCAATGCCCGCGCCACCATCAGACGGCGTTTCATGCCGCCCGAGAGCGTGCGTGCTCGGTCATGCCGGCGCGCCCACAGGCTGAGGAGCGTGAGGTATTTTTCGGCTCGGGATGCCGCCTGGGCGGGCGAGATGCCGTAGAAGCCGGCCTGGTTGATCACGATCTCCCAGACCGTTTCGAACTGGGAGAAATTGAAATCCTGTGGCACCACACCCAGAAAGGATTTCGCACGCGCGAAATCCTCATCGATATCGCAGCCGAACACCCGCACCGTGCCACCGGACTTGCGTACCAGGGAGGTCAGGATTCCGATGACGGTTGATTTGCCTGCACCGTTCGGGCCCAGCAAGGCGAAGAAATCCCCGGCGTCCACACTGAGATCGATGCCGGCGAGCGCGGTCTTGCCATTGGCATAAACCTTGGTCAGGCCCTGGATTTCGAGTGCGTGAGACACGGGCGGGGATACTACCCTGCCACGCCTTGGCCCGAAACCGCCGTCTCCGCGGCTGCTTCCGAGGATGCAAGCCGCGTGTCATGGATTTACGATTGCAGCAGGGCGCGCGCCGATGCTCGCTCTGATCCTCAATGCGCACCGGAACGAGCATGCAAGACACCCGGCAGGTAATCATCATGCGACACGCCACGGCTCTGCCCCAGGGACCGGGTGGTCGCGACTTCGATCGCCAACTCTCTTCACGAGGGATGCATGAGGCTCGCGCAATCGCGCAATGGTTGATTCGCGTCCAAGGCACACCAGAGGTAATCGTGAGTTCGCCCGCCGCGCGCACCCGTGCCACTGCCGAGGCAATTGCGGCTGCTTGCCCGGCTCCGTCACCGCCCGTCGAGTGTGACCCGGCGCTTTATCTCGCCGATCGCGAAGGCGTGCTCGAAAGTCTGCTGGGGGACCCGCGGCAATTGCTTCTGGTGGGACACAACCCTGGACTTGAAGAGGCTCTGTCTCTATTGCTTGAGGACGAGGCCGCGGCGCATGTCGTGATGGTGCCGGCTGCGGTCTGCGTGCTTGCCTTGCCCGACGGAGAGGTCACCGTGAAGCCCGGTATGGCCCGGTTGGTGGCGCACATGCGGCCCGATCTCCTGCCGCGCGCCACGCAATGAGCGCCATCCGGTGGGTGAGCCTGAAATGAGCAGGGGGCAGGGCGATCAGGAGTCCTTTCTGCTCGAGACCTTGGGGGCGACGCGCGGACTGGTCTGCTGTGTGGGGGCGGGGGGCAAGAAGAGCACCTTGTATCGGCTCGCGGCTGCGCACAGCGGACGTGTGGGACTCACTGCCACTGCCCACATCGAACGTTTTTCCAAGGCGCATGCAGAGCACAGTGCTGTGGCCGATGAGGCGCTGCTGGAGGAGGCGGTCGCTGCGCTGGCACAGCAGCAGCGCAAGGTCTTCTTCGCCAAGCCCTGCGCCTTGCCAGGACGGCTGGAAGGGGTGTCCTTCCCGCAGCTCGCGCGGATTCAGGCCCGTAGTGAATTTGATTTATGCCTGGTGAAGGCAGATGGCGCACGCAACCGCATTCTCAAGGCGCCGGCGGCGCACGAGCCGGCCCTCCCGCCCGAGACGGATACCGTGATTCCAGTCTGCTCCATTCGCGCGGTCGGGCTGCCGCTGGATGAAAAGATCTGCCACCGGCCGGAATTGTTCGGCGAGATCGCCGGTCTTGTCCTCGGGGGTATCATCGAACCGGAGCACCTTGGGCGGCTGCTCGCGAGCACCGAGGGGTCCTTGCGCGGTGTCGGCCGTGCGCGCGTGATCCCGCTCATCAACATGGTGGATGACGATCGGCTGGAAGCACTGGCAGTGGCCGCAGCGGAAGTGGCGCTCGGACTCACCAACCGCTTTGATACCGTGGTGCTGGCCGCCATGCGTGATGAGGCCCGACCGATCAGACGGGTAGTTCACGCCGCACGTGATGACCTCGCTTGAAACCTTGTGCGGATTGAAAGGTCCGAGCAGCACACAACGGATGAGAACCATGACTGAAGATCGCAAGACACTGCTCGAATTCCCCTGCGATTTCCCGCTCAAGATCATGGGGCACGCGGCGGATGATTTTGATGCACTGGTGGTGGAGATTGTCTCCCGCCATGTGGCGGATCTGCCTGCCGAGGCTGTGCAGCGTCGGCCGAGCAAACAGGGCCGGTATGTTTCGGTCACCGTGACCGTGCAGGCAGAGAGCCAGCACCAGCTCGACAACCTGTATCGCGAGCTGAGCAGTCACGCACGCATTCTGATGGTGCTCTGAGCGCGGCTCTCCATGATCATGATCACTCGCCATCTGGGCCAGGTGGACTATGCAGAGAGCTTTGCCGCCATGCGTGAATTCACCGACCAGCGCAGCGCGGATACCCCGGATGAGCTCTGGTTGCTGGAGCACCCGCCCGTCTTCACGCAGGGTCTGGCGGGCTCTCCCGCCCATCTTCTCGCACCAGGCGAAATTCCTGTGGTGCAGAGCGATCGGGGCGGGCAGGTGACGTATCACGGCCCGGGCCAGCTGGTGGCCTACGTGTTGCTCGATCTGCGCCGCCTGGGTCTTGGCCCGCGTGAGCTGGTGCGCAGACTGGAGTCATCAATCATCGCAGTGCTTGCGCATTACGGCCTGCATGGCCAGCGACGCGCGGGTGCGCCGGGCGTGTATGTGGACGACGCCAAGATTGCGGCTCTGGGCCTGCGCGTGCGTCGCCAGTGCAGTTACCATGGGCTCGCCCTGAACGTGGCCCCGGGTCTGGCCCCGTTCAGCCGGATCAATCCTTGCGGGTACAGTGGCCTTGCCGTGACCAGTCTGGCAGCCTTGGGCAAGCAGGCTACACTCACACAAGCGGCGGGCTTGCTGGAGCAGGCCTTGCGTACGGCATTCGAATCCCGGACAAGCATGGAGTTCGCGCCGTGCTCAGAGCCGGCCCTGCCGGTCCCTCACACAGGCTGATTGGAGAGTCCCATGGAAAGCACCCGACCCACCCGCGCCCAACGCGGCCTCGACAAGGTCGCCCGGATCCCGGTGAAAGTGCTGCCCACCGAGGGGCCGCTGCCGCGCAAGCCCGCTTGGATCCGCGCCAAGGCCCCAACCGACCCCAAGGTCCTCGCACTCAAGCAACTGCTGCGCGAGAAATCACTGCACACGGTTTGTGAGGAAGCCTCTTGTCCCAATCTGGGAGAGTGCTTCGCGCACGGCACGGCGACGTTCATGATCATGGGAGCGCTTTGCACCCGGCGCTGTCCGTTCTGCGATGTGGCGCATGGCCGGCCGCTGCCGCTGGACCCGGAAGAGCCTGCACATCTGGCAGAAGCTGTGCGCCTGATGAACCTGCGTTACGTGGTCATTACTTCGGTGGACAGGGATGATCTGCGTGATGGCGGCGCGGCCCACTTCGCCGCCTGTATTGCGGCGGTCAGGGCCGCGCAACCTGGCATCCAGGTGGAAGTGTTGGTCCCGGATTTCAGAGGGCGCATGGAAGTCGCGCTGGAAGCTCTGCTCCGTGAACCGCCCGATGTGTTCAACCACAATCTGGAAACCGTCCCCCGGCTTTACCGCCAGGTCCGTCCCGGTGCCGACTACGCGTGGTCCCTCAGCCTCATCCAACGCTTCAAGGCGCTGGCCCCGAAGGTGCCCACCAAATCAGGGCTGATGTTGGGGCTGGGCGAGGAAATCCCGGAGGTGGAAACAGTGCTGCGCGAGCTCAATGCACATGATTGTGATCGGGTGACACTGGGCCAGTATCTCCAACCCAGCCGCGCCCACCTGCCGGTCGCACGCTTCGTGGCGCCGGAGGAGTTCGACGCGCTGGCAGTACTCGGCCGGGAGATCGGCTTCGAGCACGTGGCGAGTGGGCCCTTGGTGCGGTCGTCCTATCACGCAGATCGTCAGGCCGCGGGCGAGCAAGTGTCCTGAGCGCACTTGCCTTCAGCTATGTCCTGAAGGCGCTGCTGCTGCCCCCCGGGGGCTGCCTGCTGCTGATGGCCCTGGGAAGCTGGAGAGCGAGGGGGCACACCGGCCGACGCCTTGGCCGCGTTCTCTTCCGCGCGGGGCTGGTGTCCCTCGCCTTGTTTGCCACGCCAATCGCCGCAACCCTGCTCGCACTGCCGCTCGAAAATATCCCACCTTTTGCACCTGCGGGGCCTCCACCCAAGGCCCAAGCGCTCGTGGTGCTGGGCGGCGGAACTTATGCCATGGCGCCGGAGTTCGGCGGAGAAGACACGGTGCATCCCAGAACCCTGGAGCGCCTGCGCTATGCCGCGCTTTTGAAACAGCGACTGCCGCTGCCACTGGTAGTGACAGGGGGTGCGTTCAATCAGGATGAACCGGCCGAGGCAAGCCTCATGGCCCGCACCTTGGCCGAATCTTTGGGCGTGGTGCCGGAGTTCCTCGAAACCGAGAGTCGCAATACCACAGAGAACGCGCGGAACACCCGCAAGCTCATCGATGCACGCCACATCCTGCTGGTGACGCATGCCTTGCACATGCGTCGCGCGGCGCGCGCCTTTGTGGCGGCAGGTTTCGACGTCACACCGGCACCCATGGGGTATCGGGCCGTGTTCGATCCGCAAGACCTCTCGCTCTTTGATTTTCTGCCGTCAGCCGATGCCCTGGTGCTCTCGCGCAATGCGCTGCACGAGTATCTCGGTCTTGTCTGGTACCGCCTGCGCTACGGGGCCTGAGACTCCGGCCGCACTTCTTCCACGCGGCACACCAGACTGCCATGCGCCACCCGGGCATCAACCTTCGAGCCGGCAGGCATGGCGGCGGCATCGCGCACGATCGCGCCGGTATCGTCGGTGACGATGGCATAGCCGCGTTCGAGTGTGGCCAGTGGGCTCACCGCAGCGAGCGTCTTGCCGAGACCCTCAATCCGGGAACGCAGATGGAGCAGATGTCGCGCCAAGGTGCGAGGCAGGCCTGCGCGAATCAGCACCAGACGCTGTTCTGCCAAGGCGAGGCGGGGCACGGGGCTGCTGACCCGCAAACGCGCTTCCGCGGCTGCGAGGCGCCTTTGTGCATTCTGGAGCGAGCTTCGCACCGCTCGCGGCAGACGCCGCTCGATTTCGTCCAGGCGCTGCTGATGCTGCTCGATGCGGCGACCCGGGTGGACTAGGCGTCGGGACAGGCCGCCGAGGCCGAGTTGAGCGTGGGCCAGGGTTGCCCGCAAGCGCGTTTTCAAGCGGTGTTCAAACTGACTGAGCTGGCGCAGCAGCAGGCGAGTGTCCGGGGCACACAGCTCCGCCGCGGCAGAAGGAGTGGGCGCACGCCGGTCTGCCACCAGATCGGCAAGCGTGAAGTCGATCTCATGCCCGACACCTGTAATGACGGGCAGCTGGGAGGCGAAGATCGCGCGCACCACGGCTTCCTCGTTGAACGCCCAGAGATCCTCCAGCGATCCGCCGCCGCGGGCGAGGATCAGCACATCCACTTCCGCGCGGTGATTGGCTGCCTCCAGGGCACGCACAAGGCCAGGCACTGCCGCCGCACCCTGCACGGGGCTGGGATAGATCACCACCGGGATCCCCGGCGCGCGTCGTCCCAGCACCTGCAGGATGTCGCGGATTGCGGCGCCAGTGGGTGAGGTGACGACACCAATCGCCCGCGGATGCTCAGGCAACGGTTTCTTGTGCTCCTCCGCGAAAAGCCCGGCTGCTGCGAGACTGCGTTTGAGCGCTTCGAACCTGAGGCGGAGCAGGCCCTCGCCCGCGGGCTCCATGTGTTCCACCAGTAGCTGGAACTCGCCACGAGGCTCGTACATCGACACCCGAGCGGTGATGAGCACCTGGCTGCCGTTGGCCGGCGTGAAGCCCAGCAGGGCATTGCGGTTGCGGAACATGGCGCAGCGGACCTGCGCGGAGGGGTCTTTCAGTGTGAAGTAGAGATGCCCCGAACTTGGTCTGGCGAGGTTGGAGATTTCCCCCTCCACCCACACCGCACCGAAGTGCCCCTCCAGCAGGGTGCGTACCGCCCGCGTGAGCCGGGTCACACTGAGAATGTCACGGGAAACGGGTTGCATGGGCTGCATTAGAGGGGATCCGGGTGCGCTTGGCTATCGCCCGGGCGGGCGTAGCGCCTATAATTTCGAGCCCTCCCGCTTGGAATTGGAACCGCCCATGCGTATAGCCGGCGATGGCCTGACTTTCGATGACGTCCTGCTCATTCCTGCCCATTCCACGGTCCTGCCGCGCGAAGTGGAACTGAAGACCCGTCTGACGCGCGCCATTGAACTGCAAATTCCCTTCCTTGCCGCCGCGATGGATACGGTCACGGAGGCGCGCCTTGCCATTGCGCTCGCACAGGAAGGTGGCATCGGCATCATCCACAAGAACATGACGCCGGAAGACCAGGCACTGCAGGTCGCCCAGGTCAAGAAGTTCGAAGCTGGCGTGATCCGCGACCCCATCACGGTTGATCCTGACATGAGCGTGGGTGATGTGCTGGCACTGACGCGTGCCCGCCGCATCTCAGGCGTGCCGGTGGTGGACGATGGGGAACTCGTCGGCATCGTCACCAGTCGCGACCTGCGCTTCGAGAACCGTTTCGACCATCCGGTGCGTGCCGTGATGACGCCGCAGGACAGGCTCGTGACCGTGCGCGAAAACGCCGACAAGGCGGAGGTCATCTCGCTGCTGCACAAGCATCGCATCGAGAAAGTGCTGGTGGTAAACGACAAGTTCGCGCTGAAAGGCCTCATCACCGTCAAGGACATCCAGAAGGCGGATGAATTTCCCAACGCTTGCAAGGACGAGGATCAGCGTCTGCGTGTGGGCGCTGCCGTTGGTACGGGCCCTGGCACCCATGAGCGGGTAGCCGCGCTGGTGGAAGCAGGCGCTGATGTGGTCGTAGTGGATACGGCGCATGGTCATTCTGCGGGTGTGCTTGAAACGGTGCGCTGGATTCGCAAGAACTTTCCTCGCACCCAGATCATCGGCGGCAACATCGCAACCGCTGCTGCAGCTCGCGCGCTGGTCGAAGCGGGAGCAGATGCCGTCAAGGTCGGCATCGGTCCCGGCTCCATCTGCACGACGCGTATCGTGACCGGCGTGGGTGTGCCGCAGATCACGGCAGTCTCGGAAGTCGCCAAAGGCCTGGAGGGCACGGATGTTCCGCTCATCTCCGATGGTGGCATCCGCTACTCAGGGGACGTCGCCAAGGTCATCGTGGCCGGTGCGCATGCCGTCATGCTGGGCAGCCTCTTTGCCGGCACGGAGGAGGCGCCAGGCGAAGTCGAACTCTTCCAGGGACGTTCCTACAAGTCCTATCGCGGCATGGGCTCGCTGGGCGCCATGTCCCAGCGTCAGGGATCCTCTGATCGCTACTTCCAGGAAGGCAGCGACATTGAAAAGCTCGTGCCCGAGGGCATCGAGGGGCGTGTGCCCTACAAGGGCCCGCTACGCGCCATCGTCCATCAGTTGATTGGTGGCCTGCGTGCCGCGATGGGCTATACGGGTTGCGCCAACATGCAGGAGATGCGCACGCGCCCGGAATTCCTGCGCGTGACTGCCGCGGGCATGCGCGAAAGCCATGTGCATGATGTGCAAATCACCAAGGAAGCGCCCAACTACCGGGTGGATTGACACACCGTGACTACTCCCGCGCGCGACATCCACGCAGAGCGCATCCTGATTCTCGATTTCGGTTCCCAGTACACCCAGCTGATTGCGCGCCGGGTGCGGGAGCTGGGCGTGTACTGCGAGATTCATCCCTGGGATGCAGGTGATGCCGAGGTTCTGGCGTTTGCGCCTACCGGCATCATCCTGTCCGGCGGACCAGAGACGGTTACACAAAGTGGTTCACCGGCCGCGCCGCAAGCAGTATTCGAGAGTGGCGTGCCAGTGCTCGGGATCTGCTACGGCATGCAGACCATGGCGGCTCAGCTTGGCGGAAAAGTCGAAGCGGGCGCAGTGCACGAATTCGGCTATGCCGAGGTGCGCGCGCGCGGCCACAGCACGCTGCTGCACGATATAGAGGATCGCGTGAACGCGGAGGGCCATGGCCTGCTTGATGTCTGGATGAGCCATGGGGATCGGGTAGTCCAGCTGCCATCAGGCTTCAAGGCCATTGCCTCGACACCAGACCTGCCGATTGCCGGCATGGCGGATGGGAACCGCCGCTACTATGCCTTGCAGTTCCACCCGGAGGTCACGCACACCCGCCAAGGCGTACGCATCTATGAGCGATTTCTGCGCGAGATCTGCGGCTGCGACGCGCGTTGGACCGCCGGCAACATCATCGAGGATGCCATCGCACGGGTCCGTGCTCAGGTGGGCAAAAGCCGCGTGCTGCTGGGCCTCTCGGGGGGTGTCGATTCCTCGGTGGTCGCGGCCCTGCTGCACAAGGCCATCGGTGATCAGCTGACGTGCGTGTTCGTGGACCATGGCCTGCTGCGTCACCAGGAGGGCGACGAAGTGATGCGCGTCTTTGCGAAGAATCTCGGCGTGCGGGTGATACGCGTGAATGCCGCTGAGCGTTATTTCCGCGAACTGGCGGGAGTTCAGGATCCGGAGCAGAAGCGCAAGATCATCGGCCGTCTCTTTATCGAAGTCTTCGATGAAGAAGCCGCGAAGATTCAGGATGTGGAATATCTCGCCCAGGGCACCATCTACCCGGACGTGATCGAATCTGCCGGCAGCAAGACCGGCAAGGCGCATGTCATCAAGAGCCACCACAATGTGGGAGGGTTGCCGGCGCACATGAAGTTGAAACTGGTCGAGCCCCTGCGGGAGCTCTTCAAGGACGAGGTGCGCCGCATTGGTCTGGAGCTCGGTCTGCCGCGCGAAATGATCGACCGCCATCCCTTTCCCGGCCCCGGCCTCGGGGTGCGCATCCTGGGTGAGGTTACGCAAGCCGCTGCAGACACCCTGCGGCTCGCAGATCACATTTTCATCGAGGAGCTGCGCCGTGCCGGCTGGTACGAGAAGACCAGCCAGGCCTTTGCAGTTTTTCTGCCCGTGAAAAGCGTGGGAGTGACCGGTGATGGCCGTCGCCATGCCCCGGTGATCGCACTGCGCGCGGTGGAGACCGTCGACTTCATGACCGCCCACTGGGCCCATCTGCCCTATGAGCTGCTGGATGTGTGCTCGCGACGTATCGTCAACGAAGTGCCGGGCGTCTCCCGCGTCGTATACGACATTTCAGGCAAGCCGCCCGCGACCATAGAGTGGGAGTAGTTTTTAAAGTGCAAGTCGCAGATGGTTGAAGCAAAGAAGAACGAACGTGCTAACGCATTGAAAGAAGTAAAGCGCCTTTGCAAAGAGTTTGGCTTTACTGCTGGCATGTTGAAAGGCTCGTTGGCTGAAGGCAGAAAGAGTAAAGTGTGAAGAATTTTCAGAACTCTTATGCTTGGGTTATAGCATGCATCTTGCTCGTTGTTGTTTCTGGTAGCTTCGAGGTTGAAAAACTTTTAGTTCCGCTACTTGCTGTACTGACAGTTACTTTTTTCAACGCTATATATCAGCTGCCGCATCTTCAGTATCTACTGTTTTTCAGTATTTCTGCTGCAAGTCTACTAGGCTTTACTGAAACACTTACTGGTTCTTATGCTGAGAGCAGTAACGTACTGTTGTATGGCTTGTCATTTTACACTGCATCAATGGCGTATTTGATAGCACAAAATAAGCTGAACTATCAAAGCGTCTTATCTGTATCTAATCCATTGCTATTGAGTACTGGGCCCATTGCCTTGTACTTCAAGCGCATAAGCTACAAGAGCTTACGGCAAAGGATAGAATATTATGTGCCCTTTATCATTGTAGGCACATTTATGTTTCAAGTCGTTGGAAGTCCACTAACTGAATTTTTCTTTTTAATCGATAAAAGAGATGTTGTTTCGTCGCTTACTTTCGCTGCCATATTTGAGTTGTTTGTCTACGTAAATTTTTGTGGACTCTCACTACTCATATATGGTCTGTTTGGAGTATTAGGTTTTCGTATACCACTGAACTTTAGACAGCCATTTTCTAGTGGTAATATTATAGAGTTTTGGAAGGGATGGCACACATCACTTTCACAAGTTTTAAAAGTTCTTTTCTATAATCCTATACGTAAAAAGTACTCGTTATTAACAGCTCTGCTTGTTGTTTACGTAGCGTCTGCGATGTGGCACGGGGTTACATTTAATTTTTTGTTGTGGGGTTCATTTCACGCAATCTTCTTTTTGTTAACTATAAAGCTTCTTAAACAAAAAAATTCATTACTACCGCTATTCTTGCTTCCAATTATTATCGTCATTGGTAGATTGATATTCGCTGATAGCGACACGACTAGATTGCTAGATAAGTTAAAGTTTTCTTTTTATGGGTTTGGAGTTATTGATCCAGTCCTAGCTGTGCCGTCGCATTCCCTTGTTTCGCTTCTGTTTGGAATTTTAATAGTTGCTTGCGAGTTTATCTTTAAGAAGTCAAAGATTATGCAGAAGAGAAATTACAAATTCATGCGAATTCCAGTGTCATTATTGATTCTATGTACGCTTGGCGTTCTGTTCGCGTCAACAGCAGGGGTGGATTATGCCGTATATGGGCAACGTTACTCGCGTTATAGTTTGGTTATTTTTACCTTTCCACCTTCTTTTTTACGTCGATGTT
>JAURMM010000068.1 GCA_030830685.1 Gammaproteobacteria bacterium | reverse complement strand
CTGGTGGGGCTGGAAGAAGGCCTGTTTCCGCATCAGCGTTCCAGCACCGATCCCAGCCAACTCGAGGAAGAGCGACGCCTGTGCTATGTGGGGCTCACCCGCGCACGCAAGCGGCTGACCCTGTCGCATGCTGAGTCACGCCGCCTGCATGGCGCGGATTTCTACCCCCAGCCTTCGCGCTTTCTGCGCGAGATACCACGGGAGTTGCTGGAGGAGGTGCGGATGGGGGGATCCGGCCTGTCCTCGATTGCATCACGCGAGGAGTCGGGCGAATCAGGTTTGCATCTCGGGCAACGGGTAATGCACCGCACTTTCGGCGAAGGCGTGGTTCTGCACATGGAAGGCCGTGGCGCGCATACCCGGGTGCAGGTGAATTTCGCGGGCGGTGGTGTGAAGTGGCTGGTGGCCGCTTACGCCAATCTGGAAGCGCTGACCTAACGTCACGCTCGCCACCACAGTCACCATGGCGCAGCGAGTGCGTGCGGTGTTGCTGGAAGCGTTACCGAGCGGTCTTGCCACCATGGATGCGGTGGCGAAGAGGCTTTTCGTGAGCCGTCGTACCCTGCAAAGACAGCTGGAAGCCGAAGGCACTACCTACATGCGGCTGCTGCAGGAAACCCGTTCAGCCCTCGCCCTGCATTATTTGCGCAAGACCACCTTGCCCGCCGCCGAGATATCGTTCCTGCTGGGCTTTGAAGAGCCGAACTCGTTTTATCGAGCCTTCCGTGACTGGACCGGTCGCACACCCGAAGACGTGAGACAACGACGGGCCGGATAACGCCCTCCCAGCTGAAGTGGCAGTGGTGACAGCCACCTCAGTCCCTAACGCCATGATCAGTTCCGCATGGCCGCCGCGTGAATCAGTGCATTGGAGGGTAGCTGCGGATCCTCGAACTTGCGCGCAGTTTCAGCCCCTGCGACAGGCAGGCCTGCGGGGTCCAGCAGCCCGATCTGCACGAGCACCGAGGCCTGGTCCCAGTAGATGCGCTCGCAGGCAATCTTGTCACCTTCGAACTGCACCACCACCACCATGGGAACCTCAATCTTTCTGCCGGTCGGCGCCACCCCGGGCAGCATCCAGTCCATCACCACGTCGTGGGTGCAGGAGAACACGAACTCATCGATGAGACGATCCGTGCCGACCGTGCGTGCCAGCGGCCGCAGAGTGGCATCGGTCGGCATTTTCGGAATGAAATGCTTGCCATAAAACTCGAGCATTTCGGCAGACCCGCGACCGCCTGTCATCACTGGCACGTGATTGACGTAGTTGTGGGGCGTCATGGTGGCCACCGTTGCCGCGGCATCGCGTGTCGCGAACTCGAGCTCGGTGTGCTGCTCCCACAGCCGGATCATTTCTTCTTCAGACAAGACGCTGTTCATGCTTCCTCCGGGCTGGTTTCTGGTGCTTGTGCAAGATACACACTGATGACCTCGGTGAGGAGTCCAAGTGTGGGAGATCAGATCACGCTTCCCGGTGATAGGCCTTGGAAGTCACGAGCCATTGCCCGTTGATCTTGTGATAGCAGAGATAGTCAACGAAGAACATGTCGCCGATTCGAACCCGGACCTTCGCCAGCGCCTGCGTGGCGGAGGTGAAATCGACCATCAGGATCTGGTGTTCGCGCGTAGCGCCTTGCGCCTTGGGGGATGTACGCGCGGCGAGCACATCACGGTAGTGTGCTGCGGGCCAGCAGATCATCTCGCCCTCGCGCAGCCCATGCAGCTGTGCAGTGGTCGCAAAGACCTGATCGAAGCGACTGACATCACAGTCGTACATGAGATCAAAATATCGGTCGAGCGCGCCACCCAGTTCGTTGACGAGAGTCATGTTCACGATACGTTGCTCCTCGCGCTCCACGCGCAGCGACGGACTCTATCGGGCAGACAGGTGGAGAACAAGCCGACGCTGATCGACGGGCGGCGGGATTATCCTCCGTGACCACGGATATAGGTTTCCAGATAGCTCACCTGATCGCCCATCTGGCGGATGATGTTTTTCACCATGTCGCCGATGGACACGACGCCGACCACCTTGCCATTCTCAACCACCGGAAGATGGCGGTAGTTGCGGCTTGCCATCAGGCCCATGCAGGCTTCCAGCGGGTCCTCCGGTTTGACGGTCGCCGGGTCTCGCGTCATGACTTCCGAGATCTGCGTGTGGTGCGCGTTGCGCCCGGCCAGTAATACGCGGATTGCGCAGTCTCCCTGGGTGATTATTCCAGCGAGGGCGTCGCCCTCCATGACCAGCACCGCCCGCACGCGGTTCTCTTTCATCAATTCAAGGGCCCGTTGCACAGAGTCGCTGGGAGCGACGGCGATCAATCGGCTAGGCTTTTGACTGAGACAGGTTTTGACGGTGGCCATGATGTCATCTCGCAAGTGAGTGTCGATAATCCGATGGCAAGGACGAGCCTGTCAATGAAAAACTCCCCCGCGGCAGCCCGCGCGCCAAACCTTGGAGCCCAGCCATGAACGCGACCCCTTCCTCGGCAGATGCCACTGGCGCCATTGAGCTCACGGCGTGTACCGCCAGCGAGCTGCTGGCCCTGTATCGGGCAGGGCGTACCGCGCCTACCGAAGTCACCCGTGCGGTGCTGGACCGCATCGATCGACTCAATCCTGCGCTCAATGCCTTTTGTCTGGTCGATGCGGAGGCGGCGCTGGCCAGTGCGGCACACAGCGATGCGCGTTGGCAGGCTCACCGGCAACAGGGCAAGGCCGTGGGCGACCTCGAAGGTGTCCCGGTCTCGATCAAGGATCTGATCCTCACCCGCGGCTGGCCCACGCTCCGGGGCAGCCGCTGTATCGATGCACAGCAGGACTGGTCGGTCGATGCGCCGGTTACGGCGCGCTTGCGTGAAGCCGGCGCAGTGCTGCTCGGCAAGACCACCACACCGGAATTCGGCTGCAAGGGCGAAACCAATTCACTACTCACCGGCATTACCCGCAACCCTTGGGACCTTTCCAGAACGTCTGGAGGGTCCTCGGGGGGTACGGCAGCAGCTGTGAGTGCAGGGCTGGGGCCACTCGGTATCGGTACGGACGGCGCGGGCAGTGTGCGCATTCCGGCCTCCTTTTGCGGCAATGTCGGATTGAAGCCAAGCTTCGGGCGCGTGCCGGCGTTTCCCATGTCACCTTTCGGTTCGGTGGCTCATCTCGGCCCGCATGCCATGAGTGTGGAAGATGTTGCGCGAGCGCTCACGGTGCTGAGTCGGCCCGATGCACGTGACTGGACTTCGCTGCAGCCGTTGCCGGAGGGTTTCCGCTTCGAGGATCACCTCGCCGGGGGCGTGAAAGGCCTGCGCGTGGCCTACTCGCCGCGCCTTGGTTACGTGCGGGATCTTCATCCGGAGCTTGAGCGCGCATGCGAGCAGGCAGCGCGGGCGCTCACCGATCTGGGTGCCAAGGTGGAAGCTTGTGATCCCGGCATCGAGGATCCGCTCGAGATCACCACCTCCTTGTGGTTTGCGGGGTCTTATCAGGTGTGGCGCGCCTTGAGTCCGGAACAGCAGGCGTTGTGTGATCCGGATTTCACGGCGCAAGCACAACTCGGCGCAGCAATCGACGCGAACGCTCTGCATCAGTGGACTCAGAGGCGCGCGCTGCTCGGCTCCCATCTGCGGCAGTTCATGCAGTCATGGGATCTGATTCT
>JAURMM010000067.1 GCA_030830685.1 Gammaproteobacteria bacterium | reverse complement strand
CGCTTGGTCAGCACCGGCCCGAAATTGACCTCGGCCTTGGGTCCTTTAAGGAAGGCAATCATGGCGCAACGTCCGTCGGCGGCGAGCAAATCCAGATTCTTCGCAACATAGGGGCCAGCAACCATGTCCAGCACCACATCCACTCCCCGTGGAGTGGATGCCCTCGCGGTCTCGGCCCAATCCCCCTCGCGATAATTGATGGCATGGTCGGCGCCCAGTTCCAGGCAGTAGGCACGCTTTGCCTCGCTCCCGACGGTGGTGATGACGGTGGCACCGGCAGCCTTTGCCAACTGGATTGCCGTGGTTCCGATGCCGCTGCTGCCCCCATGAATCAGGCAAGTCTCACCGGCCCGCAGTCCGGCGCGGGTGCAAAGGTTGTATTGCACAGTGAAGCAGGTTTCGGGCAGTGAGGCCGCCGCCTCCGCGCTCATGCCCGCTGGCCAGGGCAGGCAATGTCGCGCGTCCGCACGACAGAACTCCGCATAGCCACCGCCATGGGTCAGCGCCGCAACGCGATCACCAGGACGCCAGCGCTCGACGCCCGGACCACAAGCCACCACCTCCCCCGCAACTTCCAGACCAGGCAGGGGACTGGCATCCGGCGGTACCGCATAATGCCCGGCACGTTGCAGGCAGTCCGGACGGTTCACGCCCACCGCATGCACCTGAATCAGGACTTCGCCTTCGCCCGCAACGGGCACCTCGACCTTTGCCGCTCGCAGCACATCGGGGCCGCCGGGTTGGGTGATCACGATTGCATTCATGCGAGCAGGCAGGGTCATGGCGAATCCTTGGAGGTGCGGGCTTGCGCGCGGGGCGCAGCGGGTTTGTATACACTCGCAGCCGAGTATAACAACCTGTGCCTGCGCCCATGTCGAACACCCGCCATTCCCGCCTCATCATTCTTGGCTCCGGCCCGGCCGGCTATACCGCCGCGGTCTACGCAGCACGTGCCGCGCTCGAGCCCCTGCTCATCACGGGTCTGGAAGTGGGCGGGCAGATGACCACCACGACCGAGGTCGACAACTGGCCTGGCGACGACGCTGGAGTGCTTGGCCCTGAGTTGATGGTGCGCATGCAACGGCATGCCGAGCGCTTCGGCACGGCGATGGTCAATGACCACATCCACACCGCGCGCCTTGGCCGGCGCCCGTTCGAGCTGATTGGAGATCAGGGCAGCTATACCTGCGATGCGCTGATCATTGCCACCGGGGCTTCCGCGCGTTACCTCGGGCTGCCTTCCGAGGAGGCTTTCAAAGGGCGTGGTGTTTCGGCCTGTGCCACTTGTGACGGATTCTTCTATCGCAACAAGCCCGTGGCAGTGATTGGTGGTGGAAACACGGCCGTTGAGGAGGCGCTTTACCTGTCGAATATCGCCTCTCATGTGACGGTGGTTCATCGCCGTGACAGTTTCAGGGCCGAGAAGATCATGAGCCAGCGGCTGCTGGCAAAAGCTGCCGAAGGCAAGGTCAGCATTGCCTGGAACCACACCTTGGACGAAGTGCTGGGGGATGCGAGTGGGGTGACTGGCATGCGAATCCGCAGCACGGAGGGGGTGCAGACCCACGCCATGGCCCTCGACGGAATCTTCATCGCCATCGGGCACAAGCCGAATACCGACCTTTTCACAGGTCAGCTGGAGATGCACGGCGGCTATCTCAAGGTCCGCAGCGGGACTGACGGCTTTGCCA
This sequence comes from Gammaproteobacteria bacterium, assembly GCA_030830685.1. Taxonomy (GTDB): domain Bacteria; phylum Pseudomonadota; class Gammaproteobacteria; genus CAIKBL01. Next base: position 12,204 of record JAURMM010000067.1, on the reverse strand, counting down.
CGGCCACGAGCCGCGAGGGCGTTTTTGCCGCCGGTGACTGCGCGGATCCGATCTATCGCCAGGCGGTGACGTCCGCCGGATCCGGTTGCATGGCAGCGCTGGATGCGGACCGTTATCTGGAGAACCTGCGCTGAATAACGCCCCTTCCGTCAGGAACGGCGCGAGCGCGCGGCATCAGTCGGCGGCGTAACGCTCAGCCAAGGCAGCGTAGACCTGCGCGCGCAGGTCACCTGCTCCTGCGGTCATCTCGGCGAGGACCTCGACGAGGTGCACATTGTCCTCGCGTCCCTGCCACAGCTTGCGGTAGGACCCCTCGCGGTAACCGTGGTCCTGACGGAAGAAATTGAGGACGTTCTTGCCTACGTAACTGCGGTAGAGCGCGTCGAAATCACGACCGATGCCCGCGAGCAAGGCCGGCACGATGGGCACGAGGCAGTCATGCCGGCTCAGCGCATGGGCCGCCAGCGCTTCAACATCCCTCAGGAACCCTGCTGTGGGGAGCGGTGCAAGCCACTCTTCCACGATGCGCTCAGCCGCCGCGTCGTAGTTGCGGTCTGCGGGGATCCGGATGCTGAGCCCGAAATGCCAGATGTCGACGATTTCGAGCATGACCTGCTCAAGGTCCTGATGCGAAGCCTTCCACCACTTCCAGCCACCATAATGGTCCATCAGTTCCGCGCATTCGATCCAGATCGCGCGGTACCAAGCGCGCTCACGCGTCATCCAGTCAGGATCGACGCGCGAGTTCATCTCATCCTGCAGCGCCAGCATGGCGCTGGTCGCCGCGATCATCCCGGAGGGGGCGCGCACGCCCGTAGCCGTGGCGCCCACTGAGCTCACTCGGGCGAAAAGACGAAATTGTTGCCCTTGGCGCGCACGCGCACCGCATGCGGCGGCGGGAAATGCGCAGGCATCAACAGCGCATTCTTCTCCGCACAGTGCTCCATGAGTCCACGTCGGGTACGGGCAGACTGATCGGGGAAGGTGCAAAAGCCACTGTTCCACTCGGGGCGCAATACCTGGGTGGCGTGATGCAAGGTGTCACCCGCGAACAGCCCGCGTTCGCCCTTGGATTCGATCTTGAGCACGATGCTGCCGTTGGTATGGCCGGGGGCCGGTTCAATGATGAGGTTGTCCTCGAGAGCGTGGATGCCCTCGACCATCTGGGCCTGGCCGGCCTGGATGATGGGCAGCACGCTGTCCTCGAACACGCCGTTGTTGATCTCGGCCTTGGGGAAGCGGTCGTCAGCAGGGTTCCATTGGTCGAACTCGGCTTTCGAAAAGATGTACTTGGCCTTCGGGAACGTGGGTACCCAGCGCCCGTCCTTGAGCTGGGTGTTCCAGCCGCAATGGTCCACATGCAGATGGGTGCACATGACCATGTCCACCTCCTCAGGGCGCACACCGGCGGCGGCGAGCTTGTCGAGGTAGGGTGTATTCAGCTGGTGCGCCAGCTCGAAGGTCGGCCGATCCTTGTGGTTCCCACAGCAGGTGTCGATAAGGATGGTGTGATGTGCCGTCTTGACGATCCAGGTATGGATGCTGAGCTTGAGCCCGTTGGTGACCGGATTGATGCAGAACGGAAAGAGCAGGTCACGATGTTCTTCCACCACGTCCTGCGTCATGGACGGTACCAGCACTTCCGACGGGAACCCGTCGTCAATGGCCATCTCCAGTGCGATGTCTATCTGGATGTCACCAATCCTGCGTTTGCTCATGTGTCTCCCCTTCTGTGGTGTTGTAATTTGGACGCATGGATTCTAGCGCGAAAAAAGCAGCGACGTCCGCGAGGCTGCGGGTCTGCGGCAAGGGTGGCAATGCACGGAGGAAAGTCCGGCCGTATCCTTTGGTGCGCAGGCGGGGATCGCACAGCACCAGTACCCCGCGGTCGTTCACATCGCGGATCAGCCGTCCGGCGCCCTGCTTGAGCGTAAGTGCGGCCACTGGCAGCTGGTAGTCCCGGAACGGATCGCGGCCCTCGTGGGTCAGGCGCCGGCCGCGTGCTTTCAGCACCGGATCATCCGGGGGGGCGAACGGCAGCTTGTCGATGACGACGCAAGACAAGGCTTCCCCGCGCACATCCACTCCCTCCCAGAAGGTGGCCGTGCCGATGAGCACGGCGTTGCCCAATCTTCGGAATTCAGCAAGCAGTGCGGCCCGCGGGGCCTCGCCCTGTACGAGGACCGGATAGGACAGCCGGGCGCGCAGGGGGGCGGCGTAATAGTCGAGCGCGCGGTGGCTGGTGCAGAGCAGGAAAGCTCGCCCTCGGCTCAAGGCAATCACCTCCAACGCACTCTCGACCACTGCGGCGAAGTAACCCGATTCATTGGGATTTACGGTGATCGACGGCAGGTAGCAAAGGGTCTGGCGTGCAAAATCGAAGGGGCTTTCCCAGCTTGCGGCCAGGGCTTCCTCCAGCCCCAGCTCCCGCCTGAAATGTCCGAAGTCCCCATCCACGGCGAGCGTGGCGGAGCAGAAGACCCATGTCGCGGCCGACTGGGCGAGGCGGGCGCCGAACTGTTCCGCGACCGTCAGCGGCGTCGCATGCAAGCCGAAGCCCCGGGGCGAAGCCTCCAGCCAGCGCACCCAGTCATCGTTGTCGCGATCACCGAATTCCGCGAGGCGGGCACGGATTTCCTCGCAACGCCGCATGCAGGCTTCCAGGCCCGGGCCTCGCTCGGAGGCTTCGGCGAGCTGCACGCCAAGGTGTTGCAAGGCGCTCGTGAGTCTTTCCAGCACCTCGGTCACGGAGGGTTCTTCACGCAGCGGATCGAATTCACGCCGCCCCGGATACTGTCCAAAGATTAACGTGGACGCTTGCAACTGCCTGTCCAGTGCGCGCGAGGCCTCAGCCAGTTCGGGCATATCGGGCGCTTCCGCTTGCTGCGCAACCCCGCAGTCCCTGACGAGGTCACGGATGCGCCGCCCGGACACCGAGTGTCCGAAGGCCTGGGCAGCGAGTTCAGGCAGCTGGTGCGCTTCATCAGCAATGATGACGCGCACCGTCGGCAACAGCTCGCCGAAACCCTCTTCCCGCAGGGCCATATCTGCAAACAGGAGATGGTGGTTGACCACCACGATGTCGGCCGCAGCAGCCCGGCGGCGGGCCCGCACCACGAAGCACTCGTCAAACTGAGGGCATCCTTGTCCGAGGCAGTTGTCCACTGTGGAGGTGACCTGCGGCCAGATGGCCGCTTCTTCGGGCACGCCGGCCACCTCGGCGATATCACCGTGCTCCGTGCGGGCGGACCAGGCCACGATCCGCGAGAGTCGCCGTTGATCTTCGGCCAGCAGACCCGGTTGTCCTTGCGCCTGCCCCATCCGGTGCAGGCAAAGGTAGTTGGTGCGTCCCTTCAGCAAGGCACGCTCAGGGTTCAGGCCCAGCGCCTTGCACACGCGCGGCAAATCGTCCTCGAACAGCTGGTCCTGGAGAGTCCGGGTGGCGGTGCTGACCAAGGTGCGCTGGCCGGACAGAAGTGCGGGAACCAGATAGGCGAAGGTCTTGCCCGTGCCCGTACCCGCCTCCACGAGCAGATGCACACGCGCCGCGATGGCGTCGGCCACAGCCTCGGCCATCGCCTGCTGGGCCGCCCGGGGTGCGAAGCCAGCATCGAGGCGAGCAAAAGGCCCATCGGCACCCAGCGCCCTGCTCGCGTCCGATTCAATCACGCGCGGAACCGTCGTCGAAGGCGACGACCTGGCGGATATCGTCCACACCGAGCATCAACATGAGCAGACGTTCCACCCCCAGCGCCACGCCCGCACAGGGGGGCAGCCCTGACTCCAGCGCGGCGAGGAAGTCTTCATCCAACGGCACCTCCGGCCGGCCCGCGGCCCGCCGTCGGGTATTCTCCAGAACATGGCGGGCCCGTTGCTCCCGGGCATCGATGACTTCATGGAAGCCGTTGGCGAGTTCGGTCTCACCCACCACGAGCTCGAAGCGTTCGGCAAGCCAGGGAGCACCCGGGGCAAGCCGGGCGTAGGCCGCCTGTTCGCACGGAAAGTCGTGAATGAAAACCGCCCGGTCTGCGGGCAGACTCGGCAGCAGGGCGCAACCATAAATCCAATCGAGCAGCACGGTGCGGTCCAGCAACGCTTCCTGGAACACTCCACCCCGCGCGCGCGCGAAGTCTGCCAGCACATGAGTTTCTGCAAGCGCGGCGTCGAACCCAAGATACTGCAACGACAAGACTGACCAGGCGTGGCGCTCCAACGGAAAAGGGAAGCCTATGGCGGACAGGAGTTGGACCATGTCGTCCATCAGGCCGTGATGATCGAGGCCGACCCGGTACCATTCGAGTAGCGTGAACTCTGATTGATGGCGGCGACTCTGTTCTTCCTGCCGGAAGGCATGGCAGATCTGAAAGATATCGCCGCTGCCCGCCGCGAGCAGGCGTTTCATCGCAAATTCGGGCGAGGTCTGCAGCCACCACTGGCGGCCGTCATGCGCCGTCAGGGAGAAGCTTGCGAGCGCCGGGTCGGTGCTGCCGGCGAGCGCCAGCAAGGGCGTCTCCACTTCGAGCGCGCCGGTGCGCGAAAAGTACGCGCGAACATCGGCCAGAAGGCGTGCCCGGCGCCGGAGGTGGTGCCACGGGGCGAGCGGGCCCCAGCGCGGCGGACTCAAGGGCGAGCTGCAGCCAGGATCCGGAATCAGGCTGCGCCCACCCAGGTCTTCACTCACTCCTCCTTGGCACGCGAGACGTATTCCCCGGTCCGGGTGTCGATCTTCAGCAGGGATCCTTCCTCGATGAATAGCGGTACCTTGACCACGGCGCCAGTCTCCATCGTGGCCGGTTTGGTGCCGCCGGTCGCCGTGTCCCCACGGATGCCGGGATCAGTCTGGGTAATCTTGAGGACGACAAAGTTGGGCGGCGTGACCCCGATGGGTTGGCCGTCCCACAGCATGACGCTGCACATTTCCTGGCCCTTCAGCCATTGACCGGCGTCGCCCACGATCGAATTGCCGGCCTGGATCTGCTCGAATGATTCGGGGTTCATGAAATGCCAAGCTTCGCCATCGTTGTAGAGGAACTGCATCTCCACTTCCACGATGTCCGCCGCTTCCACCGAATCACCGGACTTGAAGGTCCGTTCGACCACGCGCCCGGATCGCAGGTTGCGCAGCTTGACGCGATTGAAAGCCTGCCCCTTGCCTGGCTTGACCATCTCGTTCTCAACAATGCTGCAGGGGTCGCCATCGAGCATGAGCTTGAGGCCGGGTTTGAATTGGTTGGTGCTGTAGGACGCCATTAGAATGGAACTCGTGTCAGTCAAAGACTCAGCATGATAGCGCGATCCCCTCCCCTTGCAGAGCCCGACGCCTGGGTCTCGGCGTTGCGCGAAGCGTACACGAGCCCTGAGCAATTGCTCGAAGACCTCGGCCTGACTACGGATGCAGTCGGCCTCGCTGCGGAAGCTACGCGGCAGTTCAGCTTTCGCGTTCCGCGCCCCTTTGTCTCGCGAATGGTTGCCGGGGACCCGGACGACCCCCTGCTGCGCCAGGTCCTGCCGCGAGGTGAAGAACTCCTCGAGGCGCCTGATTTCGTGGCTGACCCGGTGGGGGACCGTTCGGCCCAGCGCTCACCGGCACTGCTGCACAAATACGCTGGGCGGGGACTGTTGATGCTCACGGGTGGGTGTGCCATCAACTGTCGCTACTGCTTCAGGCGGGAGTTCCCCTACGCGGATGCGGTCGGCTCTGCCCGCCTGGAGGGCGCCATGGAGGTGTTGCGCGAGGACTCGAGCCTGACGGAAGTCATTCTGAGCGGCGGCGATCCGCTCTTGTGGGAGGACCGGCGACTGGCTGGCCTCATCGATCGGCTGGAGGAAATTCCCCACCTGGTCCGTTTGCGGATCCACACCCGCCTGCCCGTGGTGCTGCCCCAGCGGGTGACACCCGCACTCTGCGACCGGCTCGCCCGGAGCCGCCTCAGCTGTGTGGTGGTGCTGCATGTCAATCATCCCCGGGAGCTCGATGACGAGGTCGCCGCGGCCTGTGCCCATCTGCGCCGAGCCGGCGTCACCCTCCTCAACCAGGCGGTGCTGCTGCGGGGCGTGAACGATGATTGCCCGGTGCTGGCGGCATTGTCGGAAAAGCTTTTTGCACTCGGTGTTCTGCCCTATTACCTGCATCTCCTGGACCGCGTTCGTGGCGCGACCCATTTCGAGGTGCCTGAAGAGCGGGCACTGGAGCTCTACCGCACACTGCATGCCCGGCTGCCCGGCTATCTCTTGCCCCGGCTTGCGCGGGAAGAGCCCGGCGCGCCGGGCAAGACGCTTCGCATCTGAGCTGCAGCGCTGGCTGTCTGCCCCGCGTGGACTGGCCGCAGTTCGAACTGTCGCTACAATGAGATTTCAGAATGCCTCGCGGAATCGTCGGCCATGGGCAACGACTCACCAACCACAACCGGGCGTCCCGCCCTCCAGGAGAAATTCATGATGAAGATTCGCCGTTCCGTGCTCGTCGCGTCCTGCCTGTTCTCGACCAGCGTGATGGCCCAGACCCCAGCGCCCGCGGCGGCGCCCGCAGCGCCCCTGCCGTACGGCTCTGGACTCACACTTGCGCAGGCCCACACCTGCGCCGAGGCGGTGCGCGTGGAGGCAGCCCGAAACAGCTGGCTGATGGTCGTGAGTGTGGTGGACAGTGGCGGACATGAGGTGCTCACCGAGCGCATGGACAATACCCAGTTTGGCTCGGTGGCGCCTGCCGTCGAAAAAGCGCGTGCCGCTGCGGCCTGGCGTCGCCCCACCAAGGTTTTCGAAGACATGATTCCTGCCGGCGGCACATCCTTGCGGGTGCTCGACATTCCGGGCGTCATCGCGATTGACGGCGGCCTGCCGATCGTGCGCAAGGGGCATGTCATCGGTGGCGTGGGCACCTCAGGCGGAACTTCCGCGCAGGACGGCATGGCAGCGGCCGCCTGTATCAAAGCCTTGGAGAAGTGAACGGGAGTTTAGGCATGACGACTGATACCAAGCACCCGTCCGTCGGGACGGACTATGACGCCGTGGTGGTGGGGGCCGGTTTCGCCGGCCTGTATATGCTGCACCGGCTGCGCAAGTCGGGCCTGAAGGTGCGCGTCCTGGAAGCAGGAAACGGCCCTGGCGGCACCTGGTTCTGGAACCGCTATCCGGGGGCGCGCTGCGACATCGAGAGCATGCAGTACTCCTACCAGTTCTCGCCTGAACTGGAGCAGGAGTGGAACTGGAGCGAACGTTACGCGGCGCAGCCGGAAATCCTGCGCTATGTCGAGCATGTCATCGAGCGGTTCAATCTGCGTGATGACATCCAGTTCGACACGCGGGTCGAGTCGGCCGTGTTCGACGAACAGTCCGCCGTCTGGAAAGTCAGGACCGATCAGGGCCAGACCCTGACCGCGCAGTTCTGCATCATGGCGACCGGCTGCCTGTCCTCGACCAACCTGCCGCATTTCAAAGGCATGGAGAGCTTCAAGGGTGCCACCTACCACACCGGCCAATGGCCACAGGAAGGGGTGGATTTCAGCGGGCTCAGGGTTGCCGTGGTCGGCACAGGCTCCTCTGCGGTGCAGTCGATCCCGATCATCGCCGAGCAGTGCCGGCACCTCACGGTGTTCCAGCGCACGCCCAATTACTCGATACCGGCCTACAACGCCCCGCTCACGGACGAGGAGCGCAACCGGATCAAGACCAACTATCCGGCCATCCGAGAATTCGGCAAGCAACAGTTCCTCGCCTACGACCTGCAGATGAACGACAAGCTGGCAGCGAACGCAACGCCAGAAGAAATCCGGGCCGAATGCGAGAAACGCTGGAAACTCGGCGGCCTGTATTTCTACGGTGCCTTTGCCGATCTGCTCATGGATGAACAGGTCAACCAGACCTTGGCGGATTTCGTGCGCGAGAAGATTCGCGAAAAGGTGAACGATCCGGTAGTGGCCGATCTACTCACCCCCAAGGCCATCTTCGGGTGCAAGCGCATCTGTGCCGACACGAACTATTTCGAGACCTTCAACAGGGACAACGTGTTGCTGGTCGACGTGAGCAAGGAGCCCATCGCCGGCATCACTACCACCGGAGTGCGCGTGGGCGAGCGTGTATACGAAGTGGATGCGATCGTCTTCGCGACCGGCTTCGACGCCATGACCGGCGCACTCAACCGCATCGACATCCGGGGTCGCGGCAACCTGGCCTTGCGCGAGAAATGGGCGGAGGGTCCGCGGACCTACCTCGGGTTGACCACGGCAGGCTTCCCCAATCTGTTCACCATCAGTGGACCAGGCAGCCCATCGGTCCTCACCTGCATGATTACCTCGATCGAACAGCATGTGGAGTTCATCGGAGACACCGTCGACCACCTGCGGGCAAAGCAGCTGCGGCTGATCGAAGCGACAGAAGATGCAGAAGAGGCCTGGGTGTCCCACGTCAATGACGTGGCGGCGGGCACCCTGCTCAATTCCTGCAACTCTTGGTACCTGGGCGCGAATATCCCGGGCAAACGCCGGGTCTTCATGCCCTATGTAGGTTTCCCGCCCTACGTGGAGAAATGCAATCAGGTAGTCGCCAACGACTACGAAGGCTTCCGTCTCGGCGCAGCCTGAGCCTGGAGCCGCTCTCTGGCCTCCGGGGCAAACCCGGGGGCCAGTTCTGCCTTCACACCTGCCTCAGACGATGCGGGTCTTCCGGTCACCCCAGTAGCGGTCTCGCAGCACGCGCTTGTACAGCTTGCCGGTCGGTAGACGCGGAAGCTCAGCTTCAAAATCCACCGAACGCGGACATTTCTGGCGGGCCAGATGCGCATGGCAGAACGCAATCAGCTCTTCGGCGAGCGCCTGGTTTGCAGTAATCCCCGGCATGACCTGGACCACAGCCTTTACCTCCTCGCCCAGATCCTCGTTCGGCACCCCGAAGACCGCGGCATCCGCCACCTTGGGATGGGTGATCAGCAGGTTTTCACACTCCTGTGGATAGATATTCACACCGCCCGAGATGATCATGTAAGTCTTGCGATCGGTGAGATACAGAAATCCATCGGCATCCACATAACCCACGTCGCCGACCGTGCTCATGCTGCCGTCGGCCGAACGGGCCTCACGCGTCTTGGCCTCATCGTTGTAGTACTCGAAGGGTGTCGCGGTCTTGAACCACACGGTGCCTGCAGTCCCGGTGGGGCATTCCTTGCCCTCCTCATCCAGGATGTGCAGTTCGCCGAGCAACACCCGCCCCACGGTGCCGGGGTGGGCCAGCCACTCTTCCGGCGTACACGCGGTGAAGCCCAGTCCCTCGGTTGCGCCGTAGTATTCGTGAATGATGGGACCCCACCATTCCAGCATGGCGTGCTTGACCTGCTCCGGGCAGGGCGCCGCCGCATGCACGGCAAATTCCAGGGAGGACACGTCGTAGCGGGTGCGCGCAGCCTCGGGCAGCTTCAACATGCGGCTGAACATGGTGGGCACCAGCTGACTGTGCGTCACCCGGTAGCGCTGAACCAGATCGAGATACTGCTCAGGCTCGAAGCGCTCCATGATGATCGCGGTCGCGCCGTTACGAATCGCAAGCCCCACAGCGGCCTGGGGCGCCGAGTGATAAAGCGGCGCAGGGGAGAGATAAACCATGTCCTCCCGGTATTTCCACAAGCCATTCACGAACTGATACAGCGGCAGCCAGGTCGTCGGCAGGGTGTCGGCAAGCGGGCGGAGGATACCCTTGGGGCGGCCAGTGGTGCCTGAGGAATAGAGCATCGCGCAGCCAAGCTTTTCATTCGCGATGGGTTCGGCAGAAAAGTCGGCGACAGCGCGCGCATAGTCGCGAAGCGCGTCACTCTCATCCGCGCCGTCCACCACCAGAGTCAGCGTCACGCCGGGACATTGAGTCAAGGCCTCGCGCACCACAGGCAGGCGCGAGATCGAAGTCACCAGGATACGGCTCTGGCTGTCGTTCAGGATGAATGCGAGCTCATCGGCTGTGAGATACGAATTGATGCAGGTGTAGTACAGGCCCGCACGCTCACCTGCCCCACAGACTTCGAGATAGCGCTCGTTGTTCTCCATGAAGATGGACACATGGTCGAGGCGCTGCAGACCCTCGTGGCGAAACAGATGGGCGAGACGATTTGCCCGTGCCTCGAATTCGCGATACGTGACCACTTTCCCGCTGCCGGCCATGATGAAGCAGGGCTTGTCGGGATGGTTTTGTGCATGTACGCCTGGATACAAAAGGGCTCTCCCGCAGAATAAATTCAGCCACTCTTATACCCGACCTTGCCCTGCCCCCAAAGACATGCGATTTTTCCGCAATGCAAACAATCTGTGGGGCGGCGATGGAATTCCAAGCGCTGGAAATCACGACCCTCGAGGGAGAGCGGCAGACGCTTGCCGCCTACGCAGGCAAGACCTTGCTCATCGTCAACGTGGCGAGCCGTTGCGGTTTTACCCCCCAGTACGCGGGCCTCGAGGCACTCTGGCGTCAATACCGCGAGCGCGGTCTGGTGGTGCTCGGTTTCCCATGCAACCAGTTCGGCCATCAGGAGCCGGGCTCGGCGGACGAGATCAGAACCTTCTGCACCACGCGGCATGAGGTGAGCTTTCCGCTCTTTGCCAAGGTCGAGGTCAACGGACCGGGCGCACATCCCCTGTTCACCTGGCTGAAGGAGGCCGCCCCCGGGGTGCTCGGCAGTACGGCGATCAAATGGAACTTCACCAAGTTCCTGATCGACAAGCACGGCCAGGTGCTGCGACGTTATGGCAGCGTGGACACACCGACGAGTCTGGCTCGCGACATCGAGGCTGTGCTCTGAGGCAGCCCCGCCCATGCGTTTTGTTGCCCCACCCAGGGAGGCCGTGCCGCTCACGCTCATTGATCATCCTGCCCTGGAGGGTTTTGCTCTCGCCCGGCAATTCCTGGGCGCAGACTGGCCAAGCCTGACCTGCCTGAATGCCCTCTTGGGCGTCGCACGCCATGCCGTCAGTGGCGCACGCCTCAGTTTCGTGGCGCAGGACGCGGCGCTCGACGCCGAAGGCCTCCATTACGAGTCCCGCATCTTCGATGAGGGCCGTATCGCCACTCGGGAGCGCAACTGGCATGACTTGTTCAATGCCCTGATGTGGCTGGAACGTCGCTCGCTCAAATGTACGGTCAATGCCGCCTACGCGCGGGATCTCGAGGCAACTGCCTGCAGGGCGCGCACGCGCCGTCAGGCCGCATTGACCCATTTCGATGAAGCGGGAGCCATCGTGGTCCTCGATGAACCATGCCTTCTGGCAGCATGGGATCGGCATGACTGGTCCGCCATGTTCAAGGACCCTGCATCGCTCTGGGCGAGGCACGCCGGGATCATCCTCTTTGGTCATGCCCTGCTCGAGCATCTGCTGGTACCGACCCTGCTGCCTGTCGCGAAATGCCTGGTGATACTGGGAGATCCTCGATCACTGGGGGCAGTGTCCGGTTACGTGGCTCACGAGATCCTGAACGGCGACTGCCTGGATGATCCGCAGCGTCTGCGGCCGCTTCCGCTCGCAGGGATTCCGGGATGGCACGCGGATAATGGGGATCCGGCCTTTTATGAAACGGCCCCCTGCTTCCGGCCCCTGCGCCCGGGCCGGACCTACCCCTCGCCGCTGGAAATCAGAAGATGAGCGAAAAACAGATCCGCGGCGTGAAACCGAGTGCCTGAGGAATGAAGGACTTCATCACTGATCGACAGGAACTTTGAAACGAGGACATCGCGGTCTGACCATCCCGGCGATCGCCCTACCTAGCCATCAGCGCGACCGCCTGAGATGCCTCTGGCCATCGAACTCGAAAACGTGTACCCAGGAGCCATCCTCGAGATGCACCGATGTCACCTGCCCGGAGGCGCCCTTGAAACGACCAGTGCCTCCTATGATGGGACGTTTCAGGAAGCTGTTGGGAACAAATGTACTGTCAGCAGCCGGGTAGAGCCCGACCCCTTCAATGAGAACTTGGTCCTCGTCCTGGCCGGAAAAGGAAAAAACGCCCAGTGCTACCCGGGACTCAAATCCGACCCCGGATCTGTCCAGCCCGGTGGTGGTCATGATCCAGTCCATCACCACCGGCGCGCCGTCGCCAGTCGTGCCGGTGAAGTGAAAAACCCTCACGTCACCGACCGAGTCGCCGGGTGTTCCGTTATCGAGATAGGTAGGGGGCACTGTTGCGGGGTGATAGACCGCTAGGTAATTCCGCATTGCCGCCTTGGGGCCCGGTACT
>JAURMM010000066.1 GCA_030830685.1 Gammaproteobacteria bacterium | reverse complement strand
TTCCTCGCGCTTCTGGCCTGCAGATCAGTATCAGCCCGGCATGAGTCCGCCGAGCTTTGACAAGCAATTCGTGCGCGACTACCTGGAGACGCTTACCTGGGACAAGCGTCCGCCCGGACCGCGTCTGCCAGCGCAAATCATTGCCCAGACTGCGGCCAAGTACCGTGAGGCATTGATGCGCCTCACCGCGTAAGGCGCTCCATGCGTGCTCTTTACCGCAGGTATCCCGGCCGACTACTTGCGGGCTACGCGGCTTTCCTTTTCGCAGCGCTGATAGTCGGCTCAAGCCTCAATCAAAGTCGCATAGAGCAGGAAGTATCGGTCAATCTGGAAGAATTCGCGGCTTCCTTCGAGCCGTTGATCTCGCATGCCCTGATTGCACGTGACCGCCTCGAATTGGAGCGCCTTGCTCAAGCGTTGCGTGCAGGTTTCTTCATCAAGGCCGTGGAAGTGACAGCCGTTGGGGGCGCTCCCCATGTATCCATCGGGCAACCATATGCCAAGGAAGCTGGCGTGTTGGCCTTCTTCATGCCAGACCTGCCGCCCCACGTGCACCCGATCGGGGATCAAGCGACAAGGGTGGGTACTCTCGTCCTTCATGCTGATCACGCGGTGGTGGGCAAGATGATCCACCGGGGCGTCATCCGCACTTTCATCTACGCCACCTTGGTGGCCATCATCGTACTCATCATCCTGATGCTGAGCCTGCGTACTCGCGAGCTCGCACAGGCACGCGACAGGGCCCGCACCGCGCTGGAAGAAATCCAGCGGCTGGAACAGACTGCCTTGCAACTCACCGAGAGCATTCCTGTGGGCACTTATGTGCTTTCGACCAACAGGCAGGGCGTTCCCCGCTTCACCTTCGTCAGTGATCGCTGGTTGAAAATTCTCGATGTGGAACGCGCGTCCGTGATGGCAGACCCCGACAACGCCTGGCTGCAGACACATCCCGAGGATTACGCGCAGCTCGTGGCGTTGAACCTCGAGGCCTTGAGTGCCATCAAGTCTTTCCATTGGGTTGGACGAGTCTTGGTGAAAGGAGAAGAGCGCTGGCTGGAGGTCGAATCCGTGCCGCGCCCCCTTCCTGACGGTGGCCACGCCTGGGAGGGTGTGCTGATCGACATCACGGCCTACAAGCGGGCTGAAGAGGAGCTCGTGCGCCTGCATGAACGCCTGACCGCACTCGAGGTTGAAAAAACACGGGTTGAGGAACGCAGCCGTCTGCTGCAGGACGTGCATGACGGTTTCGGCTCCCAGCTCACTACGGCGCGCCTGCAGGCTGAGCAAGGCCAGATCGATCACACGCGGATGAGTGAAATCCTGCAGGAATGCATGGCGGATCTGCACCTGGTGGTAGATACACTCGGTCAGCAGGACGTTTCCCTGGCCGACGCGCTCACGGATTTCCGTTTCCGCACCCAGCGCCGACTCTTTGACTCACGCGTTGCCGTGCATTGGGAGCTCGCGCTGGAAGGTGCACCGGAATTCGCACCGGACCAAACGCTGCAACTGTTGCGCATCGTGCAGGAAGCACTCAACAACGCCTTGCGTCATGCCCGGGCAAGCCAGATCTGGATCTCGGCCCACTGGCACCCGCAGGATGGGCTCACCGTCACTGTGAAAGATGACGGGACAGGTCTGCCTCAGGACCTGCTGCCGGGGCGCGGCATGCTCAACATGCAGGGCCGGGCACGGGAACTGGGTGCTTTTCTGGAGGTGGTGCGCAGAAAAACGCCCGGCACGGCGGTCACATTCACCCTGCCGGTCCGGCGCCAGCAGGCGTGAGTCAGAGGAGACCGTGATCTCGTGCCTTGTTCACTGCCTGCAGCTGGGAATGGGCATCCAGCTTGCGATACAGATTGCGCACATTGGTCTGCACCGTCGACAGCGAGATCCCCATCAGCTTCGCGACATCCTCGTAGGCATTGCCCTTGGAGAGATTGCGCAGCGTCTCCAACTCTCTCGGCGTGAGACTGAAGGCATTCTCCACTGAGCCTTCGGCTGGCGAGCCCGCCAGCCGAAAGAGCGTCCGCGCCAGAGCGGGGCTGATGGGGTAATTACCCTCGAGCACCTGGCCAATGGCCTCTGCCATGGCGGATTCGGAGTCTGACTTCAGGATATAGCCGCGCGCCCCGGCCCTGATGGCAGCAAGCACGCTGGCTTCTGCGGAGATCACCGAAATCACCATGATGGGCAAGTCAGGGTCGCTTTCGCGGGCGGCGCTGATGACCTCCACACCGCTCATGTCAGGCAGGCCTAGATCCACGAGCGCGAGGTCGAAGGACGCCTCTTTGTCGCGCAGGAGTTCAAGGGCTTCACGCCCCCGTTTGCAGGCCAGAACCTCCCAGCCGCGGCCCAGCTTGCGCACTGCGCCGAGCACCAGGGTCTGGAACAAGGGATTGTCCTCTACCAGCAATACCCGGCGGGTGCGTGTTTTCAGCGTGGAGGCAGGAGAGCTCATGCGTTTCAGACTACTTTCCCGGCCTCCGGTTTGGCATCCCATGGTTATGCGGGTGCCCATACCCAGCCCTTACATGAGAGATCTCTTGAAAGGTTGATCTCAGATCAGGCCGTGAGCGCGCGCCTTGTTGATGGCCTGCATCTGCGAGTGCGCACCGAGCTTGCGATACAGGTGCCGAACGTTGGTCTGCACCGTAGACAGGGCGATGTCCATGGCCTTCGCCACGGCGTCATACGTGAGTCCCTTGGAGAGATACCGCAGTGTTTCGTCTTCCCGTGGCGTGAGCCTGAAACCGCCCGTGCTGACACGCACCGGTGGAGCGCCGGCCAGCCTGAACAGCGTATGGGAAAGTTCGGGGCTGATGGGGTAGTGTCCGGACAGCAGTTCACGCAGGGCTTCGCTCAGGATGCGTTCGTTGTCTGGCTCTACCACGTAACCCCGCGCACCATTACGGATAGCCGCGAGGACCGTACGTTCTTCCGTGACCGAGGAGATGACCAGTGCCGGGGAGTCGGGGGCTGCCTTCATCCAGGCGCGCAGGACCTCGAGTCCCTTGACATCTCCCAACACCATGCCGATGACCGCAAAATCATACTCGCGCCCCTGTTCGCGAATGATCTGCAGGGCACGCCTGCCATTACGGCAGACCACGCCTTCCCAGTGATTCCCCAGCCTGGCCAGCGCCGCAAGCAGAAGCTTGCCACCACCGGCTGACTCGGTCACCAGCAAGGCCTTGTGGCGCGTGTGATGACCAGCGGGCTTGCGTTCCTGGGGCATAGGGGATGATCTGGTGTGACCTTGGATCGGGTGGCTGATTATAGGCGCGCATTGCCCGGCACCGTATCGCATTTACGCACGAGTCTGGGTGCGTGGCTCAGCTTTCACGATAGAACATCAACACCAGTCCAACCCCCATGAAGGCCAATGGCCACACCCACGCCGCGCGCTCTCTTACCCGGGAATCGGCCCTCAACTCCAGCCAGCGCGCGGAGCCCGCTACCAGCGCGAGCAAGCCGATGGGAATGTGGCTGACTTCGATGAGCAAGGCCTCCTGAATGTTC